>UQXP01000056.1 GCA_900545055.1 uncultured Collinsella sp.
AGCCCCTTGCGGCGTAGTTCTTATTTAAGCCGTCCAAGTTTTGGGGTGCAGTTCAATGCGGCAGATGGGGACGTTCTTTTTCTGCCGGCAGTTTGGGACACTCCTTACGGGGCACCCCCCTCCACAGCGCCTGTGCCAGCTTGTCGATTTGCCCAATCTCCCAGAGCGGAATGTTGACGAGCGTGCCCTCGTCTCTATATGCCGCTAACGATGTTCTCACGCAGCGCTCGAGCTTGAACTTCTCGCAGGCAATCCTCAGACTCTTTGCTTTGAGATTCTCTGTCGCCTTGACCTCGAGCGGAAGCACGGTCCCCGCATGGTCGATGGCAAAGTCAGTCTCTGCATTGCCGGAGGAGGATGACCAATACGTGGGAGTTTTGCCTTGGAGCAAAAGCTCCTGTGCGACGTATTGCTCGGTCAACGAGCCTTTGAACTCCGTAAAAACAGCGGGCCCGTTCAGAACGATGGCTGGCGTGAGGCCGGAGAGTGCTCCGAGGATGCCGGTGTCGATGCAGAACAGCTTGAAGCCCGAGAGATCCTCGTAGCTTGTGAGCGGTGCTCTTAGGGCGGAAACACGTGGTACCTTATGAACGATTCCATAGTCCATGAGCCACTGGAGGCTTTCCTCAAAATCGCGTGCGCGCGCCCCGGGACGGAGCGCACCGTAGACGAACTTCTTGTTTTCCTTTGCGAGCTGGCCGGGAAGGGATTTCCAAACCAGCCTCATGCGCTCGACGATGCGGGCTGGCGCATGCTTGCCAAAATCGGATTCGCAAGCTTCGATGATTTGCTGCTGAAGCCTGCGGGCCTCGATGAAATCGTGGGAGGCGGCGAAAGCGGAGACAACTTCTGGCATGCCACCGACAACGAGGTATTCCTTGAGCAGGCGCTCGAGCTTTTCGGAAACGTTTGCCAGCAGGTCCATGTCTGCGGCAAGGATGGCATCTGCGAGTGGATCGCCATCGACGGCACGAACGAACTCGACAAACCCCATGGGGCGCATGGTAAGCTGGTCGATCTTGCCGACGGGGAACGACTCGTTTTCGCGTCGGAGCGCGAGCCCCATATAGGAGCCGGCTGCCACGATATGGTATTCCGGCGCCAGCTCGTTGAAGTATTTGAGCGAGGTGATGCCACGCGGTGCCTCTTGGATTTCGTCGAAGATGATGAGTGTGTCTGTCGGCGTTATGGTCTGGCCGCGCAGGAGCTCTATCTGGGAGATGATGCGTTTGGGGTCAAGGCTTCCGTCGAACAGCGAACGTACGCCCGGTTCGAGCATAAAGTCAAAACGGATGACGTTTTGATACTGCTGGCCTGCGAATTCGTTGAGAAGCCAAGTTTTTCCCGTCTGGCGGGCCCCCTTAAGCAGGAGGGGCTTGCGGTTTGACCTAGATTTCCAAGCGATGAGTTCGTCCATTAGCTGTCGCTGCATACTGCCCCCTAACGATCATGGTTAGTATAAGACCGTTTTGGTCTTTCCATCGAATAATGTGGGAGTAAACCACGTTTCTCCATCGAATAATGTGGGAGGTAACCACGTTTTTCCATCGAATAATGTGGGGATTCAGGTCGGCAGGTGGGAGCGTTCCTTCTCTGTCGGCAGTTTGGAACACTCCTTGTTTTGGTGCAAATTAGCTACCCTTGCATCAGAAAACGGCGCCCGTCGGCGATGTTGCCGGCGGGCGCCGTGGTCGTGTAGGCGCTATTTGTTAAGTGCGTGCGTTCGAGCTCGCGTGCTACAGCGAGTCGATAAAGCGCTGCTGGGCGGCGCGTCCTGCCTCGTTCCACTTAAAGACGCCGGCGTTGTCGAGCACGTGGCCAAACACCACGCCGACCTCCTCGTGCAGGATATCGATGGCGTTATCCGCCGTAAGCTCGTCGGCGCGGCGAGCAAAGACGTCCTCGGCCCATGCGGTGTGGCTGCGGCAAAGGTCGTCGCCCTCGAGCGCACCGGCAAGGTCGTAGCTGGTATCGACCTTGGCTGCCAGCAGATGCTCGCGAACGGCGCCAAGCTCGGGAACCAAGCGCGGCGGAAGAATGGCCAGGCCCATGACCTCGATCAGGCCAATGTTCTCCTTTTTAATGTGGTGATACTCGGCATGCGGGTGGAATACGCCCAGCGGATGCTCATCGGTCGTGATGTTGCAGCGAAGCGCCAGATAAGCCTCGTAGATATCGCCACCGGCATTGCCGCGGGAGTCGACGCGGCGGATGACGGGCGTCACAGTGTTGTGCGCCACGCCGTCGGCTGTGTGCGCGATGACGCCCACCGACTCATCGGTCCACTCGCGCCAGGCGAGGATAATCTTCTCGGCAGCGTCGAGCAGCTGAGCGCGGTCATGCGAGCGCAGGCGCAGCACCGAGAGCGGCCACCGCAGCACGGTACCGCTGACCTGGTCAAAACCGGGTACGCTAAACTGCGAGACCTCGGCGGCGTGCATCATGGGGAACTCGTGCGCGCCGCCCTGGAAGTGGTCGTGCGACAGAATCGAGCCGCCCACGATGGGCAGGTCGGCGTTGGAGCCAATAAAGTAGTGCGGGAACAGGTCGACAAAGTCGAGCAGGCAGGTCAGGCCCTTGCGGTCCACGTGCATCGGGCGATGCTCGGAGCTCATAGCAATGCAGTGCTCGTTAAAATACGCATACGGGCTGTACTGGAAACCCCAGCGCTCGCCGTCGAGCTGAATGGGAATAACGCGCAGGTTCTGACGGGCGGGATGAGCGCCGCCGTCGGCTGCGGCGGAGCGTCCGGGGTAGCCCTCGTTCTCGATGCAGAGCTGACAGGCGGGATACTTCTCGCCCGTGTTTTTGGCGGCACCGGCTGCGGCAATATCGCGCGGGTCCTTTTCGGGCTTTGACAGGTTGATGGTGATCTCCAGGTCACCCCAGTTGGTGGAAGTGCTCCATTTGATGTTGCGCGCGATGGCGGCGCGGCGCACGTAACCGGCGTCACGGCACAGGCCGTAGAACCAGTCGGTCGCAGCGCGGGGCTCGTTGACGCCCATGCGGCCGTTGAATTCCTCGTTTACAACCGAAGGCCTCGGCATCAGCACGCCCATGATGCGCATGGCGATGCGGTCGCGGCCCGATGCCGTGTCCTCGGCGGCACCGTTGACAACGGCGGCCTCGGAAAGCGCGGCAAGCGTGCCCTCCAGGTCAAAATTGGGGAGTGTATCGGGGTGCAAGAACGAGAGTTTCTCGACCTGGAGCGCCCAGGCCATGTCGAGCGCCGGACCCGTGGCGCCGATGCACTCGAGAATGGTGTTGTAGGCCCAGATGCGATCGTCCTGGCCGATCATCGATCGATGGATGGCATACTCAATCAAGCCCTGCGCAGCCTCGCGCACGTCGGTCATTACAGCCATGCCGCGTAAGCCCCCTTGTCAGTAATTGCGTAGTGGCGGGCAGAGCCTTCGCCCAGCCAGCTGTTCATCTTAGTGATAAAGGTGTCGACGAGCTCGAGCGGCACGAAGGCCTGGATGGTACCGCCAAAGCCGCCGCCGTGAATACGAACGGCGCCACGGCCGTCGAGCACATGCTCGGCAAGAGCAAGCGCGTACATGGAAGGCTGCTCGGCACCCAGTTTGGCGACGACATTCTGCAGGTACATGGCAGAGCTGGCGCCGGACTCGCGCGTGAGGACCAGGAACTGGTCGATGTCGCCGGCGTTGAGAGCTGCCCAGCGCTTGTCGACCAGGCCGTTCTCGTACCAGTAGTGAACGGCGCGCAGGCACGCGCGGTCACCCAGCTTGGCGCGCAGCTCGGGCAGCTTGGCATCAAAGTCGGCAACGTTGACTTCGCACAGGCGTGCCTTGCCAAACTCGGCGGCAACATCCTGCATCTCGCGCGGAACGGCGGCGTAGTCGTCGGTAGCGGCCACGTGGTCGGCACCGACCTTAACGAGCACGAGCGCATAGCCGTGATCCTCAAAGTTGAGCTCGAGCTTCTGGGTTTTAGGCTGAGCCTGGTCCTCAAAGTCCATGTAGGCAAGGCCGCCCAGGCACACAGCGGCCTGGTCCATCAGACCGCAGGGCTTGCCGTAGTAGTTGTTCTCGGTGCGCTGGCTCATCTGAGCGAGCGTGACGGGCTCAATGGCGGGCGCCCCCCAGAGCGTCTCCATGGCACGACCGTACGCGGCCTCGACGGCGGCAGAGCTGGAAAGGCCGCCGCCCGAGGGGACGGAGCAGGTGAAGGCGAAGTCGAAGCCTTTGGGCTCAACACCAAGCGCTGCGATTTCGTGGGCCATACCGCGCACGAGGCTTGCGGACGTGCCCTTCTCGGACTCCTGAACATCTAACGTGTCGAGTGCGATTTCAAACGTGGGGTAGCCCTCGTCGGCAACGCGGACCTTGTTGGTGTCGGTTGCCACGGCGATACCGTCGACGGCGACATCGAGCGAGCCGGCGATGACGTGGCCGCCCTCGTGGTCGGTGTGGTTGCCGCTGATCTCGGAACGGCCGGGGGCGTGTAGATAGAGCACCTGGCGGTCGCCGATGGGGCCAAACTCCTCCTCGAACAACTTGGTGAGGGTGGCGAGTGTCTTTTCGTCGGGGGCGGTCATGAGGGTCCTTTCCTTGGCGCGAACAGGCGAGTTTTGCGTCATTATGAGTACGTTAACAATTTGAAGCGGCGTGAACTCCACGTCCACGATGTCGCACGTTACGGGCTATGTTAACGTACTCATAACACAACGCTTATTACTTTTTGAGAATCTGGTAATCGGTATGTTTCCAGCCGTGAACGGTAGCACCGTATGGACTTATAGAGCAGAAGAGCTGCAGCTAGAAAAAGTAGAGTACGTTAACATGCGTCCGACGATAGCGGCCCTTCGCGCAGGTTATTTTTCTGCACGGGTAGGCATGCATGCTATTCAGATCTCGCAAGGGTGAAGGTGATCCTGTGGCAAGGCGCCCCTCCAACGATACAAGTTCTCGTCCGGTTTCCATGGCCGACGTCGCCCGTGCTGCTGGCGTTTCGCAGCAGACGGTTTCGCGCGTTGCCAACGGCCTGCCTAACGTTAACGAGCAGACGCGTCAGCGCGTGCAGACCGCCATGCAGGAACTTGGCTTTCGCCCCAGCTATGCCGGTCGCTCCCTGCGCGATGGTCGCTACCATTCGGTCGGTCTGTGTGTTAACGACGTCACCAAGTTTGGGAACCTCACGATGATTGACGGCATTGCCAGCGCCGCACGCGAGCATGCTTGCGCCATCACGCTGGTCGAGATGTCCAAGACCGAGGAGTTTTCGCTTGCCGAGGCCACGCGTCGCATGGCGGCGCTGCCGGTCGATGGCATCATCATCGGCATGAGCCGCATGGCACCCGACTTTGAGACGTTCGATCCGCTGCCGGGAATCGGCACGGTTATCGTCACCATGTATGCGCATCCGCGCGTGACCACGGTTGACTCCGACCATTACGGCTGCTCGCTGTTGCTTATGGATCACCTATTTGAGCTCGGCCACGAGCAGATTCGCTACATCGGTGGTCCGTCCTTCTCGGTGGACGAACAGTTCCGCCGCGCCGGTTGGCAAGACTCGCTCGAACGTAGACACATCGAGCCGATAGAGCCACTCGAGGGCGACTGGTCTGCCAACAGCGGCTACGAGGCTGGCAGGTACCTGGCCGAGCACGACCGTACGATGACGGCAATCTACGCGGCAAACGACCAGATGGCAAACGGGGCCATCGCCGCGCTGCGCGATAGTGGCCTGCGCGTGCCCGAAGACGTGAGCGTGGTGGGCGTCGACGATTCGCTTGACGACTTTGTCGCGCACAACGAGCTCACGACCGTACGGTTCGATCTGCATCAGCGCGGACGCGAGGTATTTGAGCATGCGGTTCCCGAGGCGGGGGCATCGGACAAAACCGTTGCCATTCGTATTCCAGGCCAGCTCATCGTTCGACATAGCACGGCGGCTCCGCGCTCGTAGTTTGCGCAGCTCAACGGCATAATCTTGCACTTCAACAACAATCGGTAAGGATGCTGGCAGATAGCTGTTGGGATGCAGCCGAGTGCTATGATAGACGGGTTCTTTTGTCTATCTAGGAGGCTTTGCCTGATGGAGATCACCAAGGATATCCGCTACGTTGGCGTCGACGATCACGACATTGACCTGTTCGAGGGCCAGTACGACGTGTCCGAGAACGGTATGGCATACAACAGCTACGTTATCTTGGGCGAAAAGATCGCTGTCGCCGATTCGGTCGACGGCGGTTTTGTTGATGAGTGGCTCGGCAACATCGAGGCCGTGCTCGACGGTCGCATGCCCGATTATCTGGTCGTTCACCACATGGAGCCCGATCACTCCGCTGGCATCGCTGCCTTTATGGAGCGCTATCCCCAGGTCCAGATCGTGGCTAGCATGGGCGCCTTCCGCATGATGGTCAACTACTTTGGCACCGATTACCCCGAGCGCAAGATGGTCGTCAAAGAGGGCGACGTGCTCGATCTGGGCGGCCACAGCCTGACCTTCGTCGGCGCCCCCAACGTGCACTGGCCCGAGGTACTGTTCTCCTACGAGGCCACCGATAAGGTGCTCTTTAGCGCCGACGGCTTTGGCAAGTTCGGCGCCAACGACATCGAGGATCCGGAAGGCTGGGCTTGCGAGGCTCGCCGCTACTACTTTGGCATCGTGGGCAAGTTCGGCAAGTTCGTGCAGGCCGTGCTCAAGAAGGCCGCCGACCTGGACATCCAGATCATCTGTCCGCTCCACGGCCCCGTGCTGACCGAGAACCTGGGCTATTACCTCGACACCTACAACACCTGGTCGAGCTATCAGCCCGAGGACGAGGGCATCACCATTGCCTACGCGAGCGTGTACGGCCATCTGAAAGCTGCCGTCGAGGAGCTTGCTGCCGCGCTTGAGGCTCGCGGCCAGAAGGTCTCCGTCTTTGACTTGGCTCGCGACGACATGGCCGAGGCCGTTGAGGATGCGTTCCGCTACGACCGTCTAGTGCTCGCTTCCATCACCTATCAGGGCGAGATCTTCCCGTTCATGAGCACCTTTATCCACACGCTTGCCGAGCATGCCTATCAGAACCGTACGGTGGCGCTCGTTGAGGCCGGCTCCTGGGCGCCCACCGCTGCCAAGGTTATGACCAAGGAGCTCGAGGGCATGAAGGACATCACCCTGGCGCAGAACAAGGTGACCGTGCTGGGCTCGCTCAACGACGCCTCGCGCGCTCAGATCGAGGTTCTCGCCGACGAGCTGTCCAAGTAACGACACTCCACTTTCACCGTCAAAACCACCACAAAGGAGACCTTTGTGGTGGTTTTTGTTTAAGCGCCGGCGATGAGGAGATTTGGGCGGGCGTCGTCGACGATCTCGACGATTGAGGTGGCGACGGCATTATCGGGGTCGCTGTCCATCACGATGGTGTTGACGTCGGCGAGCTCGGCAAAGCGGTACATGCCGCGTCCGTTAACCTTGCTGGCGTCCATGAGGGCGACGCTTTGATGGGCCGCGGCGATCATAGCCGTTTTGGTCTCGGCCATCTGGGGAAAGTCGGTCGTAAAGCCGCAGCTGGGGACAAAAGCGCCGGGGCACATGACGGCCAGATCGGCATGGACCATTTGGAGCGCCTGCATAGTGAGCGGTCCGTACAAATAGCGATGGCCTTTGCGCAGCGCCCCGCCCAGCATGACGACATCGACTGAGGGCATGCTCTCGTCGATGTAATCGGCAATGGTAATGTCGGCCGTGATGACGGTGATACCGTCGCGCTGATCGAGGAGCCGGACGAACTCGAGCGCCGTGGTGCCCGAGTCGACGAGCAGCGTGTCGCCGTCATTGACGAGCTCGATGGCGCTTTGCGCGATGGCCTGCTTGGCGGCGACGTTGACATTGATGCGGCGATCCTGCGTGGAAACGGTCAGGCGTTTGTGGAGCGATACGGCACCGCCATGCGTGCGGCGCAGCTTGCCTGCTTCGGCGAGCGCGTCCAGGTCGGCGCGGGCGGTGACGGAGGACACGCCAAAGGTCTGGGCGATTTCTGCTACCTGCACCGAGGCATTATGATCGAGCATCTCCATGATGGCGGAACGACGCTCGTCGGCGAAAGCTCGGGTTGTTGCGTGGGCCATATCTGCTCCATCATCGTCTGAAATTTGCAGGAATTGTGTTGACTCTATTTTCGTTCATTTTCTTTTTGAGTAAGAAAACACCTTTCGATTACTTATCTTTTCTATAAAAGAAAGACGCTGAACGCCCAAAATTCAATATCGAACACGTTCACTCGGCTCAAATTTCTTCCGTTTGCTTTTCAAAAATGACTGTATTGACCTGCATGGGCTCAATATCTCGCACGTGCAAAGCTGCTGAATTTCATACAATGAGCGCAGCAAAACGCAAGGTAAAATGCCTTGTGAACAACTACGCCCGATGTCCAGATGCGGGCGAGGGAGAGGAGCAAACGCTCATGGCACTTGTTACCACCGAAAAGATGCTCAAGGACGCTCAGGCCGGCCACTACGCCGTTGGCGCGTTCAACGTCGAGAACCTCGAGTTTGTTATGGCCGTTCTGGCCGCTGCCGAGGAGACCAAGTCCCCCGTCATCATGCAGACCACCCCGGGCACCATCAAGACCGCTGGTCTGGACTACTTCTACGGCATGGTCAAGGCTGCCGCCGAGCGCGCTTCCGTGCCCGTCGCTCTGCACCTCGATCACGGCGATGGCTATGACCGCTGCATGCAGGCTTTCCGCACGGGCTACACCTCTGTCATGATCGACGGTTCGCACGAGTCCTTCGAGGACAACATCGCCCTGACCAAGTCCGTCGCCGATGCTGGCCGCGCCATGGGCGTGCCCGTCGAGGCCGAGCTCGGTAAGGTTGGCGGCAAGGAGGACGACGGTCCCGCGGTTGAGGGCGAGAGCCCCTACACCGATCCTGCCGAGGCCAAGGAGTTTGTCGAGCGCACTGGCTGCACCTCTCTCGCTATTGGCGTTGGCACCAGCCACGGTGTGTACACGAGCGATCCGCACATCGAGCAGTCCGTGGTCAAGGCCATCCGCGACGCCGTCGACGTGCCGCTGGTTCTGCACGGCACCTCCGGTGTGCCCGATGAGCAGGTTGCCGAGGCTGTGAAGAACGGTATCTGCAAGGTCAACTACGCCACCGAGCTGCGTCAGGCCTACACCAAGGGCTTCATGGCCTACATGGCCGAGAACCCTGCCTGCTTCGACCCCAAGAAGCCGGCCAAGGAGGGCATGCGTGAGATCACCGAGCTGGTTAAGATTCGCATGACCAACCTCAACTCTGTGGGCAAAGCAGAGTAACAGCAAGGGTACTCCGACTCGCTACATATCCCGGGGAGGGACGAGGGCTTAGTTCCCCAATCGTCCTCGGGCATGCAAAAAGCCTCGCTGCGCACTTCGTGCGGCGAGGCTTTTTGCCCCCTGCGGAAAGATTGGGGAACTAAGCC
>UQXP01000057.1 GCA_900545055.1 uncultured Collinsella sp.
CCGTGAGATGCAGGGCCGCTGTCGTCGATTTGTGACGTCGCTAGAAGTTGGCGTCGTTGAGCTGTTCGCTCTCGAGGCCGTCGAGCTGTTGCTGTTCGGGCGTATCGGCGACGCTCTCGAGCAGCTCGGTGGGATCGACGTTCATACTCTTGCCGGCTTCGTTGCCGCTGTTGCTCGGGCGTATCGGCGATGCTCTCGAGCAGCTCGGTGGGATCGACGTTCATACTCTTGCCGGCTTCGTTGCCGTTGACCAGGTCGTCCGAGAAGATGTCGACTTCCATTTCCTCGGCCTCTTCGATCAGGATCTCGAGCGGCACCTGGGTGCGCACAAGTTTGACGGCCGGACGCATGCGGGCAAAGAGCGGTACGTACTCAATGATGATGGCCGAGTTCTCGAGACCATACCAACGTGCCGGGCTTCCGCAGGCGCGGCGGACGGCGTACTTGATGGCCATCACACGGTGGTCGTTGCGGTTGATGTCCGTTTCGGGGGAAAGCATCTTGCGCAGCATGCAAAAACGGAAGTCGCCCACGTTGCCGCGTGTCTCGTAGATGGAGTAGGTGTGGTGCTGCGGCGGCAACTCACCCGATGCCATCAGGTCGCCAACGATCTGGCGCAGGTAGGCGTTGATGCGCTGATTGACCTTAAAGCCCAGGTCCAAGCGCACGCGGAATAGGAAGTCTGTGCCAAAGGTCTCGACGGAATACTCGTGCGTATAGGGCTCGTCGGTAACGTGCACGTTGATGAACCAATATGCCTTGGCGCGCTTGGGGTGCTTATCTAGGATGGAATAGAGCACGTCGCGGTCGAGCGTGAGCGGGTCGGGGCTGTTGGTGAGGAACACCAGGTTGTCGGCAAGCACGGGATAGGTCTCGTCATTGCGCAGGCGATTGAGTTGGTCGATGTACTTGGAGACGGGCAGCAGGATCGTTTGCGTGCGCTCGATGGCGGTGCCGCGGCGCCACACATACATAAGGCCGAACAGCAGCGCGGCCAGGAAGATCATGACGTAGCCGCCGTCAAAGAACATGGTGAGGCACGAAGCGAAGAAGCACAGCTCAATGGCACCAAAGAGCAGGGCGAAGACGCAAGCACCCAGCTTGTGCTTGAGGATGCCGGCGATGTGGCTCGTCAAAAGCGTCGTGGTCATGAGCATGGTTACGGTAATGGCGAGGCCGTAGGCGCTCTCCATGCGCTCAGAGTTCTGGAATAGCAGCACGATGAAGATGCAGCCGACCCACATGATGTTGTTGACGAGCGGAATATAGAGCTGGCCCTTGGTGTCGCTGGGGTAGTGGATGCGCAGATGCGGCATAAGGTTGAGACGCGTGGCCTCGGATACCAGCGAGAACGAGCCGGTGATGAGCGCCTGCGAGGCGATGATGGCCGCCACGGCCGAAAGCACGATGGCAAGGGGGCGCAGGGGCTCGGGAAGCATCATGTAGAACGGGTTGACGATGTCCATCGCGAGCATCTGGGGATTGGAGTTGTTGGCGAGCAGCCAAGCGCCCTGACCCAGATAGTTAAGGATGAGCGCCGCCTTTACGAACGGCCAGGATGCGTAAATGTTAGCCTTGCCCACGTGACCCATGTCCGAATAGAGCGCCTCGGCGCCGGTCGTCGACAGAAAGACAAAGCCGAGCACCATGATGCCCGAGTGGTTGATGGGCGAGAACAGGAACATGATGCCGCGGATGGGGTTGAGTGCGCGCAAGATGGACAGGTTGCCGAGCATGTTGAACAAGCCGGCGCCCGCCAGGAACAGGAACCATAGCGTCATGAGCGGACCGAAGAGCTTGCCGATTGACGAGGTGCCGGCGCGCTGCATGGCAAACAGACCGCAGATAATGATGATGGTAATGATGATGACGTTGGTCTGGCCGTCGCCCAGCAGCGCATGGCCCCATTCGATGGTGCGCAGACCCTCGATGGCCGTGGTAACCGTGACGGCGGGGGTGAGGATGCCGTCGGCAAGCAGTGCCGCACCGCCGATCATGGCGGGCAGAATCAGCCATGGTGCCACTTTGCGCACCAGGCTGAACAGGGCGAAGATGCCGCCTTCGTTGTGGTTGTCGGCCTTCATGGCGATTACCACGTACTTGACCGTGGTCACGAGCGTCATGGTCCAGATGACGAGCGAGAGCGCGCCCAGGATCATGCCCTCACTGACGGTGCCGATGCCGCCGTTGTTGGCGACGATTGATTTCATGGTGTACATGGGACTCGTGCCGATGTCGCCATAGACGACGCCGAGCGTAACGAGCAGCATGCCAGCGGAGAGGGGAATGGCTCCATGCCCGCCTTGACTACGCTGGTCTTGGAGGCTTGCCTCCAGTTCGTTGTGTGCCACGTGGACTCCCTTGGACATTCGGCCTCTGCCAAGAGCAGTAGACCTTTATGCCATCTTTATACATATAAGAGCAGTTTGGCACATCGGGTAATTTTAGACAATAATCCCCAGCTGGGGATTATTTATGTACGCAGGTAGCATTTCAAAGCAGGGGCTTTTAGGCACGTGCCGCTTGGGCGATGCTTGCTTTGGTGTCTGCACGTTTACCGGCGAGTTCGCAAAAGATCGCACCGCCGATGATAAGTGCGGCGCCCATCAGGCGGACCGGTGTTATGGCTTCGCCCAAAAGGACGGCCGAGAACACGACGGCCGAAAGCGGCTCGAGGTAGCCGACGACGGCGACGGTCTGCACGGGCAGTTTGGCGACGGCGCTAAAGTAGAGCAGGCAGCCGATGCCGGTGTTGACGACGCCGAGCATAGCGACGGCGCGCCAATCGATGCCTGCGGCGATGCCGGGGGAGAAAAACGAGGGGGCACCTTGCGTGAAGAGCGTAAGGATCAGCGCGGTCACAAAGGCGGCGCTTACCTGGAGCGCGGAGTTCTCGAGACCCTCGATGTGCGGCGCACCCTTGCTGGCGATGACCATCAGCGCATAGCAAAATGCCGAGGCGATGCCGCAGACGATGCCCGCAATGGGCATGTTGCCGCCTAAACCTTGCGCTGCAATGAGAAAAGCGCCGCAGGCGACGGCGATAAACCCGGCGATTTTGCCACCGGTCAGCTTTTCGCCAAAGATGAGCGGGGAGAGCGCCATGACAATGATAGGGCCGCAGTAGTACAGCAGCGAGGATATGCCGACGCCGATCGTCTGGTAGGCGCGGAACAGAAAAATCCAGCTGGCGCCCAGCGCGGCTCCCGAAAGGAGGAGGGCTGCGGCTTCGCGGGGGCGAGATGGCGCCTGCAACTTATGGCGTTGGGTGATGGCGAGGACGGTGACAAGCGAGAGCGCGCCCAAAAACGTGCGTAGTAGCACGATATCGGAGCTCGGCAGCGCGATAGCAGCGGCGATGATGCCGTTGGAGCCAAACAATAGCAATGCTGCTAAGTACGTAAACAGTCCGTTGTTCATGCGCTGACATCCCCTCTATATCCGAGCATGTTCACTATGGGTGAACTGGCTTTAGAAGAAAAGCGAATATAATGCATGGCAAACATGAGAAAAACTCATGCAAAGGTGGGGACGTGCCGTGGAGACCAATATCCAAAAGATGCAAGTGCTGCTTGAGACGGTGCGTGCCGGCAGCTTTACGCGTGCTGCAGAGCGGTTGAGCTATTCGCAGTCGGGCGTAAGCCGCATGGTGGGCGACCTTGAGGCAGACTGGGGTTTTAAGGTGCTTGATCGCAGCCGCGAGGGCGTGGTGCTTTCTGCCGACGGGCGGCAGGTCATGCCGGCAGTCGAGGCGTTATGCGAAGAGTTTGGCCGCCTACAGCGACGCGTGGACGAGATGCGTGGGCTCATGCGCGGCAAGATCTGCATCGGTACGTTTTCGAGTGTGGCGACCCACGTGCTGCCGCCGGTGATTGCGCGCTTTCGCGCCGATCATCCGGATGTCGATTACGAGCTGTTGATGGGTGATTACTCCGAGATTGAGCAATGGGTGGCGGAAGGCCGCTGCGACCTGGGCTTTATTCCGCGCGAGCCACGCGGCGCCGGTATGGCGTCGCGGCCGTTGGTGCAAGACGAGCTGATGGCCGTGGTGCCAGCGGACTCCTCGCTTGCCACCGCGGAGGTCGTTTCCCTTGCCGATTTGGCCAACGAGCAGTTTATTCTGCTGGAACGCGGTAGCGACGACGAGATTACGCCGCTGTTTCGCCGCGCGGGCCTGACGGTGCGCTCTAAGCTGTCGACCTGGGATGACTATGCGATTATGGCTATGGTCGAGGACGGCCTGGGCGTGAGCATTCTTCCCGCGCTCATCTTGCGCCGCTGTCAGTTCGATGTTGCCGTGCGCCCACTCGAGGGGCATCCCCATCGCCAGATCAACGCCATATATCGAACGGCCGATGTTTCGCTTGCGGCGGCTCGTTTCCTTGAATATCTCTAAAAGCGCGTACCCGTTGTCCACTTTGGGACAATTCTCGGGGTTCGGTACATTTTATTGTGAAATTGAACTTTCGAATGAGGCACGGAGCTATACTGCTTGCTAAATTGAACTCAGGTTCAATTCGTGTTCTATAAATTGAACTTTGCCAGCAAGGAGGTTCTAGTGGCCCAAGAGACGTTTAGCGATCGCCTGCGACAGGCTATGTCCGATCGCGACGTTCGCCAGTCGGACGTGATTCGTGCATCGGAGATGCTCGGCAAAAAACTCGGCAAGAGTCAGATGAGCCAATATGTGAGCGGCAAGACGATTCCGCGGCGCGATGTGGCAGAGCTGCTCGCCCGCATTTTGGAGGTCGATGTTACCTGGCTGCTTGCCGGTGACGCCGATCAAGGCGAGGCATCATCGCCCCGTAACGTTTCCAAGCCCGAACCCCATCCCTCAGCTCAAATTCCAAGGAGCACCACCATGCGTACTTTTTCTAAATCCACCAAGCTTGATAACGTCCTGTATGATGTGCGCGGTCCCGTCGTCGACGAGGCTGCCCGTATGGAGGACGAGGGCGAGCGCATCCTCAAGCTCAACATCGGCAACCCGGCGCCCTTCGGTTTCCGCACGCCCGACGAGGTTATCAAGGACATGCGCCAGCAGCTGCCCGACTGCGAAGGCTATTCCAACTCGCGCGGCCTGTTCTCTGCGCGCAAGGCGATTATGCAGTACTCGCAGATCAAGGGCCTGCCCAATGTTCAGATGGAGCACATCTACACGGGCAACGGCGTGTCCGAGCTCATTCAGCTTTCGATGAACGCGCTGCTCGACAATGGCGACGAGATTCTGATCCCCAGCCCCGACTATCCGCTTTGGACGGCGTGCGCGACCCTTGCCGGCGGTCATCCCGTGCACTATCTGTGCGATGAGCAGGCGGATTGGTATCCCGATCTTGAGGATATGGAGTCCAAGATCACGAGCGCGACCAAGGCCCTCGTCATCATCAACCCCAACAACCCCACGGGCTCGGTCTACCCGCGCGAGGTGCTCGAGGGCATCGTTGAGGTTGCGCGCAGGCACCAGCTCATGATCTTTGCCGATGAGATCTACGACCGTCTGTGCATGGACGGCTACGAGCACGTCTCCATTGCCTCGCTCGCTCCCGATCTGCCCTGTGTCACCTTTAGCGGCCTTTCCAAGTCGCACATGATCGCGGGCTATCGTATTGGCTGGATGGTGCTTTCGGGCAACCAGCGCTGTATGAGCGATTTCATCATGGGCATCAACATGCTCTCCAACATGCGCCTGTGCTCCAACGTGCCGGCTCAGTCGATCGTCCAGACGGCGCTCGGCGGCCATCAGTCGGTTAACGACTACATCCGTCCCGGCGGTCGTGTCTACGAGCAGCGCAACTTTGTGTATGAGGCGCTCAACAAGATCGATGGCATCTCGGTGGTCAAGCCGCGTGCGGCGTTCTATATCTTCCCCAAGATGGATGTTAAGAAGTTCAACATCACCGATGACGAGCAGTTCGCCCTTGACCTGCTGCACGAGAAGAAGATCCTGATTACGCGCGGCGGCGGCTTTAACTGGGCCGAGCCCGACCACTTCCGTATCGTGTACCTGCCGCGCATGGAAGTGCTCAAAGAGTCGCTCGAAGACCTCGCCGACTTCTTCGATCACTACCGCCAGAACTAGTGGGATAGAAGCTCCGCACTATGAAAAGCTCCCTGCAGTTGTTTTGCTGCGGGGAGCTTTCTTGAATCGGCGGAACTAGATCACGATCCCGTTGCAGTGGTCGATTTCGTGCTGGATGATCTCGGCGGTGTAGCCCGAGAAGTTTTTGATACGGTGGACGAAGTTCTCGTCCAAATACTCAACCTTAATGCGGCGATAGCGGGTGCAGGGACGCTCTCCGACGAGCGAAAGACATCCTTCGCTCGTTTGATAGGCATTGACCTGCTCAAGAATTTGAGGGTTGTACATCAGGAGCGCCCTGTTGCCGTCCTTTACGCAGATGATGCGTTTGCGCACGCCGATCATGTTGGCGGCGAGGCCCACGCACTCGTGCTCATGCTCGTGGAGCGTATCCAGGAGGTCCTGCCCGGTCGCGGCATCGTCGGGTCCCGCGTCTTCGGAAGGCAGACGCAAAAAGAACTCGGATTTCATGATGGGCTTAATCATGGCGGGCTCCTCATGTCTTGTGCTTTCGTGGACTTTTAATAATAGCGCGGAAGGAAAGCTGTGCGTCCGCGTTACAATCTTTCGATGTTGGACCATGTTGCCAGATTCGTCGTGTACGGCGTCTGGCGTAAGTCTAGGGCTCATTTTTCGCCCTGGACCGTTCCTCTGGGGCGATGCGACTGTCGTTCCAAGAGGAAGGAATTCCATGGGGACCAAATCCCAAAAGCAAACTCAATCACCGTCGACAGCCGCGGCGATTCTCGTCGTAATGTATGTTGCAGCCTTTGTTGCCGCGTTTAACGAGAACATCATTAACGTGGCGCTGCACGACATTATGGCGGCCTTTTCGGTGAGTGCCACCACGGCGCAGTGGCTCGTTTCGGGCTACATGATCGTGACGTCGATCTTTACGGCCATCATGGCCTTTCTGTCCGGCCGTTTCTCGACGCGCAAGCTGCTGTTTTTCGCATGCGGATGCATGGTTGCCGGCGAAGTCCTGTGCCTGGTCGCTCCGTCGTTTAGCGTTTTGCTGCCAAGCCGTATTTTGCAGGCTGCGGGATCGGGTATCTTGTTCCCGCTCATGATGAACGTAGTGCTGTCTTGCGCTCCGCGCGAGAAGCTCGGTCTGTATCTGAGCCTGGGCGGTGCCTGCATTACGCTGGGGCCGGCGTTTGGACCCGTGATCAGCGGTCTCATGTGCACGTTGTTTGGCTGGAGGGCGGTGTTCGTAGTGCCGCTGGTGGGCGGCATTGTGGTCGCTGCGGCGGGCGTAAAGCTCGTTCAGAATGTCGGAGAGCGTTCGAACGCCACGCTTGATATTCTGTCGGTTGTTTTGCTCGCCGCCGGTATTACGGCATTTGTGTATTCCGTAGGCGAGTTCTCGACCAATCTGATTGCCGGCATCGCGACGCTCTTCGCCGCCATTGTGCTGCTCGGCCTGTTTGCGGCCCGCCAGCTCAAGCTCGAGCATCCGGTGCTTAACGTGCGTCCCATGGCGAGCGTTCGTTTTTGGCCTGCGTGTCTGCTTGTGGTGGTGTCGATGATGACGACGTTCTCGATGAGCGTTTTGTTGCCGCTCTATTTTGAGGGCGCATACGGCATGACCGCCCTTGTTGCGGGCTTGCTCATTTTGCCGGCGATTGCCTGCAATGCCGTGACCTCGATTGTGGGCGGACGCGTGATGGACGCCCGTGGCGCATGGCCGCTGCTGCCGGTCGGCTTTGCCCTGATTGCCGTGGGGCAGACTGCCATCTCGATGACGGCGGCAAGCATGAACATCGGCGTCGTCGTGGCGCTGACCGTTGTTGTGTATGCCGGAGTCGGTTTGGTGCTGAGCCCCTCGCAAACGGCCGGCTTGGAGACGCTGCCTGTCGCCGAGCATCCTCACGGAACGGCATTGCTCAACACGTGGAACATGATTGCCGCATCGTTTGGCCCGTCGCTGTTTATCGGCCTGCTCTCGAGTTCTGCGGCGACTGCCGGCGCCGCTGGCGTTGCGACCGACGTTGCCCAGGCGATTGGATTTGCGGCAGCCGTGCGTGTTGCGGCTGTAATTGCCGTGGTCGGATTTGTGGTATCGGTTGTGTACGCTCGTCGCGAGTCGCACATGTTGCATTAATGTGTGCACATAGATTCTGCAGCTAGATTGAATGGCGACACCATAAACTAATGGACGTTTTGCCGAGAGGCATGAATGTTTAAAGCGCAAAGAGTGCGCGACGGGCCCCGCGAATGGGGCGATGATGCCCGAGAGGGCCAAGAAGGAGTCTCATGTCTGAGAACGAAGAGATCATGAACGAGACCGAGAACGAGACCATGGCTGCCGAGGTTGAGGCAGTCGAGACCGTGGAGACCGAAGCTGCCGAGGTTGAGGCTGCTGACGAGGTTTCCGCCGAGGAGGAGGCCGAGGTTGTCGAGGCCGCCGTTGATTACGATGACGAAGAGCTGATGGACAAGATGCAGAAGGCCGCCCGCCTGCTGCGTAGCCGTCGCTTTGCTATTTCCAAGGAGGAGGAGGCCAAGGCCGAGCGCATGGCGAACATCGAGCGCGCCATCAAGCTTCTTGACCTCAAGCCCAAGATGGAGCAGAAGGAAATGTCCGACCTGCTGGGCATGCGCCTTCGTGAGCTCGATGGCCTGATGGCCGAGGCCGAGGCTGCCGATCTGGTCGGCCGCATCGACGACGCCGAGGGCGATATGCGCAAGATCGTTGTCTTCGCTGCCGAGGATGCCGCTGAGGGCCTGGTCGAGCTTGCCAACAAGAAGGAGAAGCTCCTGCCCGAGCTTTCTTACGAGGAGGCCACCGAGCTGATGGCCGCTCTCGATAAGGTTATCGCTCCGCTCGTCGCCATGGGGCTGGACGAGGACCGCGGTCCTCGCGGCGGCCGTGACGATCGCGGTGGCCGTGGCGGCGACCGTGGCGGTCGCGGCGGCTTTGGCGATCGCGGTGGCCGTGGCGGCGACCGTGGCGGTCGCGGTGGCGATCGCGGTGGCCGCGGCGGCTTTGGTGACCGTGGCGGCGACCGTGGCGGTCGCGGCGGCTTTGGTGGCAACCGTGGTGGCTATGGCGACCGCGGCGGCAACCGTGGCGGCTTCGGCGGCAACCGTGGTAACGACCGCGGCGGTCGCGGTGGCGATCGTGGCGGCCGCAACGGCGGCGGTTTCCGCGGCAACCGTTTCTAGGGGTTACGCGGTTTTACCAAACCGCGTAACTAGTTGACGCTGCGCGCCCACCAGAGCGACAACTTGTCATTCAAAGAGGACGGCATGACCAGAAGGTCTATGC
>UQXP01000058.1 GCA_900545055.1 uncultured Collinsella sp.
GGGGCTTTTTTAGCTACCCAATCTGGTGCCGTCGAAGCATGACGCCGTATTTGGCACAGGGTAGCTAAAAAGCCCCGTTCCAAAAAGACTAACAAAACGAGGCCCTGGTCAAACGGCCAGGGCCTCACAAACTTTTATTCCGTTTTAAATGACGGGCTAATCGCGTACAGGAGGGTGCCCCGGGGACGGGCGGGGTATTTCCTCCGCGCGCAGTTTCGCAGCGCAGCGAGAATGTTTGAGCACGGAGGAAATACCCCGCCCGTCCCCGGGGCACCCTCCGTCAGTAACCGTTCCTACTCCAGCTCAAACGCTCCCGTGTACAGCTGGTAGTAGTACCCGCGCTTGGCGATTAGCTCGTCGTGGTTGCCGCGCTCGATGATGCGGCCGTGGTCCAGGCAGATGATCGCGTCGGAGTTGCGCACGGTGGAAAGGCGGTGCGCGATGACAAACGTCGTGCGGCCCTCCATGAGCTTGTCCATACCCGCCTGCACGATAGCCTCGGTGCGGGTGTCAATGCTCGACGTTGCCTCGTCCAGGATCATCGCCGGCGGATCGGCGACGGCGGCGCGCGCGATCGAAATTAGCTGACGCTGGCCCTGCGACAGCTGGGCGCCGTTGCCGGTGAGCATCGTGTCGTAGCCGTCGGGCAGGCGGGTGATAAAGTCGTCCGCGCCCGCGAGCTTGGCCGCCGCGATGCACTCCTCGTCGGTCGCATCCAGGTTGCCGTAGCGGATGTTATCCATCACGGTGCCGGTGAACAGGTTCACGTCCTGCAGCACGACGCCCAGCGAGCGGCGCAGATCGGCCTTGCGGATCTTGTTGACGTTGATGCCGTCGTAGCGAATCTTGCCGTCGGCGATGTCATAGAAGCGGTTGATGAGGTTGGTGATGGTCGTCTTGCCGGCACCGGTGGCGCCGACAAACGCGACCTTCTGGCCCGGCTTGGCAAACACGGACACGCCGTGCAGCACCTCGTGGTCGGGCGTGTAGCCAAAGTCGACGTTGTCCATGACCAGGTCGCCGCGCAGCGGTACGTACTCGATCTCGCCGGTTGCGCGGTGCGGATGTTTCCATGCCCACATGCCGGTGTGGTGGTCGGCCTCTTCGAACTCCCAGGTCTCGGGGTTCACCTGTGCGTTGACGAGCGTCACGTAGCCTTCGTCGGCCTCGGGCTTCTCGTCGATGAGCTCAAAGATGCGGTCGGCGCCGGCGAGGCCCATGACCACGGCGTTGATCTGCTGCGAGATCTGGCCGATCTGTCCGCAGAACTGCTTGGTCATGTTGAGGAACGGCACCACGACGGCGATGGACAGCGCCATGCCCGAGATGCTCAGGTTGGGCACGCCCAGCGCCAGGAAAATGCCGCCGGCAAGGGCCACCAGCACGTAGAGCAGGTTGCCCAGGTTCATAAGGATGGGCATGAGGATGTTGGCGTACATGTTGGCCTTCTGGGAGACCTCGAAGAGCTTTTCGTTGCGCTCGTCAAAATCGGCCTCGGCGGCAGACTCGTGGCAGAACGCCTTGACGACCTTCTGACCGTTCATGACTTCCTCGATATGGCCCTCGACCACGCCGAGCTCGGTCTGCTGCGCAATGAAGAAGCGCGCGGAGTTGGAGCCGAGCAGCTTGGTCATAAAGGTCATAAAGGCGACGCCGGCGATGATGACCAGGCACATCCACACGCTGTAGTACAGCATGATAAAGAACACCGTGACGATGATGATGATCGTCATGAGCAGGTTGGGCAGCGACTGGCTGATCATCTGACGCAGCGTATCGATGTCGTTGGTGTAGTGGCTCATGATATCGCCGCGCTGGTGCGTGTCGAAGTAGCGGATCGGCAGGTCCTGCATGCGGTTGAACATCATCTCGCGCAGCTTCTCGAGCGAGCCCTGCGTGACGATAGCCATGGCGCGGTTCCAGAAGAGCGAGGACAGGACACCGACGCCGTAGATGCAGGCGAGGGTGGTCACGAGCTGCAGAATCTTGGGCTGTGCGGCTTCCCAATCGCCCGACTGCCACGATTCGCTAATAATCTGCAGGGCGCTCTGCAGGAAGGTCGCGCCGATGGAGTTGATGATGGCGCAGAGCACCACGCCGGCGACGACAAGGGGCAAAAGCACGGGATAGAAGCCAAAGAGCGTCTTGATGAGGCGCGACATGGTGCCGCCCTTACGGTTGAGCGCGCGCTCGGCGGTCGTTGCCTTACTCATGTGCCTCGCCTCCTTCCTGGGTCTGAGCTTGCGTTGCGGATGCCTCGGTGTCGGCCTCGACGGCCCCTTCGCCCTCGGCAGACATCTTGTTTTGCGAGGTAAAGGTCTCTCGGTAGATCTCGCTCGTCTTGAGCAGCTCTTCGTGGTTGCCGATCTGTGCGATGCGGCCGCCCTCCATGACGATGATGCGGTCTGCGTCCTGCACGGAGCTGATGCGCTGGGCGATGATGATCTTGGTCGTGTTGGGCAGATAGCTTGCCAGACCTGCGCGAATCTTTGCGTCGGTCTTGGTGTCGACGGCGCTGGTGGAGTCGTCCAGGATCAAGATCTTGGGGCGACGCAGCAGGGCGCGTGCAATGCACAGGCGCTGCTTCTGACCGCCCGAAACATTGGAGCCGCCCTGTTCGATCCAGGTGTCGTAGCCCTTGGGGAAACCGTCGACAAACTCGTCGGCGCAGGCCAGATGCGCTGCCTCGCGGACTTCCTCGTCGGTGGCGTTCGGGTCGCCCCAACGCAGGTTCTCGGCGATGGTGCCGCTAAACAGCACGTTTTTCTGCAGCACCATGGCGACCTGGTGACGCAGCGCGTCCAGGTCGTAGTCGCGCACGTCCACGCCGCCCACGCGCACAGCGCCTTCGGTGGTGTCGTACAGGCGGGCGATGAGGTTAACGAGCGTGGACTTGGCCGAGCCGGTGCCGCCGATGATGCCGATGGTCTCGCCGCTCGTAATGTGCAGGTCGATATCGTCGAGCGCCTGGCGTTTCGCATGCGCGGAATACTTAAAGCTCACGTGGTCAAAGTCGATGGAACCGTCGGCAACCTCGAGCACGGGCTCGGCGGGATTGGCAATCGTGGGCTCGGCGACCAGCACCTCGGTAATGCGGTGTGCCGATTCGTCGGCCATGGTCACCATGACAAAGATCATCGACAGCTGCATCAGGCTCATGAGAATCTGGAAACCATAGGTAAAGGTCGAGGAGAGCTGGCCCACGTCGAACAGCGTGCCCTGGCTCGTGATGATGAGCTTGGAGCCCAGGTAGATGATGACGACAAACGCGCCGTTGACGCAGATGTTCATCATGGGGTTGTTAAAGGCGAGCAGCTTCTCGGCGCGGGTGAAGTCCATCTGGACATCGCGCGCGGCGGCCGCGAACTTCTCCTTCTCAAAGTCTTCGCGTACGTAGCTCTTAACCACGCGCATGCCGGTGACGTTTTCCTCGACGGACTCGTTAAGGGCATCGTACTTGTGGAACACGCGCGAGAAGATGGGACGCACCTTAAAGATGATAAAGAACAGCCCAAAGCCCAGCAGCGGAATGATGACCAGGTAGACCATGGCGACGCTGCCGCCCATGATAAACGCCATGGTAAAGGCGAAGATCAATACCAGCGGCGCGCGCACTGCGATACGGATGATCATCATAAAGGCCTGCTGCACGTTGTTGATGTCGGTGGTCAGGCGCGTGACGAGCGAGGAGCTCGAGAACTCATCGATGTTGGCAAAGCTGAACGTCTGGATTTTGTAGAACAGGTCGTGACGCAGGTTCTTGGCGAAGCCGCAGCTCGCATGGCTGCAGGTGACGCCTGCCGCGGCGCCAAAAGCAAGCGATGTCAGCGCGATGAGCACCAAAAGGCCCGCGGTGGGAAGCATCTCGGCTACGGTGGCGCCGTCTTTGATGGCGTCGATCAGGTTGGCGGTGATAAATGGAATCAGCATCTCGCAGAGCACCTCGCCAAGCACGAGCAGCGGCGTGGCAACGGTGACTTTCATATAGTCGCGGATGCTTCCCATGAGGGTTTTAATCATCCAGTTCCTCCCAGGTTACGCGGATTTTATCGAGCATTTCGGCGAGGTCCTCGCGCTCGTCATGGGTGAGCGCGCTAAAGGCCTGCTCTCTAAAGCGAATGCGGGCCGCCTGCTCTACGTGGGCCTTTTCCCATCCCGCTTCGGTCAGGCGAATGGTGAGCTGCCGCCGGTCTTTGGGATTGCGGCTGCGCTCGATAAGGCCGGCGCATTCGATCTTGGAGAGAATCTCGGAAAGCGAACCGGGCTTAAGATCAAAGTGCAGGCCTAGTTCCTGCTGTGACATCTCGCCGTTTGGCTGCTTGGCGAGCAAGCAGACGATGGGGGCCTTTCCCGAGGCGCCGCCGCCGTGAAAGTGCAGAAAGTGGCCGCAGAAGCCCAGCCCGTTTAGGATGTGCTTGGCGAGCGCGTCTGATTGGGACTGTGCCGCGGGCGCATCTGCGGGTTCATGGGGGTCGCCGCCCGGCGTGTGGGGGCAGAGGCCGATGTGGTCATCGCACATGGTGTCGCTCCTTTCTTTAGTTAGGTAGTGCAATTGTTTTGTGCCTAACTAATTTAGGAGTGCAAGAAATAAATGTCAAGGTACCAAACTTATTAAGTTACGGCGTTTTACCAAACGCCGTAACCGCTCGACGCTGCAAACGCTCCTAAGCGGCAATCTGATCCCTTGGGGACGAAGGAAAAGGTATCGTTTTGGGCTGCGATGATGCCTTTCGAAGCGGCCTTGCCAAAAACTATGCCTAATTACTACGATGAATCCAGCATCGCTGACCACAACAGCTGTTTCTGAAAAAACGCAAGCTATCTACCTGCGGTTTTGTTGGAGAGAAATTCGCTGTGGTTGGAGGCGGGCGGTTAAACGTAGTAAATAGGCATAGTTTTGAAATGGAGCTATATGAGTAGCATCAACTAGGCCGCTATGGAGCAAACAGCCCCCATTTCCGAAACCTTTCCGCAACAATTTGACCTCCACGGCGCCACCGCCCGCCCACAACGCCTCCTGCGCTACACTTAGTCGCACTGTGGCGCTGCTGCGCCGTGCCCGAACCAAGGGAGACCCTCATGAAGAATACTCAGCTGCTGCTGATTAACGATATGTGCGGTTACGGCAAGGTCGCGCTTTCCGCCATGCTGCCGGTGCTGTCGCACATGGGTTACCGTATCCACAATCTGCCGACGGCGCTTGTGTCCGATACGCTCAACTATCCCAAGTTCTACATCCACGACACCACGGAGTACGTGCGTCAGAGTCTTGCCATCTGGGAGGAGCTCGGCTTTGAGTTCGACGCCATCTCGACCGGCTTTATCGTGACCGAGGAAGAGACGCGTATCATCTCGGACTTTTGCCACCGCCGCGGGCAAAAGGGCACCAAGGTGTTCGTCGATCCCATCATGGGTGACAACGGCAAGCTCTATGCGGGCGTGCCCGAGTCCACGATCGGTCTCATGAGGCACCTGCTCGAGTGCGCCGATTACGCGGTGCCCAACTACACCGAGGCCTGTCTGCTCACCGATACGCCTATTGCAGAGCAGATCACGCCCGATGAGGCCCGCGCCCTTGTGGACGCCGTGCGCGAGCTGGGTGCCAAATCGGTGGTCATTACGAGCGCCGTGGTCAATGGCACGAACGCGGTTATCGGTTACGACTATGTGGCGGGGGAGTACTTCACGATTCCCTTTGACCTGATTCCGGTCTATTTCCCGGGCACGGGCGACACGTTCTCGGCGGTGCTCGTCGGCCGCGTTATGGCAGGCTGGAGTCTGCAGCGCGCGACGTCCGATGCCATGCGTGTGGTGGCTGAGCTTATCGAGCGCAATGCCGACCAAGAGGACAAGTCGGCTGGCCTTCCCATCGAGGCCTGCCTGGATGTGATTGACCATGAGTAATGCTGGCGAGGACGGCGTCAAGCCTGCGGGCGAGAACAGGCCGCTCGGCGCGCCGCGTGGCAAGCGGCCGCGTATCCGCGTGAGCTGCGTGGACCAGCTGGGGACGTGCCGCTGCCACCACGGTCACAAGCCGGGCGACGTTTTTGACTTCGACCGCGATCGCGGCAAGATGTGCTCCATGGCCTGCCACGTGGGCTTTCCCTATATCGATATCCTGCGCTACGGCGGAACCGTGCCTGGAAACGAGCCCGGTACGGCAAAGTTCTGCTGCCCCGAGGTCGACACCCTCAACGTCTGGCTTGCCGAGATCGTCGACGAATAGGTGAGCGTGGATTTTCTCCCGTTTAGAGCGCACTTGAATGCTCAAAGTGGGAGAAAATCCACGCTCATTTTTCATGCGGGAGATTATCCACGCTCGTTTCGCGCCGAAGGCGTGGCCTGCGACCTCGCTTTCCTACAGTTGCTCGAGCATAGCGGTGCAACCGTCGAGCACATCGCGGTAGGTGGCATCGAAATTGCCGGTGTACCAGGGATCGGCCACGTCGCCGGGGCGCTCGGTCCAATCGAGCAAGCGCGAAATCTTGCCGTCGGGGTCGTCGCCAAAGATGCGACGCAGGCTGCGCGCGTTCTCGGCATCCATATAGACAATGCGATCCCAGTCGCCATACTCCGCGCGACGCACCTGACGTGCGCGATGTGCGACGATGGGAATTCCGGCCTCGCGTAGCTTGGCAACGGTACCGTGGTGCGGCGGGTTGCCAATCTCCTCAGTTGAGGTCGCTGCGGAATCGATGACAAACTCCGCCTCGCGCCCAGCGCGGCGCACGAGCTCGGTAAACACCGACTCAGCCATCGTCGAGCGGCAGATGTTCCCATGGCAGATAAACAGTACACGTTGCATATGCGGTTTCCTTTCGATCGCCATCATCGAGCTCGAGTATCGCATCTGCGCTTACGCCCTCGCCCGCTTGCGCTCCCAGCGAGCCAGCTTAATCGTCACCAGCGTAAGCGCCCAGGCCACAAGCGAGAACGCGGCACCAACCGCGCCAACGTAGGCAATGCCAACGCTGCTCACCACGGCGCCGCCCACTGCGGTGCCAAACGAAATGCCGACGTTAAACGCCATGGGTTCTACCGAGCTCGCGAGTACCATCGATTTGGGATGGCGGCTGCGTGCCACGTTCATAAAGTGTGTGATGCACGAGACTGAGAACAGGTACATGAGCAGCGCCAAGCTAAAGACAAAGACCAGCGCGAGCGGCATGGTGCCGCCCACGGCAAACAGCCCGAGCAACGCCGCAGCCTGCAGCACAAACGTCACAAGCAGTGCCTTCATGCCAAAACGTGCGTCGATCCATCCGCCCAGGATGTTCGAGATCAGGCAGAACACGCCGTAGGCCATAAGCGTGGTGCTCGCCTGAACAGTGCCCATACCCAGCACCTGCTCAAGATAAGGCGTAACGTAGCCGTAGAATACATAGACCGAGCCCACGCCAAACAAAAAGATAAGCATGCCGGTGATGATGCTCGGTTCGCGTAGCAGACCCGCCTGCTCGCGGAAGGTAGCGGGTTCGTCGGTCTGTCCGGCGCGCGGCATAAACGCCACGAGCGCTCCGCAGATCAAAACGGCAAAGGTCAGCGTACCGTACATGGCCACGTGCCAATCGAGCGTGTCGGCCACAAACTTGCCGATCGAAGTGACAAAGACCATCGCCACGGAAAACGCGCCGTACACGACCGAGATGGCAAGCGAAGTTTGCTGCGGGGACAGCAGCTCGGGGATGTACGTCACGCCCACGGCGAGCAGCGCGCCCGAGACGGATCCCAGGACAATGCGCGAGATAAAGAGCACCTGGAAGTTGGGCGCCAACGCCATGACCAGGTTGCCGAGCACAAAGATAATGCTGTAGCACACGAGCAGCTGGTAACGACGGAAGCGCCCCGTGCTGAGCGCAAGCACCGGCGTCGCGATGGCGTAGACCAGTGCAAAAACGCTGATGAGCTGGCCCGCAGCGGCAAGCGATATGCCGAGTTCCGTCGCCAAGTCACTTTCGATGCCGATGACCACGAACTCGGAGCAGCCGAGCGAGAATCCCAGCAGCACGAGCAGCGCCAGGCAGAGCCTGGTGCGCGCGGGGGAGAGCGCGGCGGCGGTTGACTTACTTTTAGGCGTGGTTGCGGCGGTCAAGGTTGTCACTCCAATGTCGCATGAATAAGCGGGATTCAATCCCTGCAACTCTAACAGAATGTGTCAGGTGCCTGCCTCCTTTGTCGCAGGCTGCGCTTGCCTGTATAGTCGCAATACAGGCGAAGATGGTCTCAGGTACATTGCGGGCGACAGGAGATCCCATGGGTATGCACACGACAAAGGTTGTAGTGGGCGAGGGCAAGTTTGCGCTCGAGGCCCAGTTGACGGTGACGCCGCGAGGCATGGCGGTGTACGCCTGCTCGCCGGAGTTTGCGCACCTGGGCGCCACGGCGCAGGCCATTCCTCGCCCCGAGCCCGGCCGTACGGCGACGGTGAGCATCCTGGCCGTTCCGTGCCATCGAGACGAAATTCCGGCGCACGATATTGCGGCGGCGCTGGCCACGCGCTTTGGCGTGCCGGTAGTTGCAAGCACGGGTTTTCATGTGGAGAACGCGACCGCGGACGACTTGCGGCGCATGCTCGATACCACCAAGGAACTCATCGCCGCGCTCGAGGAGGCCGCAGCCCGCATTCTGCGCGCCGGCTGGGATGAGGGCGGCGCAGGCGCCGAGGTCGTGGCGGTCGATGCCGCGACCGGCGAGGCGCTTGGCCCCGTCGACCGCATCGAGGCCCATACCGGCGAGGGAATCCTGCATCAGGCATTTCTGACGCTTCTGGTCGAGGGCCAGGGCGAAGACGCGCGCCTGCTGCTCTGTCGTCGCAGTCCGCTCAAACGCCTGTGGGGCGGGGTGCTGGCCGATGGCTGTGCCGGCCATCCGCTCCCCGGGGAAGACGTCGCGGCCGCCACGGCACGTCGCATCAACGAAGAGCTTGGCATCACGCGCGAGCCCGATCAGCTCAAGCACCTCGGACACGTGGTGTACCGCGAGGACCACGGCGACGGCCGCTGCGAGTGCGAATGGTGCGAGGTGTTCGTAGCCCATGTTGAGCCGGGCGAGCTGCATATCAACCAAGAGGAGATCTCGGAGGTGCGCCCGGTCGCCCCGCCCGAGCTCGACGGCTACCTGCGGGGTCGCCCCGAGCAGCTGGCCCCCTGACTCCGCGAGGCCCTCAGCGACCCATCCATCCGTACGGATCTCGCTATGTGAAACAAAAGACAGTCCCTTTGCCACATCCAAACCGTCACAACATTTGATGAAAATCTCGAAAACGAGGAAAAGCGTCGAATGTTGTGACGCTTTT
>UQXP01000059.1 GCA_900545055.1 uncultured Collinsella sp.
ACGTCGGTCGGCGGCGGCGTGCTCGAGGCACTCGCTATGCTCACCGATGTCTTTAGAGGATAGAAGGCGGCAATGGAAAAGCTCGATGTTGTGAATGCGGCACTCGCCGCCCTGCGTGCTGGCAAGACGTGTGAGCTCGTGGTCGTGGCCGGCACGGCGGGGTCGTCGCCGCGCGGCGTGGGCGCATGGATGGCCGTCTTTGCCGACGGCGGCCAGGCGGGCACCATCGGCGGCGGCAAGATTGAGCTTTTTGCGCTGCATGAGGCTCGTGTGCTACTGGATGCGGGACGCTCGCGCCTGGTCCGCTACACCATGGGCGGCGAGAACTCCGATACCGGCATGATCTGCGGCGGAGCTATCTGCCTGTGCTACCTGCATCTGGAGGCGACCCAGGCGTCGCTGTTCCAAGAGATTGCCGACGTCTTGGCCTATCGACGCATCGGCGACTTCGTCATCGACTTTGAGCCGTTTATCGCGAGCGCGCTCGAGGGCGATGTGGCCGAGTACCATGGTGAGGAATCGCGTCGTACCATTGCGGGCTGCCCCGAGCTTTCGCTGGTGGAGGAGGGGAGTAAGGTCACCTACACCAATGCTGCCTCCGAGATTCCCGCGTCGCACGTCGAGACGCTCTGTCCCGAGGGCCGGACTTATATCTTTGGCTGCGGCCACGTAGGCGCCGCGACGGCTCGCGTGCTCACGGCGGCGGGCTTTGCCGTCGTGGCCTGCGACGACCGCCCCGGCACGCTGACGCCCGAATGGGTGCCCGGCGTCTACGACCGTCGTCTGGTCGATTACAAGCACCTGGGCGAGCAGTGCCCCATCGGTCCGCGCGACCTGGTGGTCGTCGCCACGGCGGGTCACAAGTCCGATATCGACGTGGTGATTCAGGCCATGCGCGCCAAGCCCGCCTATCTGGGCTGCCTGGGTTCGCGCCGCAAGACGGCCTTTGTGCGCGCCCGCCTGGAGCAGGAGGGCTTTACGCAGGAGCAGATCGATGCGCTACACCTGCCGATCGGCGTTGCCATCGAGGCCGAGGATCCCGAGGAGATCGCCATCTCCATCGCCGCCGAGATGATTCACCTGCGCCGCACCAAGCTCGTTCCCCGCAAACGCTAGTCCCTCTATCTAAGTTGCGGTGAAATACGGACTGTTTAAGCCTATTAAGCCGTCAAACAGTCCCTATTTCACCGCAACTGCTTTTGGGGGATCAATTTGTGCGGGGGAGTTGTGGAGTTGTGCAGGCAGACGAGGTTTTTCTGGAAATACGCTCCCGATGCGCGTATAGTACCGATTGTTTTGTCGGCTCCTGCTGCGTCGAGTCCAAACCGCGAAATGCCATGAGCGGCGCGGATGCAGCCAGGAGGCACGAGGACAACCCACCGTGGCCACGCCCCGTGCTTAAAACCCCAAGAAGGAGTGAACAATGGCAGAAGAGAAGTATGTGCCGCGTCTGAAGACCAAGTACAACAACGAGGTCAAGCAGCAGCTTCAGGACAAGTTCCAGTACGAGAACGTCATGATGATCCCCAAGTTTGAGAAGATCGTCGTGAACATGGGTGTCGGCGAGGCCGCTACCGATTCCAAGGCCATCGATGGTGCCGTGCGCGACCTGCGCGCCATTACCGGCCAGCAGCCGATGATTACCCGTGCCCGCAAGTCCATCGCTACCTTCCGCCTGCGCGCTGGTATGCCGATCGGCTGCAAGGTTACCCTGCGTGGCGACCGTATGTGGGAGTTCTTCGATCGTCTGACCTCCGTCGCGATCCCCCGTATCCGCGACTTCCGTGGCATCTCCGCCAAGAGCTTCGACGGCCGTGGTAACTTCTCCATGGGCGTCACCGAGCAGCTCATCTTCCCCGAGATCGACTTCGACTCCGTCGATCACCAGCGTGGTATGGACATCACTTTCGTGACCACCGCCAACACCGATGAGGAGGCCAAGGCCCTTCTGGACGCCTTCGGTTTCCCGTTCAAGAAATAGGTTCACCTGCCCTATAAGCGCCGTTCCCACAAGGGGGCGGCGCTTGGGGCGAACAATACTCTATGTGAGGAGGATATAAGTGGCTAAGACATCGATGATCGTCAAGTGCAATCGCAAGCAGAAGTTCTCTACTCGTGAGTACACGCGCTGCCAGCGCTGCGGCCGTCCGCACTCTGTGTACCGCAAGTTCGGCCTGTGCCGTGTCTGCTTCCGTGAGCTTGCACTCAAGGGCGAGCTTCCCGGCGTTAAGAAGGCCAGCTGGTAAGTCACTACCAGCGTTTCAAGCATCAGTTTGGAACAGGGAAAACGCGCTAAAAAGGCTTTGCCGTTAAGGGCGGCGAAGAACCAAGAGCACGTGTTCATCAAGAACGAAGGAGAATCTGTATGAACCTTACAGACCCGATCGCAGATATGCTTACGCGCATCCGTAACGCTAACTCTGTGAACAAGGCCACGGTCTCCATGCCGAGCAGCAAGAAGCTCGTCGAGATCGCTCGTGTTCTGCACGAGGAGGGCTACATCGAGGGCTACGATGTCGAGGACACCGTTCCCCAGAAGACTCTGCACATCACGCTTAAGTATGGTCCCAAGAAGGCTAAGGTCATCAACGGCATCCGCCGCATTTCCAAGCCGGGCCTGCGTAAGTACACCGGCGTTGCCGACATGCCCCGCGTCCGCGGTGGCCTTGGTACCGCCATTATTTCCACCAGCCATGGCGTCATGACCGACCGCGATGCTCGCAAGCACAACGTCGGCGGCGAGATCATCGCTTACGTCTGGTAATTCGCTCGGTAGGTAGAAGGAAAGGAGATCACCGTGTCTCGTATCGGTAATAAGCCTGTCCAGATTCCCGCCGGAGTCGAAGTGGCAGTCAACGGCAACAACGTTGTCGTCAAGGGCCCCAAGGGCCAGCTCGAGCTCGATGTCTATGAGAAGCTCGCTATCAACGTCGAGGACAACGTCCTCACCGTTTCCCGTCCCGACGACGAGCGTGAGACCCGTGCCCGCCACGGCCTCACCCGTGCCCTCATCCACAACATGGTTGTTGGCGTTTCCGAGGGCTTCGAGAAGAAGCTCGAGCTCGCCGGCGTCGGTTACCGCGTGCAGCAGAAGGGCAAGAACCTCGAGTTCTCCCTGGGCTTCTCGCATCCCGTGATCGTCGAGGCTCCCGAGGGCATCACCTTCGAGGTTCCCGACAACACCCACGTGAACGTCAAGGGTATCAACAAGCAGCAGGTCGGTCAGATCGCCGCTGAGATCCGCGGCCATCGTCCTCCCGAGCCTTACAAGGGCAAGGGTATCCACTACGTTGGCGAGCACATCCGCCGCAAGCTGGGTAAGGCCGCCAAGTAGTCGTAACCGACTCACTCGCATAAGACCAGCACCCCGTCAGGTGCTGGCAAGATCAACCTTTTTAGGAGTTTACGTATGAACAAGCATAAGGCGAAGCTGGAAGGCCTCAAGCGTCGTCAGCGTCGTGTTCGCGGCAAGGTCTCGGGTACCGCCGAGCGTCCGCGTCTTCGCGTGACCCGTACTAACGCCAACATCTATGCCCAGATCATCGACGACAGCAAGGGCTCCAGCCTGACGCTCGTCTCCGCCTCGACCCTCGAGGCCGAGTTCAAGGGCACCCACACCTCGAACAAGGAGGCTGCGGAGAAGGTCGGTCAGCTCGTTGGCAAGCGCGCCATCGAGGCCGGCATCACCAAGGTCGCCTTCGATCGCGGTGGCCGTATCTACCATGGCCGCGTCAAGGCCCTCGCCGACGGTGCTCGTGCCGCCGGTCTCGAGTTCTAGGAGGTATGTAGCACATGGCTCGTAATCAGAAGCAGCAGCGCGAGGCCTCCGAGTTCGAGGAGCGCGTCGTTTACATCAACCGCGTGTCGAAGACCGTCAAGGGTGGTCGTCGCATGAGCCTCGTCGCTCTCGTCGTCGTTGGCGACGGCAAGGGCAACGTCGGCGTTGGCATGGGCAAGTCCGCTGAGGTGCCCCTGGCCATCTCCAAGGCGTCTCTCGATGCCAAGAAGAACATGTTCCACGTGCCGGTGACCGAGCAGGGCACCATCCCGCACGAGGTTCTCGGCCACTTTGGTGCCGGCCGCATCATCATCAAGCCCGCTGTCGAGGGTACCGGCGTTATCGCCGGCGGCGCTGTGCGTCCCCTCTTTGAGCTTGCTGGCATCAAGAACGTCCTGTCCAAGTCCCTCGGTACCGACAACGGCCTCAACATCATCAAGGCTGCCGTCGAGGGCCTCAAGGAGCTCTCCAGCCCTGAGGACGTCGCGGCTCGCCGTGGCCTGACGGTCTCCGAGATGTTCGTCGGTAAGGAGAACTAAGCATGGCTGACACCATCAAGATCAAGCAGGTCCGCAGCACCAATGGTTGCAAGCAGGACCAGGTCCGTACTGTCCGTGCCCTCGGTCTCCACAGGATCCGCGAGGTTCGCGAGATTGCTGACAACGAGTCCGTCCGCGGCATGATCTTCAAGGTCAAGCACCTTGTCGAGATTGTAGAGGAGTAGCAAATGCAGCTTCACGATCTTACTCCCGCGCCCGGTTCCACCAAGAACCGCAAGCGCGTCGGCCGTGGCAATTCTTCGGGTCACGGCACCACTTCTGGCCGCGGTCAGAAGGGCCAGGGTTCCCGCTCTGGCGGCACCAAGGGTGCCGGCTTCGAGGGTGGCCAGACTCCGCTGGCCATGCGCCTTCCCAAGCTTCCGGGCTTCCGCAACCCCCGTCGTATCGAGTACACCGCTGTTAACGTTGAGCGTCTCGAGCGTAAGTTCGAGGACGGCGCTGTGATCGACGGTGCCGCTCTTAAGGCCGCTCGCATCACCAAGAGCGAGTTCGAGCCCGTCAAGGTGCTCGGCAATGGTGAGCTCACCAAGAAGTTCACGGTCAAGGTCGACAAGGTCAGCGCTTCTGCGCAGGCCAAGATCGAGGCCGCCGGCGGAAAGGTCGAGCTGCCGTGCTAAATGGTCTTAAGAATGCTTTCCGCATCAAAGAATTGCGCGAGAAGATTCTTTTTACCATAGCTATGCTCGTCGTGTACCGCATTGGTGCGCACGTTCCTGTGCCCGGCATTCCCTTCCAGGGGATGCTGGGCCTTTTCTCGACCGGTAACAATTCGGTCGCCGCAGGTGCTATGGCCCTCCTGAATCTTTTCTCTGGCGGCGCGTTGAGCTATGTGTCGGTGTTTTCGCTGGGCATCATGCCTTACATCACCAGCTCGATCATCCTCCAGATGCTCCAGGCCGTCGTGCCTTCCCTGCATGAGCTTGCCCGCGAGGGCGAGGTCGGTCAGACCAAGATTACGCAGTATTCGCGTTACCTCACCCTGGCTTTGGCAATCCTCAACTCCGTGGGTTACCTCTTCCTCTTTAAGAGCTTCGGCATCAGCTTTAATGGCGCCGGCGCTCCCGAGATCATCTTCGACCTCATGATCGTCGGTACGCTCACCGCGGGCGCTATGCTGATCATGTGGATTGGTGAGCTCATCACCCAGCGCGGTATCGGCAATGGCATGTCGCTGATCATCTTCGCGAACATCATGGCCGGTCTGCCGCAGGCTATCTTCTCCAGCACCGAGGGTAACGCCGGTGGCATCATCACCATGGTGATCATCTGCGCCATCATCCTGCTGGTTATCCCGCTGATTGTTTTCCTTGAGCGCGGCCAGCGCCGCATCCCGGTCTCCTACGCTAAGCGCGTCGTGGGCCGTCGCATGATGGGTGGCCAGACCACCTACCTGCCCATCAAGGTCAACACCGCGGGTGTCGTGCCGATCATCTTCGCTTCGGCGCTGCTGTACTTCCCGGCTCAGATTGCCGTGTTCTTCCCCGGCATCGGCTGGATTCAGGCAGTTGCCTCCGCGCTTTCGACCGGTTGGCTTAACTGGGTGCTTAACGTTGTCCTCATTGTGTTCTTCGCGTACTTCTACACCTCCATGGTGTTCAACCCCGATGACACGGCCGATAACCTTAAGAAGCAGGGCGGCTTTATTCCGGGCGTCCGTCCGGGTAGGGCTACCGCGGCCTACATCAAGAACGCGCTCAACAAGATCACGCTTCCCAGCGCTGTCTTTTTGGCGCTCATCGCCATCGTGCCTTCGATCATCTTCTCCTTCACGGGTAACCATCTGATCCAGGCTTTTGGCGGCACGTCCATCCTCATCATGGTCGGCGTCGTGCTCGACACGGTCGATAAGCTCGAAGGCCAAATCAAGATGTATGATTACGATGGATTCTTTAAATAGGCTAGAGGAGGATTGCTCATGAACCTCGTATTGCTCGGAGCTCCGGGTGCCGGTAAGGGCACCGTCGCACAGGAGCTCGTCGCCGAGTTTGGCGTCGCTCACATTTCCACGGGCGACCTGCTGCGTGCTGCCGTCAAGGGTGGCACCGAGCTTGGTATTCAGGCTAAGAAGTACATGGACGCTGGCGAGCTCGTTCCCGACCAGCTCGTGATCGACCTTGTCAAGGAGCGCCTTGCCGCCGATGACGCCCAGCAGGGCTTCATCCTCGACGGCTTCCCGCGCAACACCGCCCAGGCTGTGACGCTCGATTCCGAGCTTTCCGCCATGGGTCGCGAGATCGACTGTGCCCTTCTGGTCGATGTGGCCCCCGAGGTCATTATCGATCGTCTGTCTTCGCGTCGCACCTGCCGCGCCTGCGGTTACACCGGCACCGCTGCCGATGCCACCTGCCCCAAGTGCGCAGGCGAGATGTATCAGCGCGACGACGACAAGCCCGAGACCATCAAGAACCGTCTCGACGTCTACGAGAAGTCCACGAGCCCGCTCGTCGACTACTATCGTGGCCAGGGTCTGCTCAAGTCGGTCAACGGTGACCAGGCTCGCGAGACCGTGTACGGGGATGTCAAAGAGGCTCTCGGTCTATGATCAAGATTAAGTCTGCAACGCAAATCGAGCAGATGAAGAAGGCAGGAGCGCTATCTAAGATGGCGCTCCGCCACGTTGGAGCCATGGTACGCCCCGGCGTTTCGACTTTTGAGCTCGATCAGCTCGCGGAGCAGATTATCCGCATGCATGGCGGCACCCCTGCCTTTAAGGGTTACGGCGGGTTCCCTGGGACCATTTGCGCATCGATCAACGATGCCGTGGTCCACGGTATTCCCAACCCTGACATGATCCTGCGCGATGGCGATATCATCTCCATCGATACGGGAGCCGTTGTCGACGGTTGGGTCGGCGATAACGCTTGGACGTTTTTCGTCGGCACCCCCACGCCCGAAGCCAAGGCTTTGTGCGAGGTCACGCGCGATTGCCTTAAGGCTGCCATCGAGCAGGCTGTTCCCGGTAACCATATCGGGGACGTTGGTTATGCCGTTCAGTCCCTCGCCGAGTCTCACGGTTACGGCGTGCTTCGCGATTATGTGGGTCATGGCATTGGCCGCGTGATGCACGAGGACCCCAACGTTCCTAACTATGGAAAGAAGGGGAGGGGCGTTCGCCTCCAGGCCGGCATGGTCATTGCCATCGAGCCGATGGTTACGATGGGTTCCAACCATGTGAGCACGGGCTCCGACGGTTGGATTGTTACGACCAACGACCACCTGCCCGCCGCGCATTACGAGAACACCGTCGCCATTACCAATGACGGTCCGGTGATTCTCACCACCGACGCGCAAGGTGCTTGGTGTTCGCTCCAAGGCGGAGAAATGTAACAAGTTCCACTTAGTTGTGGAGCCATTACGAAGATATTACGATACGTGCATGCGTATTGTAGAATACTCAATCGCTGTCGTTTTCTAGAGAAAGATGATTGCTTGTGAAGAAGGAAGACGCAATTGAGCTCGAGGGTACGGTAAAGGAACCGCTGCCCAACGCCATGTTTAAGGTCGAGCTCGAGAACGGTCATTCGGTTCTGTGCAACATTTCTGGCAAGATCCGAATGAATTACATCCGTATTCTCCCCGGTGACAGGGTTGTCGTGGAGCTTTCCCCGTACGACCTGACCCGCGGCCGCATCACCTATCGCTACAAATAGCGGCACGCATACACGCACTCCATTTCCGGCTGCAGGCTTAGCTCAACCTACGGTCGGATTGTGTGTGAAGACCAGCCATAGTTTTAAACGCCTGCGGCTGGGCGAGTAGATAGTAGGGAAGTAGTTTGAGCGCTACCGAAAGGAAGAACGATGAAGGTACGTCCTTCGGTCAAGAAGATGTGCGATAAGTGCAAAATCATTAGGCGCCATGGCAAGGTCCTCGTCATTTGCGAGAACCCCCGTCATAAGCAGCGTCAGGGTTAAGAGAGGAGACTACGTTGGCCCGTATTAATGGTGTCGACCTCCCGCGTGAGAAGCGCGTTGAGATCGGTCTGACCTACATTTACGGCATCGGCCGCACCACTGCGACGAAGATCTGCGTCGAGTGCAACGTTAACGTGGATACGCGCGTTAAGGACCTCACCGAGGATGAGGTTAACGCCATCCGTGATTATATCGATAAGAACCAGATCATGGTTGAGGGCGACCTCCGCCGTGAGCGCAACCAGAACGTCAAGCGCCTTATGGACATCGGCTGCAACCGCGGCCTTCGTCACCGCAAGGGCCTCCCGGTCCGCGGCCAGCGCACCCACACTAACGCTCGTACCCGCAAGGGCCCGAAGCGTCAGATCGGTGCTAAGAAGAAGAAATAAGGAGCGCTAGATAGATGGCTACTGCTAAGAAGAACGTTCGCGCTGCCCGTCTGAAGCGCGCGGACCGTAAGAACATTTCCGTGGGCCAGGCTCACATTCGTTCTACGTTCAACAACACGATCGTTTCGATCACCGATCCCCAGGGCAACGTCATTTCCTGGAAGTCGGCTGGCCAGGTGGGCTTCAAGGGCTCCCGTAAGTCCACGCCGTTCGCTGCCCAGATGGCTGCCGAGGCTGCTGCCAAGCAGGCCATGGAGCACGGTATGAAGAAGGTTTCCGTCTTCGTCAAGGGCCCCGGCTCCGGTCGTGAGACCGCCATCCGCTCCCTCCAGGCTGCTGGCCTCGAGGTCTCGAGCATCCAGGACAAGACCCCCATCCCGCACAACGGCTGCCGCCCCAAG
>UQXP01000060.1 GCA_900545055.1 uncultured Collinsella sp.
GATTCTCGGTCCGCGAGCGTCGAGACGATCTCGAGAATCTCGTCGAGCGATACTCCCGTGATGTCAAAGCGGCCGCAAATCTCGGTTCGTGTCATGCCGCTCTCGCCGGCGGCGTAGAGGGCCTCCATGATGTCGATGGCGCGCGAGAGTCTCTGCTCGCTGGTGAGTTTACGCACGGGCATACTCGTGCACCGTCCTTTCAATGAGGTGGTTCCACGCCTGCTTGAGCGATTTGGGGGCCATGGGCCTCATGCCGTCCATGGCGTGGGCCATGCAAAATGAGGCGGCGGCTTCAAGGTCGCGCACGTCAACGGTCCAGATCCATCCCGCATCGGTGTGTGTGAGCTCACCTCGCCCGCGCGTGAGGCCGTTGATCATATCGATCTGCGTCTGAGGGGCGAACGAGAACGTGGCTGCAACGGGCGGTCGGTCGGCGAAATCGAATTCAAAGAACAGATAGTCGTTGAGATTGAAGTCCGCAGGGATGGCGTAGGCCTTCGAAGGACGCCATGCGCGAACGATACGGTCGCAGCGGAATGTCCTGATGTCGTCGGTGACATTGTCGAGGCCGCAGAAGTACGCCACGCCCTCGCGTTCGAACATGCCGTAGACACAGACGGTACGTTCTTTCTGCTCGCCGCGTCCGTTCTGATATAAAAATCGCAGCGCGCATCGCTCGGCAAAGGCGCTCCATACCGCATCGACGGTGGGAGAGCGGCGGATCGGTACTTCGTCCACCGTCGTCCTGCCGGTGAGGTAGGCAATTTTGGAGCGAATATCGGCAAGCGGCGCGGCAAAGGTGGAAGAGCCGGCCGCTAGCGTCTGGTCGATGGCGTTGAGTAGGATATCGGCGTCGTCTGCGGTGATGAGGCCGCCTGCAGCAAACGTGTGCTCGCGGTCGATTGTCCACGAGCTTTCCTCGGTCTCCTGCGCACCGGCGGGGCGAACCTCCTTGATTAAGATGCCACGCTCGAGCAGTTTGTCACGATCGCGCCGAAACTTGCGCTTATCCGAGTCGATATTGCCCGAGCCATATCCCAGGTCAGAATCCAAGACGATCTGCTCGGTCGTCAGCGGTTCGGGGGAGCTGTTGAGCACAAAGAAAAGATTGAGGATGCGCTGAGCCGTTTTATCGAAACCGGGCTCCGAATTCCCCTTTTTAATTGTCGCGGTCGCGTCGCTTGCCGTCATAGAGTCCTCGCATGAGAAGGTGGTTTGCTGCCATGATTTTAGTCCGATATGGAGATTAGGCTATATCCTTGTCCGCTCGAGGCGTTAAGATGGCCCGAATTCGGTCGTTTGCGCTCGCTCGGGGTATACTTTCGACTATATACGGTTCTAATGTGCATGCATTGGGCCTATTTGTCGGATTATGGATGTGGAGCGCACATGGCGAACACCCAGAACTATATTAACCACCTGCTGCAGAACACCGGCATTACGCCGGCATGCAGCGAAGAAGAGCGCTTGGCTGCCGAGGATATCGCTCAGATCTTCCGCAACCACGGCTTTGACCCCGAGGTTCAGGAGTTCAATGCCCCGGCGCCCAGTAGATTGGCATTTGCCGTTACCGGTATTCTTGCGTTTGCCGGCGCCCTGCTGATGGGCATCGGCGGCGGTATCGGCTTGGTCGGCACCTTGCTGGCCATTGTCGGCGCCGTTCTTTACGTGCTCGAGCGCACGGGCCACCCCGTGGTTTCGCGCCTGGGCAAGACGGGCGTGAGCCAAAATGTCATCGCCTACCACAAGGCCTCGGGCCCGCTCGCGTCTCCGCGCAACCGCCCGGTGGTCGTTGTCGCACACTACGACTCTCCCCGTGCTGAGCTGCTCGCCCGCGAGCCCTATGCTTCGTATCGTGCGCTCATCGCCAAGCTGTTGCCCGTTGCCACGATTGCCCCTGCTGCCGTTGCCATCCTGCGTATCCTGCCGCTCCCCGGCGCGCTCAAGGTTCTGCTGTGGATTGTCGCGATCCTCGCTTCCCTCGTTGCACTTGCCAACGCGGCAAACATCATCTCTAACCGCCACGTTCTTCCCTATACGTCCGGCGCGGTGTGCAACAAGTCTTCTGTCGCCGCTATGCTCGGCGTTATGGACAACGTTGCTCCCTTCCAGGGCGAGAACGAGTTTCCCGACGATGTTCCGTTCGATACCTATTTTGGGGAGCAGAAACGTCGTGCCGAGGAAATGGCGCGCGCGGCGGCGGAGTATGCCGCGGCCCAGCAGCAAAACGACTACGGCAACACCATCGAGTACGAAGAGCCTACCTACGCCGAGGACGAGTTCGGTCAGCCGATTGCTCCCGACGCTCAAACCGAGCCCGAACAGGGCGAGGCTTTTGACGAGCAGATTGAGGGCTTTGAGGGTGCGTCTGCCGACGAGACGCTGATTGGCGCCATCGTGCCCGAGGATCAGAATCAGGCTGTCCAGGCCGAAGAGTTCAATGACGAGGTTCCCGCTGCTGAGCCGGCGGAGGAGCCTGCCGCGGCCGAGCCCGAGCCCAAGCTCTATCGCAACGCCGCCGGCAACATTCGCTTTGGTTCGGATGCCATCCGTGCACTCGGAATGCTTCCCGAGTCCTGCACGCTCGATTACGAGGAGGGCGAGGAGCCGACGTTTGAGCCCGAGCCTGCGCCCGTTGTCACTGCGGATGATGAGTCTGCCGCGGTTACCGCTGCCGTTGCCGAGCCCGAGGCGGTGTCCGCGATCGATCCCGCGGCAGGACTGGACATTTTGGCTCCCGCCGCGCCGGCGCAAGACGTTGCGGACGAGTCTGACGACGATTACGTTGAACAGCCGAGGCGCGTGTCTTACGAGAGCGATACTGATTTCTCTGCCGAGATTCCCGCGGCAACGCCCCATGCCGATATTGCATCCGCGTTCTCTTCGATTGGCGCCAGCGCTTCCAGCTTCTTTAAGGGTGCGCTTGCAAAGGGCAGGAAATTTGTCGACGATTTCGAGGAGAAGCGCGCTGCCGCACGCGAGGCTGCCGAGCAGGAGGCTATCGCTCAGCAGCAGGCAGCCGAGGCGGCACGTGAGCTCGCGGCGCAAGAGTTCGAGCAGAACGAGGCTATGCAGTCCGTGCCCGTCGACGCCGCCGAAGCTACAACGTCCTTTGAGTCCCAGCAACCGACGTCCGCGGATGTTGTTGAGGCGACGACGTCTTTCGAGGCCCAGCAGCACGTCGATAGCACCATGTCGTTTGATGCCGCGAAGTTCGATTCCACGATAACGTTTGAAAAGCAAGGCACCGCGATTGCCGAGCCCCTTCCTGTTTCCGATGAACAGGGCGACGCGGTGGACGATGACGAGCCTATTGATGCTGCCGAAATCCAAGATGCCGCCGAGGACGAGCCCGTCGAGGCCAACTCTGACGAAGAACAATACGCGGCAGCCGAGCAAGATGAGTCGACCGAGGCCGAGCAGGAGGAAGTGCCTGCGGTTTCCGAGGCTCCCGAGACAGATGAGTCGAGGCCTTACTCCACGCAGATTTTCACCATGCCGACCCCGAGTGGTTCCGGTGCCACGGTTGCCGATGTCGCTCCCACCCAGGACGAAACGGTCGATTCCCTTATGGCCCAGATTTCCTCCCAGGCATCACCGCGTCCGCAGATGAATGTTCCCGATCCGGCGTCGGCACCGTCGCCTGCGCCCTCTTCGTCTCCGCTGGCTTCGGTCCCCGATCCGTCGCTGCCGTCGATGAAGCAGGCAAACGTTGCGTCTCGCACGTCGCTGTTCGACCTTCCCGATCCCTCTGCCCAGGTCAACGACCCCTTTGCTACTGCCCAGGGTCCCGAACCCACATCGGCACCCGTTGCGCCTCCTATGCCCGTTGCGTCGGGCGCGCAGCCGATCGAGACCATTTCGGCTCCCGCCCCGGCGGCACCCAAGTCTCGTAAGCGCGGCCTGGGTGGCCTGTTCGGCCGTAAAAAGAAAAACGAGCAGGACAGCATGAGTGACTGGCTGGGCGTCGAAGACGATTACGATGCCAAGAAGTCCGGCCGCGGTATCGGTTCGTGGGATAACTTCGAGGACGATAACGATGGCTGGAAGGGCGGCGCTACGTCTTCCGATGGCGCTTCTTCCGAAGATATGCTCTCGGCTGTCGCCTCTATGGGCGATGATGAGCTGCTCGGTCACGATATCTGGTTTGTGGCAACGGGCGCCTCGGATTGTGATGGCGCCGGCATGAAGGCCTTCTTGGCTTCGCACCGCGATAAGCTCCGCGGCGTATTCTTCATCAATCTTGAATCCGTCGGCGCCGGTAGGCTTTCGGTGGTGACGGTTGAGGGCGAACAGCAGCTGCTCAAGGGCGATCGCCGCATCATGAACCTGGTCAGCAAGGTGTGCAAGTCGTTCCATGTCGATTGTGGCGCGCTCGAGATGCCCTATGCCAAGACCGATGCCTATGCCGCGCTCGAGGCGAGCCGCCGAGCCCTCACCATCGCCGGCGTGGACGGCATGCGTCTGGCTTGCGCTCGTACCGAGGACGACCTGCCCCACAATGTCAACCCGACGAACATTGCCACGGTATCCGAGGTCGTGACCGAGGTTATCCGCCGTTCGTAGACGGAGCTCTAAGGAGTCAACGTGTTTTCGTATATTAAGCGCCATTGGCCTGTCTACGTGATTTTGACCTTGATTGCCATTGCGTTAGGATTTGGGGCTGCCTACATCGTGGGTGCGAAGGGCTCGACCCCCGCCTCCGCAATCAGCGAAGAGGTGGAGCAAGAACAGAGTGCGGGTGCCGATGGGATTCCTGAGTCCGAGCAGGCAATCGTTGATGGTGGATCTTCGTCTGCAGAGTAGATACGGCGATTTACATGATTGAAAGCGGGCGAGCCAGTCCCCTGGCTCGCCCGCTTTTTCATCGCGCTAGCGCTTCTTTGGGATCGACCTAAGGCGAGCGAACCATAGGGCTGCGGCACCCGAGGTCAGGAGCGCGGTGATGCAAGCGGCGATGGGAACTGATCCTGTTGCCGGTAGGTCCTGCGGTAGGGTACAGCGTTGAATGACGCTGTCCTCGTCATGCGACTCAAGTTTATCGCCGCCACCGTTGCGGCAAAGATCGACGCGTGCGCTGTTGGTGAGTGCGGTTTGGGGCGTATAAGCCGACGTTGCCTGCATGTGTACGACTGCGCCCCGAGCGTCTGTGCCAAGGATTGCTCTGGCATCGTCAAGGTCGTCGTGCTCATCTTTGAGATCATCGCGGGTCCAAGAATCCGCATCGCTTCGAGTCGTAAAGTCGGCGGCTACCGCACCGTATTCAATGCGAATGCCCGTTACGACGGTATTGGACGCAAGGTCGAGTTCTTTCGCCTCGAGTGTGGTGGATTCCGTGGTCGAGACATCCGCCTTCCAGAGGTGCCAGCCGTCGTAATCGACGAGGCGGCAATCCTCACCCAGACTTTCCCTTACTTCGTCGGACTCAAGCCAAGGATTTTCGTGCCCATCGTCAAGTGTCGCGTTTGCCGGCTCATCGACGTCTGTCGAGTCCAACGGCGTCGTGCGATACCACACGTTGCACAGACCATTGAGGTCGCCGATGGCGACGGGGGTTTCGATTGAGACGAATCTCGCCGTATCGTCCTCGGCGCACTCAAGATCATCGGTAATTGTGAACTCATCAACCCAGGTAGTTGAATCGTTTCGAGCGTCGATGGTATAGGAGAAAAGCCCATCCGTATTGGTTTGCATCGCGGCACGGTTTTTACCATCGCCGTTAGCCAACAGGCCCTTTTCGATAGGTTGGACAAGTTCCTGACGCTTGTCGACCTGCCCCTTGATCTCGATGGGCGCATCCTTCATCGCGACGGATTGGACTTCTCCCGTATCCTTTATTTCAAACGTTATCTCCTCGGCAAGGTCATAGGTCCGCGGAGACATCATTTCGCGCAACGAGTAGGTGCCGGGTGCAAGATGTTCGACGCGGTGCGGCTTGTCGGATGAGGTCCAGGAGTCTATTTCGGTTTTATCGGGACCATATAAGGTGAGCTGTGCGCCTTCCACTTCCTGCTCACCGCTTGCATCGACCTTGGAGATATCAACCTTGGTGTAATCGTCGGATACGTTAAGCCGTGCTTCTACAACGGGTGTTTTCTGGTCGGCATAAGTAAGGTCGACAATATGGGTTGTCTGATCGAGCAAGAAGCCTGCCGGCGCTTGAGTCTCGACAACCTCGTAGCGTGCGGTGCCAGATCCCAGTGGGAGGTTGTCCGCGCGTGCTTCTCCAGTTTCATCCGTCGTGACGGTCGCGACGGTCTCACCGTCGAGCGCGGCAATGCTACCGTCGGGGCGCACGATATCACCCGAGGCACGGATCTCAAAGACGGAGCCCGCGAGGCTGCTGCCGTCTATGGCATCGGTTTTAACGATCCTGATGTTTCCGGTCGCGGCGTGGTCATAATACGAGGCGATTGCAACGGGCGTTAGGTTCATGTCGGCGGGTATGTTTACCTCGATCTCTTCGCCGACAAGATAGGGCTCTTTGGCCGAGGTTTCGCGTACATAATAGGTGCCCGGCATGAGCGATTCGGGCAGTGTGACGGTGCCGGTCGCGTCAGTCGTAAAGGTGTCCATTACGTTATGTGCTGGATACCAGCAAGTTTGTGAGACAGGTTTGTGATTGCTGTCGAGGAGTTGGAAGGTGAATCCGGCTAGGGGAACAGAAGCGCCTGTTTGGGCATCGCGTTTTACAATCTGGAGATGCGTCGACAGCGCGTGGTTGTCCACGATATATTGAAGCTCGGCGCCGTCGGAAATCTGATTGGCCCCGACGGTCCATTCCCCTGCACGTTTAAAACCCTCGGGGACGGTTTCCGGAACCTCGCGAACCGTGTAGCCGGCACGGTCGTATGGGACGGCTCCGTGGACACCGGCGGGTCGCTTGCCTGTGCCGAACCATGCTTCGGGCTGATCTTCGGTGGAGGCAAAGCCATAGATGTTTGTGGTCAGTGTGCCAACAACCTGCTGAGAGCTGTTGCTGACAACCTCAAAGACAACACCACCCGCCGGCTGCTCCAGGCCGGATTGGTCGCTATTGCCGTAATCCTTGAATTTGGAAATCTCAAGGTTAAACGCAATGGGGATATCGGAAACGCGAGATTCGATCTCGACCACGCCTGAATCGCCGAGTTGGTCGGCTCCAACGGTGTAAGACCAACTGTCACCGGAGGGCAAATAGCCCTCGGGCGCCTTCGATTCATAGATGGTAAAGGTTCCCAGGGGGACATCGGTGAGGGTAGCTCGACCGCTTTCATCGGTCCTGAGAGTTTGTGTCCATCCAGGGGTTGATTGCGATACGCACACGAATTCTGCTCCTGCGAGCGAAGCTCCAACTTGGGGGCCTGCATTCGTTGCGGCGTCGAGCTTTACAATGCGCAAGGTAATGGTGCCGGGTTGTTCATCAATGGTGACGTATCCGCCGTTATTCGTCGTGGTAAAGGCAATGCGATCGTGCAGGGGGATATAACCAGCTGGCGCTGTTGTCTCAACTAGGTAGTATGCCGTGTTGGGTAGAAGTGTTGCTTGCGCTCGACCGTTGCTGTCCATCTTGATGGTGCCGACACGCGCGCCGCTGGCGCTCTCAAAAATATCGAATGTTGCCCCGGTAAACTGATAGGTATTGTTTCCGCTGGTAATAACGGTGTCAGCAGACTGCTTTTGGAAGGAAACAGAGACCGCCGGCAGTACATAGAGCATGTCTTGACGTTTGCTGCCGCCCGATACGGCCCCTAGATAGCGTCGCGCGCGGTGCGGAGCGGCTTTGATGCTTCCTGATTTTGCGCTGTCGTGGAGCCACCGCGCAGCCGCCACGACTTCATTGTCGGAGGTAAAGTGTCCGCTCTTGGTTTTACCCTGAGCGGTCGTGTAGGAGTAGGTGCCGTCGACATGGGTAGTGCCGTTGAGCATCCATACGGCAAGCTGGGTGGCGGCGCGGGCGCGATCGGGTGAAAGATGGTAACCGCCAAACGACGTGGCGGTAGGATATCCGTGACAAACGATTGCCGCGAACTCGTCGTCGAGCCACACCCAGCCTTGATCAAAGTTGAGCCATGGGCCGCCCGGCTTGGTGGGGCCGGGGCGCTCCTGGTTCATGCAGTAGGCAATCGAGGCGTCTTGAGCTTCATACTTGCCGATAAAGAAGGGCCCACAATCATCGCTAATAGTGCGGAAGCCGAGCTGGTCGTAGCCATCAACGGCAAATGCGGCTCCCGGTGCCAGGCAGCCGAAAAGCAGGAAGAGGAGCAGGAGCAGCGGACCTGTTGCGATTGCGCTGTGGACAGAGTGCGTGGGTGCGTTGGACATGGCTGCTCCTTATCCCTCGTGCGCCGCATGGGGAGGTTGCGACGCGTAGGATGAGGCTACCCCCGAGGTTCATGCGGGTAAGTACCGGAGCCTGACCAAAAGCTTGCCCAATTCCTGACAAATTGAGCTCAAATACAACAATCAAGCAAAAGCGCAGGTAGAAGATAAGGTGAACAGGAAGTCAAAGGTCCTCGTCTCCACAATTGACGCGATTTTCAAACGAATCTCCACAGCTAAAACAAGCATCGCCACCCTTGTATCGAACAAGACAACCGCGTTATACTATCCCCCACATATGCGGGCATCGCCAAGTGGTAAGGCATCAGCTTCCCAAGCTGACACTCGCGGGTTCGAGTCCCGTTGCCCGCTCCA
>UQXP01000061.1 GCA_900545055.1 uncultured Collinsella sp.
AGAACGGCCGCCTGACGGGCGTGAGCGCCGGCGTCGTGTACGGCGACAACGCCTCCATGGACTGCTGCATCGTCAACCGCGAGACGCTGCTCGAGATCATCGACCACTACCAAGCCGCCGACTATCTAGACCTGCTCGAGGCGCTCCAGGGCGACTTTGGCAACATCGACGTGTGCAGTTACGAGTACAAGGGCGAGGTCGTGGGCGTGTTTAGCGAGAAGTCGCTGTATCGCCGCAGCATGGACCTGCTCGACCAGACCGTAGCCGACCAGCTCTTTGACCCCGAGCGCCCGATCCTGACCAAGGCTCACGACGTGCCGCCTTCACGCTATGCGACCGGCAGCCACGCCTGCAACTCGATTATCTCGGCCGGCTGCATCATCAAGGGCACCGTGCGCAACTCGATCCTGTCGCGCGGCGTCGTGGTCGAGGAGGGCGCATCGGTGACCAACTCGATCATCAACCAGAGCTGCATCATCAAGAGCGGCGCCCGCGTCGAGAACGCCATCCTGGACAAGAACAACGTGGTTCCCACCAACACCGAGCTTCGCGGCACGCCCGAGAACATCTTGGTGCTGGGAAAGGCTCCGTTAACTTCCGACACCACCATCGTACGTTAACGTTGGCACCGCAACATCGCTCGTAACATGTAGAATAGCCGCCCGGTTAGCGCCAGGCGGCTATTCTCGAATTGCAACATGGGAGACAATATGGCAGATTCCAGCAAAAAGATGCAGATCGTGTTTGCCTCGGCCGAGTGCGCACCGTTTGTAAAGACCGGTGGCCTGGGCGACGTGGCGGGCTCACTGCCTGCGGCGCTTGTGCGCGCCGGCGCCGAGGTCATCGTGATGGTGCCCAAGTACGCAACCATCAAGGACGAGTACAAGGCGCAGATGGAGCACTTCTCCGACTTTTACGTGAGCCTGGGCTGGCGCAACGAGTACTGTGGGCTCGAGAAGCTCGAGTACGACGGCGTCACCTATATATTCATCGACAACGAGCGCTACTTTGCGCGCGACTATCCGTACGGCTTCTTTGATGACGGCGAGCGTTTTGCGTTCTTCTCCAAGGCCATCACCGAGAGCCTGCAGCACCTGCCGGCCGGTTTTGAGTGTGACATCCTGCACTGCAATGACTGGCAGACGGCACTGGCGCCCGTGTTCTTGCGCGAGTTCTACCAGGGCCTGCCACTGTACGACCGCGTCAAGACCGTGTTCTCGATCCACAACGTGGCGTTCCAGGGCCAGTTTAGCGACACCGTATTGGAGGACATCCTGGGTGTGGCGCACATTCCGGCGGCCGCCTCGCAGCTGCGTTGCGACGCCTGCAGCATCAATTACATGCTGGGCGCGCTGCGCTATGCCGATGCCATCACCACGGTGAGCCCCACCTATGCCAACGAGATCCAGACGCCCGAGTTTGGCGAGGGCCTGGACGGCGTGCTGCGCGAGCGCTCCTATGCGCTGCAGGGCATTTTGAACGGCATTGACGTGGCGGGCTTTGACCCGGCGACCGACAAGCGCATTGCCGCCAACTACACGGTTGATGACCGTGGGGGCAAGGCAGTGTGCAAGGCCAAGCTGCAGGAAGAGCTGGGGCTCGAGGTTCGCGACGACCGTCCGCTTATGGTGATGGTCACGCGCCTGACGCGCCAGAAGGGCATGGACCTGGTCATGTACGCGCTCGACCGCATCCTGTCCGGCGGCGTGCAGGTGGCGGTGCTGGGCACCGGCGACCGCGACTACGAAGACGGCCTGCGCTACTTCCAGGACAAGTACCCCGGCACCATGGCCGCACGCATCGAGTTCGACCCGGCGCTGTCACAGCGTATGTATGCCGCCGCCGACATGTTCCTGATGCCTTCGAAGTTTGAGCCCTGCGGCCTGTCGCAGATCATCGCTATGCGCTACGGCACCCTGCCCATCGTGCGCGAGACCGGTGGTCTGAAGGACACCGTGATCCCGTATAACGAGTTTACCGGCGAGGGCACGGGCTTCTCGTTTAGCAACTTTAACGGCGACGAAATGGGCGACGCCGTATTCCGCGCGGCACGACTGTTCTGGGACAACCGCGATGCCTGGAACCAGCTGGTCACGCAGGCCATGAGCCAGGACTTTAGCTGGACGCGCTCGGCCGACAAGTATCTGGACCTGTACTTCTTTATGCACCCGGAGATCGAGAGACCGGCGGCTGTTGTCGACGAGCCCGCGGTTGTGGCTGAGAAGACTGAAGCCGAGCCCGAGCCCAAGGCCAAGCCGGTTGTTGAGGCGCCCGCTGCCGTTGAGGAGCCTAAGGCTGAGGAGAAAACTGCTGAGGCTGTTAAGGCTGAGGCAGAGGTGAAGTCCGAGGCTGCACCTGAGCCTGAGGCCAAGCCTGCTGCGAAGCCTGCCGCCAAGAAGACCACGACGCGCAAGACGACCGCCAAGAAGGCTACGACCGCGAAGACTGCCACCAAGACCGCTTCGACGACCAAGGCTGCTGCCACCAAGACGACCGCTGCCAAGGCTACGACCACGCGCAAGCGCACGACCGCTGCCGCTAAGAAGGCCGCCGAGGCCGAGGTCTCTCCCGAGGTAAAGGCCGAGGCTGCAGAGGCTAAGCCGACCGCCAAGGCTCCGGCAAAGACCGCTGCCAAGAAGACGACCGCGACCAAGACCGCGACCGCCAAGAAGGCCACGGCAACCAAGTCGACGACCGCCAAGACCCCCGCGACGAAGGCTGCCCCTAAGGCCGCCGCAAAGCCTGCCGCCAAGGTCGAGGAGACGCCCGCCGAGCCCAAGGCAGAGGCAACCGTCGAGGCCAAGCCAGCCGCCAAGGCCACCACGCGCAAGCGCACCACGACGACGGCCAAGAAGACCACGGCAAAGGCAGCTGCCCCCAAGGCAGAGGCCAAGCCCGAGGTAAAGGCCGCCCCGAAGGTCGAGACAAAGGTTGAGACAAAGCCCGAGTCCGCCAAGAAGGCTCCGGTCTCCCCCGCCGCTCCGGCTGAGGAAAAGGCCCCGACCAAGAAGACGTCCGTCCGCAAGGCAACGGCCACCCGCAAGCGCCGCTAGCCCGCAGACGATCTAAAACCTAATCAAAACCCTAAACAAGGGGCGCTCCAACCGGGCGCCCCTTCTCTGTAGATAGTTGGTAAAACGATTTTCTAGGACAACCGTTCGCCGATGGTAAACGGATGTTGTTTATACACCCTGTGTACAACAGATATACTTACAATTTGTGCGTAAAGCCCATGGCCCGCAGGCCGTGATTCTATTGAACTGGACCGTACTATGAGATTGATACACAACAGCCGCCTACCGCAGTTTCGCACTCCGTTTGGCGCTGTGACCACAGGAACTACCGTTGCACTCTCGGTGATTTTGGAGGATGCCGATCCCAACCAGGCAACACTCACCCTACGTACCTGGGTCGATGAAGTCGGCGAGACCCTGATTCCGATGAAGCACGAAGGCGATGGCATTTTTACCGGCGAGCTCAAATGCACTGAACCGTGTCTTGTGTGGTACAGCTTTATATGTAATATCGAGGGCCAGCCCGAGGTTCGCCTGGGCGCGCCGCAGGGCCGCACCGGCGGCGAGGGCGTAACCTACGACTACGCCGAGGTGCCGTCCTTCCAGATTACCGTCTATAAGCACCGCGAGAACCGCCCCACCTGGTACGAGCGCGGTATGGTCTACCAAATCTTCCCCGACCGCTACGCCCGTGACGAGCATTGGCGCGAGCGCACAATGGCCCAACTCGAAAAACCGCGCAAGGGCATTCAGCGCCGGATGGTCGAGGACTGGAACGAGCCGCCCGTGTACGAGCGCGCCGAGGACGGCTCCATCAAGACCTGGGACTTCTACGGCGGCTCGCTCAAGGGCATCCAGGAAGACCTGCCCCGCATCGCCGAGCTAGGCTTTACAGCCATCTACCTCAACCCCATTTTCGAAGCCGCAAGCAACCACCGCTACGACACGGCCGACTACACCAAGATCGACCCGATCCTGGGCACCGAGCAGGACTTTACCGAGCTGTGCCAAGCAGCCGAGAAGCTGGGCATCTCCATCATCCTGGACGGCGTCTTCAACCACACGGGCGACGACTCGATTTATTTCAACCGCTACGGCAACTACCCGGGCGTGGGTGCCTGGCAGAGCGAGGATTCACCGTGGCGTGATGCGTTTACCTTCCACGAGGACGGCTCGTACGACTGCTGGTGGGGCGTGGGCAATATGCCGGCCATCAACGAGAAGTCCGAGCTGGTGCGCGAGAGGCTCCTGGGCAAGGACGGCGTGATCCGCAAATGGCTGCGCGCCGGTGCCCATGGGTGGCGCCTGGACGTCGCTGACGAGCTTTCCGACGACTTCCTGGCCGAGATCAAGAAGGCCGTACTTGCCGAAAAGCCTGATGCGCTGTTGCTTGGCGAAGTCTGGGAAGACGCCTCCAACAAGATTAGCTACGGCCATCTGCGCCGCTACCTGCAGGGCTCCGAGCTGGACTCTGCTATGGATTATCCCTTCCGTGACATGGTCATCGGTTTTTTGATGGGCTACAAGAATGCCTACCAGGCCGCCGAGGATATCGAGACCCTGCGCGAGAACTACCCGAGCGAGGCATTGTCCTGCGCGCTCAATCTGCTTTCGAGCCACGACCGTCCGCGCATTATCTCGGTGCTCGGCGGCGGCCCCGACGAGTCGCAGCTGCCCGAGTGCGAGCGCAGCAAATGGCGCCTGGACGAGAACTCGATGGGCCTGGCCAAGAGCCGTTTTTGGCTCGCCACGCTCATGCAGATGACCTTCCCCGGCGTGCCTTCGATCTACTACGGCGACGAGTACGGCCTGGAGGGCCTAACCGATCCGGGCAACCGCCGCACCCTGCCGACCAAGGACCAACTGCACGACTTCGACACGCTGGCTATTGTCAAGAACGCATCCGCCGTACGCCGCGCACTGCCATTTATGATCGACGGCGAGATCAAGGCCTTCGCGCTCAACGACGAGGTGCTGGCATACAACCGCACGGGCAAGAACGGCGAGTCCGCGACGGTAATCATCAACCGCAGCCTGCGCAATTCGCACCGCGTGACGATTCCGGCGCTCGGCGAATGTGCGAGCGACGTCATTAGCGGCCACGAGTGCGAGATCCACAACGGTACGGTCACGCTCGACCTGTATCCGCTGGGTTCGTCAATCATCTACCATCACGCCGAGCAGCGCCTGCAGGAGCCGCTCGACCACGGCGCGGGCGTCGTGTGCCATATCACCTCGGTGCCGACCGACGACGGCAAGCCCGGCACGATCGGAGCGCCCACGCGTCGCTTTATCGACCACCTGGCCACCATGGGCATGCGCTACTGGCAGGTCCTGCCCGTCAATCCGACGGACTTCTTCCGCTCCCCTTACGCTGGGCCTTCGGCCTTTGCGGGCAATATCGACCTGCTGCCCGAGAGCCACGAGGAGCTTGCTGCCGATTTTGAGACTTGGAACGCCCGCGGCGGCGAGGATGCCGATCCGCTCTACACCGCGTTTAAACATCGCAATGCCGACTGGCTCGAGAAGTACTGCGTCTACATGGCCGTTAAGAAGTACTTTGAGGGAGAGTCGCGTCACGATTGGCCGGCCGATGTCGCACGTTACAACGAGCATCTGATCGACGACAAGCGTTTCCACGACGAGGCAGAGCTGCAGGCGTACATGCAGTACCGCTTTGACCTGGCATGGTGCGAGCTTATGAATTACGCACACAAGAAGGGTATCGAGGTCATCGGCGATATCCCCATGTATGTTTCGGACGATTCGGCAGACGCGTGGAGCGAGCCCGAGAACTTCTGGCTGTCCGATACCGGCAAGGCGATTGAGATTTCCGGCGCGCCGCCCGACAACTTTGCGCCCGAGGGTCAGGTATGGGGCAACCCGACGTTCCGCTGGGACCACATGAAGCAGAACGGCTATAGCTGGTGGATGGATCGCCTGCGCCGCGCGTTCTCGCTCTACGACCGCGTGCGCCTGGATCACTTCCTGGGATTCCATAGCTATTTCAGCATTCCCGCGGGTAAGGCATGGTCCGACGGGCGTTGGCTGGCAGGACCGGGCAAAGACCTGTTCCAGACCGCCTATGACGAGCTGGGTCCGCTCAACTTTATCGCCGAGGACCTGGGCTATCTGACGCCTGGCGTTCGTGCCATGGCTTCGACCTGCGGCTTCCCCGGCATGGACGTGCTGGAGTTTAGCGACTACGACGTTCGTTGCGGTGTGCATCCCACGCCCGGCAAAATTCTGTACACCTCGACGCACGACACATCGACGCTGGCCGGTTGGTGCACGCGTTCCTTTGCGGGCGGCGACGAGCCGAGCGGGGTTGAGGGGGCGGCAAAGCTGATGGGCGATGCGCTGGCAAGCGACGCGCCGCTCGTGATGATGCCGTTGCAGGACGTGCTGGGGCTGGGCGACGATGCCCGCATGAACGTGCCGGGTGTCGCCACGGGCAACTGGACCTGGCAGGCCGATGAGGCGGATATTGAGGCCGCCGAGGACAAAACTGCACAGCTCCTGCGCAACACCCATAGATTCTGGGGCGAAGCGTGATAAAACCCCCGATATAGGGTACAGTTACAGCTGTTTGAATTTATGCGGGCAGAGCGATCTGCCCGCTTTGTGCTGAAAAGGAAGTATTATGGCGCGCTACGATTACAAGTGCTCGAGCTGCGGCAACGTGTTTGAGGTTGAGCATCCCATGTCCGAGACCCCCGAGGTCGTGTGCCCGAGCTGCGGCGCTCCGGCATCGAAGACGTTCTCGGCCAGCGGCATCAAGTTTGAGGGCAGCGGCTTCTACAACACCGACCAGCGAAGCGGTGGTTCCAGCACCAACGCCACCAGCGGCTGCTGCGCCAACTGCCCGCACAGCCACTAGAGACAAGCGGTCCCGCTACCCAGGTTTCCTGATGAGTTGCGGTGAAATAGGGATTGTTTTGCGGGTAGATGCCGCTATTCAATCCCTATTTCACCGCAACTTTTCTTTAGATTGGATTTCGGGCTGATGCTAAGTTTGTAACATTTAAAAATTCTGCCGGATTACGGGGCTGAATTGACAGCCTCTATCCATTCCGGTAATTTGCAAATTTCAACAAGCCATCTACCTGCGGTTTTATTTAAGCCATTTTTGCTGTGGTCGGACATCACCAATCTAGCCCCGTAATCCGCCCTACTTTTGATAGCAGCAAGCATGAGACAGGGCTATTTTTCCCACTCTTTACCGCTATTGCGATCTCCTCTCGCAGGACATCCTGAGTTGCGGTGAAATAAGAACTGTTTGGCGGGTAGAAGCCGCTATTCAATCCCTATTTCACCGCAACTTAGTAGCTACTTGTGGACCAGGCGGGCGCAGAAGTGGCCGTCGTAGGAGTCCGCATTAACGGGCACACTTTGGAAGAAGCCTCGAGCGTTTTGTCGCAGGGTGACGAGGCTCTTGGCGTGGTCGTACTCGGGGAGCTGCAGAATCTGGGCTTCGGAGAGCGGCGCCACGGTAAAGCCGGCGCCTTCGGGAGAGGCCAGGAAGGCATCTACGACCTGTGTGTTCTCTTCATCAAAAACCGAGCAGGTGGCATAGATAAGCTCACCGCCGGCAGCCACGCGCGCGGCTGCTTCCTTGAGCATCGTCAGCTGCAGACGGGGCAGCTCAGTCTTAACGTCATTCTCGGTCAGACGCCACGGAATCTCGGGGTGGCGGCGCATAGTGCCGGTGCCAGAGCACGGCGCATCGATAAACACCGTGTCAAACAGGGCAGGCTCGCCAAGCATGGCATCAAACGACGTGAGCACCTCATTGAGCTCGCAGGCATCACCCGAGACCGTACGGACGCCCGAGATACCCGCCTTATGCAGACGCGCGAGATTCTGATCGCACTTACGATCGTGCAAATCGAGCGCAGTATGCTGACACTCATACCCGGCTCGCTTGGCCTGGCACATCATCACATAGGTCTTCGTGCCGCGACCGGCGCCAATCTCCAGGCAACGACCGGGACGCGTCGCGGCAGTAGCGATAAGCTGGGCGTTAAGGTCCGAGGCAACCGCGGCAGCACGTTCAAACACGCCCGATGCAACGGTGACCTGCGCATCGACCGGAGCATGGCAGCCCGGGAAGACAGGCGCCACAAGCTGCGAGATATACGGGTCGGTCTTGGTCGCAAACGCATTCTCATGCAGCGCAAGCGGCGCAGGCGCCAGATTGCCGGCAAAGTTGAGCGCGCCCTCGGGCGTATCGAACGAGGCCATAATACGAGCGCAAAGCCAGCGAGGAAGACCCATCAAACGCGAAAGGCGAACCAAACGGCGCTCGGACTCATCCCCGTCAGACGCCGTGGCAAAATCCTCAACGTTGTCCGCAACCTTGTGCAGCACCGCGTTAGCCAAGCCAGCGGCAGACTTAGCGCCGCTGCGCACCAGCTCAACACCCTGGCTCACGGCAACGCGACCCGGTGTATGCAGGTAGAGCATCTCAAAGGCCGAGATGCGAAGCGCCATGCGCACACGCGGCTCGACCTTTTTGGGCTTATCCAGAAACTGGTCAAGCAACTCATCCAAAATACCCTGCGTGGCGGCAACGCCGAGCGCCAAACGCGCGGCAAAAGCAGAATCGCGCTGGTCAATGGCCTTGGCGGAAGCACGGGAGGACAGCACGT
>UQXP01000062.1 GCA_900545055.1 uncultured Collinsella sp.
AAAGAGAAGAGGCGGGGCATGCCCCGCCTCTTACACCACATCTCTGCGCGCTACCATTTCGACTTGCTATTTGGTCTGATTAGTCCAAAATTGCTGCTACCAAATCGGTAACAGTACTCATATTTGATGTTTTTTGACCACGGGTCCTCTTGTTGGTGTCACACAGCTGCTTCGTGCGGGTATCCTAATGCCAACGTGTGCCTATCAGAGGAGAGACCATGCTGTTGTCCGGTATCATCGCTGCCCTTACCAGTCTTTTGATCCCCATCATCATCCTGTTGCTGCTGCTTCCCAACGCCTGCTATGTCGTCGAGCAGCAACATGCCGTGATTATCGAGCGCCTGGGCAAGTTCAACCGTATCGTCAACGCGGGTTTCCACCTGAAGGTGCCCGTGATCGACCGCAAGGCCGCCACGGTGAGCCTGCGCACCATGAAAAACGGTTTTGGCATCGACGTTAAGACCCAGGACAACGTGACCATTGGTCTCGAGGTCTCCGCGCAGTATCACGTGAGCTACGACATGGGTGCCGGCCCGGCGGATTCGGGCATTTACAAGAGCTACTACATGCTGCAGGAGCCCGTCGATCAGATGCGCGACTTCATCACCGATGCCCTGCGCTCCTCGATTCCCGTCTATACGCTCGACGAGGTCTTTGCCAAGAAGGACGACATCGCCAAGGACGTCAACGCTACCGTTTCCGAGCAGATGGCCGCCTACGGCTTCACCCTCGTGTCGACACTCATCACTAAAATCGCACTGCCGACCGAGGTCGAGAATTCTATGAACGACATCAACGCCGCCCAGCGCAAGCGCGCCGCGGCACAGGAGCTTGCCGAGGCAGACCGCATCAAGCGCGTCACCGAGGCGACCGCCGAGGCCGAGGCTATGGAAAAGGCCGGCGAGGGAATCGCCAATCAGCGCAAGGCCATTGCGCTGGGCATCAAGGACTCGCTCGAGATTATCCAGGAGACGGGCGTTGGCAACGACGAGGCCAACCAGCTGTTCATGTTTACGCAGTGGACCGAGATGATGACGGAGTTCGCCCGTACGGGCAAAAACTCGACGGTAGTGCTGCCGAGTGACTTCTCGCAGTCAGCCTCGATGTTCGAGCAGATGCTGGCCGCAGGCAAGGTCCAGGGCGATTCGAAGGAGTAGACACGCGTGAAGTACACCGTGGTTTGCGTCGGCAAGCTCAAGGAGCGCTTTTGGAAGGATGCCTGCGCCGAGTACACCAAGCGCCTGGGCGCCTATGCCAAGGTGGATATGCGCGAGGTGGCCGATATCGATCCGGCTAAGGCGGGTGGCGTTGACGCTGCGCGCGATAAGGAAGGGGCGGCAATTCTTGCCGCCTTGCCGCCGAGGTCACACGTGATTCTGCTTGCCATCGAGGGCAAGGAGCGCTCGAGCGAGGAGTTCTCGGCGTGCCTCGACGATCTTATGCTGCGTGGAAATAGCGATATCACCTTTGTGATTGGCGGCTCGGATGGCGTGAGCGATGCCGTGCGTGCGCGCGCCGACGAGATACTCAGCTTTGGACGCATAACCTTGCCGCACAATCTGGCGCGCGTGGTGCTGCTGGAGCAGATTTACCGTGCCTGCAAAATAAGCCGTGGCGAGCCGTATCACAAATAGGTCGGCAATACGAAACAATGGCGTGGGACAATACCTTTCGTTTTGAAGAACGTGTCTGAGAGGACTATGTGATATGAAGATCGGATTTGTCGGATTTGGCAATATGGCGAGCGCTATGGCCGATGGCTGGATTGCCGCCGGTGTGTCTGCAGGCGACATGTGCGCCTGCGCGGGCCGCTATGACGCCCTCGTTGAGCGTTGCGAGGCACGCGGCATGGCTGCCTGCCATGATGCGGCAGAGGTTGTCGCCGCATCCGATATCGTGGTTGCTGCTGTCAAGCCGTATATGATCGAGAAGGTTTTCGCTCCGCTGAAGGACGTGCTTACCGACAAGGTCGTCCTTTCGGTCGCTTGGACCTGGGATAGCGCCAAGTGGGAGCAGGTCCTGCCGGGCATCGCTCACATCTCGACGGTACCCAACACGCCGGTATCGGTGGGCGAGGGTGTCATTGCCTGCGAGAAGGTCTCTACGCTTAGCGATGAACAGCGCGACACGGTACTCGGCCTGCTCGGAAAGCTCGGCACGGTGGTCGAGCTCGATTCGAGTCTGCTGTTTGTGGGCGGCACCGTGGGCGGTTGCGCCCCGGCATTTGTTGCCATGGCTATCGAGGCCCTGGGTGATGCGGCCGTCAAGCACGGCATTCCGCGCGCCGATGCCTATCGCATCGTGAGCCAGATGGTGCTGGGCACGGCAAAGCTGCAGCTTGCAACCGGTCAGCATCCCGCCGCAATGAAGGACGCCGTGTGCTCGCCTGGTGGCGCCACCATCAAGGGCGTCGTCGCACTCGAGGACGCTGGCATGCGCAGCGCCCTGGTCAAGGCCATCGACGCCACCCTCCAGTAAAACCGACCAAAAAGGGACAGGTTTATTTTGGCAGGTTTTTCCTGCGGTTTTGTCCCTTGAGCGAAAAGCGCCCCGCAACTGGCTCAATTCCAGTTGCGGGGCGCTTACATTTGCCCAGATAAAACCGACCAAAATAAACCTGTCCCTTTTTGGCAGGTTAGTCCCAGAAGCTGTCTTCCTCGTCCTCGGATTTGGGACCGCGGTCGACGTACATCTTATGGGTACGCTTCTCCATCACAAAGGCAAGAATCGCAAACAGCAGGATGCCGCCGGCGAAAAGGATGGCAAAACCGGTGCGGGTGCCAAACAAAAAGGAAAAAACTGCGTCCATTGGGTGCCTTCTTGCGTAGTTGAGTTGGGTCGTAAACGCTCATAAGTATATACTTGCCCATACATGTACAAGGTTGCAACCTAAATGGAATGTATATCGCCGGAGGATCTAATGCTTGATATCAAGTTTGTTCGCGAGAACCCTGATGCCATCGACACCGCCATGGCTAACCGCCAGACGTCTTGGGACCGCGAGAAGTTTTTTGAGCTCGACGATGAGCGCCGTGCCGTCATCACCGAGGTCGAGGAGCTCCAGGCCACGCGCAACGCCGAGTCCAAGAAGATCGGCGCCCTGATGAAGGAGGGCAAGAAGGACGAGGCCGAGGCCGCCAAGGAGGCCGTGCGCGCCGTCAACGAGAAGATCGACGGCCTGGCCGAGCGCCGCACTGCCCTCGAGCAGGAGCAGTACGACTTCATGGCTCACCTGCCCAACATTCCGTGCGAGGCCACCCCGTACGGCAAGGACGAGGACGAGAACATCGAGCGTCGCCGCTGGGGCACCCCGCGCGAGTTCGACTTCGACTTTAAGCCGCACTGGGATCTGGGTACCGACCTCGACATCCTCGATTTCGAGCGCGGCAACAAGCTCTCCGGCAGCCGCTTCACCGTTCTCGGTGGCGCCGGCGCTCGCCTGGAGCGCGCTCTCATCAACTTCTTCCTGGACACGCACACCAGCCGTGGCTTTAAGGAGTGGTGGCCGCCCATCGTCGTCAAGCGTCAGACCATGTTTGGCACGGGCCAGCTCCCCAAGTTCGAGGACGACGCCTATCACGTCTCGGGCGACAACTTCCTGATCCCCACCGCCGAGGTCGTGCTCACCAACCTGCATGCCGGTGAGGTTCTGGACGCCGACACCCTGCCGCGCCGCTACACCGCCTTCACTCCTTGCTTCCGTGAGGAAGCCGGTTCCGCTGGTCGCGACACCCGCGGCATCATCCGCCAGCACGAGTTCGACAAGGTCGAGATGGTCAAGTTCGCCAAGCCGGAGGAGTCCGACGAGGAGCTCGAGAGCATGACCGCCGAGGCCGAGTACCTGCTGCAGCAGCTGGGCCTTCCGTATCGCGTGATTAGCCTGTGCACCGGCGATCTGGGCTTCTCTGCCCGTCAGACCTACGACGTCGAGGTTTGGCTGCCGAGCTACAACGCCTACAAGGAGATCAGCTCCTGCTCCAACTGCGGCGACTTCCAGGCTCGCCGCGCCAATATCAAGTATCGCGACCCCGAGAACTTCAAGGGTTCGCGCTACCTGCATACCCTCAACGGCTCCGGTCTGCCGGCTGGCCGCACGATGGCCGCCATTCTGGAGAACTACCAGAACGCCGACGGCACCATCACGATTCCCGAGGTTCTGCGTCCTTACATGGGCGGTCTCGAGAAGATCGAGCCGGTCGCGTAACTTGGCTGCATAGGGGATATGCAAGGGCGCTCCTTCGGGGGCGCCCTATTTCGTGCGCAGGTCCATATCATGCCGCGCGGACAGTTCAATAGAAAACACACGAACAACTGTTCTGTATACAGCCATCTACCTGCTATGCTTTTGCTAAATAAGAGCGAGAGAAAGGGGACGCGATGGAGCTGTTTGATGATCGGGTGGTGTTGTTTGAGAGTGACGAGGGCGGGGAGTACCTGCTTGTAACGTGTGAGCCGTCTGGCATGGGTGGCCTGGTGGTTCGACAGACGAGTGAGGGTCCGTTGACCCAATGGTGCTTTGAGGAGTCGCCGCATGTGGTCGAGACCTTTGTGACGCACGAGGGGCTTGTGGCCCTGGAGCATTTCTATGGGGTCCGGACATCTAACCAGGTTGCTCGCATGTTGAGTATCTCGTTTGCCGATTATGATTGTGCCCAGCGGGTGAGATCGCTCCTGAGGGAACTTGATGCTAAGTTTGACGTGATCGAAAAGCCAATCGATCGCACGGGGAACGACGGTATATGCGGAGCAGCATGACAAAACTGCGTTCCACAAAAAAGTTTGAGATTGTGCTTGACTCCAATAAGCTAAAGTGGTTTTATATGTTTTGCGCTGCGGCGTTACCTCAGCTGGATAGAGGGTCTGACTACGAATCAGAACGTCATAGGTTCGAATCCTATACGCCGCACCAATTGAAATTGAAAGCCTCCGGCAACGGGGGCTTTTCTTTTATGGCAACACCGCATGGATTCGAACCTCGGTCGAGGCGCGGGCGTCAAGAAAACGCGGAGCGTTTTTAGCCCGCGGGCGAGCGCGCCGGCAGGCGGGCGAAGCCGGTGCGGATCCGCGAAGCGGATGCGCGGAATTCTATACGCCGCACCAATCGAACTTGAAGCCTCCGTGCAACGGGGGCTTTTCTTTTTTGGAAACCATGCATGGATTCGAACCTCGGTCGAGGCGCGAGCGTCTTAATCATCACTTCGTAAAATTTTTCCAAATTGTCGCTTGACCCATCGAGGGGTCACGTGCATAATAATCCGTGCGTTGCGGCGTTACCTCAGCTGGATAGAGGGTCTGACTACGAATCAGAACGTCATAGGTTCGAATCCTATACGCCGCACCATTTGATTTTAAAGCTCCCGGCAACGGGAGCTTTTCTTATATCGCGATGCGTTGAAGATCGCATCAAGTGGTCAAAAATGAGTAAAAATCAAATTCGATAACTTTTTTCGAAAAATGCTTGACCTTTATTCAGTCGATGTGCATAATAATCAACAAGTCGCGGCGTTACCTCAGCTGGATAGAGGGTCTGACTACGAATCAGAACGTCATAGGTTCGAATCCTATACGCCGCACCAATTGAAATTGAAAGCCTCCGGCAACGGGGGCTTTTCTTTTATGGCAACACCGCATGGATTCGAACCTCGGTCGAGGCGCGGGCGTCAAGAAAACGCGGAGCGTTTTTAGCCCGCGGGCGAGCGCGCCGGCAGGCGGGCGAAGCCGGTGCGGATCCGCGCAGCGGATGCGCGGAATCCTATACGCCGCACCATTTGAGATTAAAGCTCCCGGCAACGGGGGCTTTTCTTTTGCGCCAGCTTGAGTGCTTCCGTCCACAGGGACGATTTCCTGTCGACTCGTGTAAGATTCCGAGTAGGTGTCGCGGCCCATTCGCGACCACTCCTTCTTCAAGCGACCGATCAGGGTGATATTTCGTGGCAGAGCGTCCGACATACAAGCTCAGGTTTCTCGATCCCAAGAAGCGCTTTCCGGCGCTGCCCGAGCAGCCTGCGGGACGCTCATATGGCGTGGTCTGGAAACTCTTTGGCGAGGATCAGCATGAATCTTGTTATGTCGTCGAGTTCGTTGGCAAAAGTCATGTGTCGCTTTTGGGCTACGTAAGCGTTTCGGGTGAGGTGTACAAGGTGGACCGCCCCGTCAGCGAGGCTCCGCTGCCCAACGATCCCGACATGGAACTGGTCCTTGACGAGTCGGATTCCAGTATTGGTGAGATTATGGTAAGGGAAGCCAACGGTGCAATGCGCGCGTGTGCGCAAACTGCCGGCTCTCCCGAAGGCCCCATGCGCGAGCAGTCCGACCACGAGACATGGAATTCGACCCGCGCCCTTCCTTACGGCGAGTTCATGGCCTCGATGTTCTTGCGCTACGTGATATTTGCCAACTCCGAAAGCGCTATTGTGAACACGGCGGACGCCGGCGGACTCGACGAGGGTATGCAAAACGTTGTCGACAAGATCAAGCTCGTAAAGTTGTCCGAGCCGGTCGAGGTGTTTTTGGGCTTTAACACGGCACCGCTCCCCGATGCTATCGAGACGCTGCTTTACCGCGTTGACCATGCCGAGAATCCGAGCGGTATCGAGCGCTATGCCGCCACCCTTATGAGCGAAATTGACTTGCCCCGTCTGCGCACCATCGCTGCCAAGTCCGAGATGAGCCTGGCTCGCATTGATCGCTCAAAGATTTTCTATCTCAATTTTGATCGTAGCCTGTTGGACCAGGACGAGATTGACATGCTGCTTGCCATCGAGTGCCGTCTCAACCGCCTCTCCGGCATCCTTGAGCGCATCGGGGCCGGATTGGTCCCTGCGGCATCCTCGCCGAGCCTTGAGGGCTGTGCGCTCTTTGATGCGTGGCATATCGCCAAGACGACCAACGATGTTCCCCGACTGCTCGATATGGCCTCGAGCGATAACCCGTGGGCCAAACCAGGAACGATTTCGTGCCAGCCGGGCGGTGAGTGGGATGTGCGTACCCGCTTCGCGCGTATTGTCGAGGCACTAAACGTGGTCACACGGCTCGACTATACCTATCGGGCAAACGTTGCCGAGGGGATTATGCTCGTTCGGTTTGGGCACTCTGTCGTGGATGCTATGCCGCAACGTGAATACGACGCTCAAGATGACGCCTGGCGCGAGCTGGACGAGGACACGCGCGCGATCTGGGCCGCGGAGCACGATGCGCGCGTGGCACTCACGCTTGCGGCAGCGTGTTTTGCCGCGGGCACCTGCATCACGCGCTGCTATGTGCAGATTGCTGCTCCCGACAGTGGGCAGGGCGAGCGCGTTGTCGCAACATATTTCTTTGGGCGCGCGGCCTATCTGGCCGATTGCGTGTCTGTCGCCAAGGATCTTGAGAGCATGGACATGGACGATATGCCGTGCAAGCGTGTGCTTGAGGCGTATGAGTCAACCGCTCCGGAGACGATTGAGCCTGCGGAGGTTCATGCTCGTCCGCGTGATGACCATCGCACGCTGCCGCCGGCGCTGCGCGATCTGCTGCTTGCCGATACGGCTGATGAGTTGGAGGTCATGGAAGAGGACGACGACCCATACGTGGCCCGTGTTGTTGAATTGCGCGAGCAGGCAAAAGTCGACCGTACAGGTGCTTTTGAAGGCTTTTCCCGTCTTGTCGAGGAGTTGGAGGCCAAGTGCGCCGTCGCCGAGCTTTTGGCGACAGGTCCGGTTCAAACGCAGTTTTGCGATAACCAGCTGGTGCGCATGGTGCTACCGGTGTTGGAAGAAGACCGCTCTGTGCGAATCCTTCGTGCGCCCGATGCGCTGTACTTTGCCCAGCACGAGATCTGCAGCTTTTACGCCGAGCAAGAGGACTTTGAACGAGCACTGCCCGAGGTGCGCCATCTTTACGATCTGGCGCGCTCGTCCATGCAGTCGCACTTTGCGCTCATCAACGTGCTTGCGCGTCTGGAGCGCTTTGACGAGATTATCGAGGTGGCGCGCCACGGCCTACGTATTGCCAGCGATCGTTCTGCAATCGGCTACCTGTTCTATCGCTTGGCGTTTGCCTATTGGAATTGCGATCAGCTCGACCTGGCGCTGGCTTGTTACCGTCTGGTGCCGCGCGGCGAGGAGTCGGGCAGCAGCGCGCTGGAAGAAATGCAGGGCCTTATGAACGAGATGGGTGTCAGCGAGCCTCCGACGTTCGAGGAAGCGGTCGAGACCATCCGCAGGGCTGGACTCGAATTGCCGCCCGTGCCCGCGGTGGCCAACCAGCTTGCGGATGCCGCCGTGCAGCTGGTCGATAACGGCTTCTTTTTCCTGGCGCGCGGTTGCATCTTCCAAATGTGGCGCACCATGGGCAACGATGAGCTCGGCTCCCTCAATCGCTCGCTGGGGTAGTAGCGAAAACTGCAAGGAGGAAAGGCCACGGTTGATTTCCGATCTCAGCCGAACACATTGAGCAAATAGGCCATTCCCGCAGCTAGCCGAACGCCCCCGAGGTCCCATCCGGGACCCGGGGGCGGCGTTTTCCCAGTTGAAGGAACGGTGGAGATGTGTTTCGATGGGTCCGGTGGCCATGC
>UQXP01000063.1 GCA_900545055.1 uncultured Collinsella sp.
TGAGCTGCGGCGTTGCCGGTGGGGAACTCAAGCGCGGCGTCCACGATAAAGTGACGGTGGATGAGTGCTGTCGCCAGAAGGCCCAAGATGGTGCCGGCGAGTGCCACGATAAACATGTCGAGCCAGCTGATCTGGTCGGCATAGCCCAGCATCCAGGCGCCCGGGATGGTAAACGCCAGACCGCCGGCGACCATGGCGCCTGCGGACATGATGGTGTGGGTGACGTTTGCCTCGTTGAGGCTGGCGTTGCCCATGAGCTTAAGGAAGAACAGCGAAATGACGGCAGCGAAAATGATCGGCCAGGGGAGCGCACCCATCTTGAGGGCGGTATAGGCCGAGCTTGCCGTGATGATCACGCAGCCAAGGACGCCGATGACGACGCCGCGCAGCGTGAGTTGCCCGCGCATCGAAGCGCGGTTCGAGGGATTGCTCATATAAAACTCCTTTGCGTATATCCGCTTCCCCCGGGAGCGCCGTTACGGATACGGCGCGGGAAGTCGGGTTACCAAGGGCCGCCGCGTGAGCTCGCAAACGACCGCGCACCAGTATAGCCGCAAGCTAGTCATTTTGGGATGACTGGTTTAGGTAGGCGATATACTGCTGGGCAGACGAAAGGAGCGCCGACGATGCTTAATGGGTGCGCATATATTTTGACGGTCGATGTGGGCAACACGTTCATTCGCTTTGGCCTGTTTGCAGAGGATTCGGCCGCGGCGCAGGAATGTCCGCTTGCGACGTGCGAGATCACCACGCCGTCGAGCATCACGGCAGACGAGGTGCGCATGCGTCTCGTGCAGGTCATGGCCGCACTGGCGGCCGATGCGGGCATGCCGGGTGCGCTTGTGCCCGCGGCTGCCGTGCTGAGCTGCGTGGTCCCGGCGCTCGAGCGCCCGTGGAAGGTAGCGCTTTCCCGTACCTGTACGGGGCGCGTGCTCACCGTAGGGCCGGGACTTAAGACCGGCATGCCCGTGCACTACGATGACCCGGCCGAGATCGGCCCCGACCGCATCGCCGATGCCGTGGCGGCCCGCGCCGTCTACGGCTCGCCGTGCATCGTGATCGACCTGGGCACGACGACCAATATCGAGGTCATCGACGCGCGCGGTACCTTTGTCGGCGGCGTTATCGCGCCGGGGCTGGCGCTCGGCGCCCGTTCGCTCTCGGCCGCTGCGGCGCGCCTGCCGCAGGTCGAGCCCTCGGCGCCGACACACGTCATCGGCCGTAACACGCGTGAGGCCATGCGCTCGGGCGTGGTTCTGGGCGAGGTGGCACGCATCGACGGCATGCTCGACATGGTGCTTGCCGAGATGCGTGCGACCAAGGCCACGGGGGAGGGCGATGTGCCCATCGTCATTACCGGCGACGATGCCGAGGCGCTTGCGGCGCTGGTCGGCCATAGCCTGACGGTCGACGATGCGCTGACGCTGCGGGGTCTCGCCGAGCTCTATCACATCAACCAAAAGCCCCGCCGCGCGTAGGGCGAGGGGCTGGTGGGATAAACGCCCCCACCTTTCACCTGCTACAATGGGTCAAAATGTTGCGATTACGGAGGTGTCTGCCATGTCGGACGATCTTCATCAAACTGCGTCGGGCAAGCGCCGCGACGTCATTAGCTGGGACGAGTTCTTTATGAGCGTGGCCATTGCCGCGCAGCGCCGCAGCAAGGACCCCAACACGCAGGTGGGCGCGTGCATCGCCAGCACCAACCACCGCATCCTTTCGGTGGGCTACAACGGTACGCCCTCGGCGCTCAACGACGACTTTTTCCCGTGGGGCACGAGCGACGACCCGTTGCAGGACAAGCACAACTACGTGGTCCATGCCGAGGCAAACGCCGTGCTCAACTACCGCGGTTCGCTCAAGGATCTCGAGGGTTCCACGGTCTATGTCACGCTGTTCCCGTGCCACGACTGCGCCAAGATCCTGGCGCAGGTAGGCGTGGGCGAGGTTGTCTACCTGGACAATAAGTACGCCGACACCGACGACGGCCGCATCAGCCGTCGTATCCTCGACTCGTGCGGTATCAGCTACCGACAGGTTATCGTCGATGTCCATATTGGTACCGGGGAACAGGCTCAGCAGTAGCGCGCGCCAACGCCAGCTGGCGGCAAAAACAGCCAAAAGAGCCCCGTCCCAAATTGACTGCTCGTGAAAGTCGTGTCCGCGCGCATGGCTGGCGCTCAAGCGGGTACATGGCTGTAGTAACATAGCCCCTGTCCGCGGGCGTGCCCGCGCTATTGTGAGAAAGGAGCCCCTGTGGCTGTTAACGAAGAGCTGCTTAAGAAGGTTCTTGAGGAGATCCGCCCCAACCTGCAGGCCGATGGCGGCGATATGGAGTACGTGGGCGTCGACGACGAGGGTGTCGTCAAGCTGGAGCTGCAGGGCGCCTGCGCCGGCTGCCCCATGAGCTCGTTGACTCTGTCCATGGGTATCGAGCGCATCCTCAAGGAGCATGTGCCCGGCGTTACCCGCGTCGAGCAGGTCAATGTCTCCGGCGAGGCCGAGGACCTGTACGACGAGTATGCGCCGTTCTAAGATGCGAAAGCTGCGGACGGCATACTCCGCATAGACGTTACGCCCAAATATGCGGCTGCGAGCGCAAGGCCCGCGGCCGCATTTGTATGTAGGGAGTAGGAGGGTCGACATGCTCAACGACTTCTACCATATGCTTGATCCTGTCGCGATCTCGGCGGGCCCCATCACCATCTACTGGTACGGCCTAGCCTACGTGGTCGGCGCTCTGCTCACGGCGGTCGTCATGTACCGCACACAGCGTCGCTGGGGCTTTAACATCACGATTGACGACCTGACGAGTGTCGTGGTCGGCGTGGTCTTTGGCCTCATTATCGGTGCGCGCCTGTTCTACGTCGTCTTTTACGGTGATGGCTACTACTGGGCGCACCCGCTCGAGATCTTTGCCACCAACGAGGGCGGCATGAGCTTCCATGGCGGCTTGGTGGGCGGCATTATCGGCGGCATCATCGTGTGCCGCATGTATAAGCTCGATGCCTGGACTTTGGCAGACCTTGCCGTCATAGGCGCGCCGCTGGCCTTGTGCCTGGGCCGTTGTGCCAACTTTGTCAACGGTGAGCTGTGGGGCAAGCCGACCGATCTGCCCTGGGGCGTGGTCTTCGGTGGTACCGCGGGCGATATGCCGCGTCACCCCTCCCAGCTCTACGAGGCATTTCTTGAGGGCATCGTGCTCTTTTGCATTCTGCAGGTGCTCAGCCGCAAAAAGCCGCTACTGCCCCAAGGCACGTTTATGGGCGTGTTTGTGATGGGTTACGGCATCGTCCGCTTCCTCATTGAGTTCGTGCGCGTGCCCGATGCGCAGCTGGGCTATCTGCTGGGCGGCGTCATCACCATGGGTCAGCTGCTGAGCCTGCCACTCGTGATTGCGGGCCTGGTGCTCGTCATCTTTGCCCTCCGCCACAACCGTCCCCAGCGCATCTACCTCGACGCCTAACCACCACAAAGGGGACAGGCACCTTTGTGGTGGTTCGCTGGGCAACGATGACAGAACCGTAACGTTTCCCCAGATAAAACCTGCCAAAATAAACCTGTCCCTTTTTGGCAGGTTTCTAGAAAGGCTCTTTGGACTGTGAAGGATTCCGACCTCTCCACAACGGCTGCGCGCGACGCTGCCCGCATCGTCTGGTTTAAGCGCTACCCCGCCAAGCAGACGCTCATCGCATTTTTGCTCGCGCTGTTGGCGACCACAGCGTTTTCCATCGATCCCGCCCCGGTGTCGAGCAACGCAGTCTTGGCGATTGACCCCAAAGCCTCGGGCATGCTGTACGTGTGCTACGAGGTGCTCCTCTCGTTTGCCGGCCATACCGACGCGGTCATGCTGCTTGCGCTTGCCTGCCTGCTCACGCTGCCGTTTCGCTACGTGTTCTTTGGCCGTGGCGACACCTGGCGTCCATCGATCATTCTGCCGTCGCTGTTTTTTGCCATCTGCATGGTGTTCGGCCGTAGCTACGACCTCATCGACTCGGCCGAGATTGTTCTTGGCGACAAGGCCCGCATCATCTGCGCCTGGATTGGCGGCGCGGGCTGGATGCTCCTAGCGATCGTGGCCTTCTATCTGGCTTTTGAGTGTCTGGATTGGCTGAGCTCCCGACGCATCCCGTTTTCCGAGGCGCACTTTGGCCGCATATGGCGTGTGGCTCACGCCGTGCTCTCGGTCCATCCCTTTGCCGGGCCCTTCCTGGTGCTTATGATCGCCTGGGCGCCCACGCTCATCGCTTCGCTGCCCGGCCTTTTTATGGGAGATACGGGTGCGCAGATTCGCCAGTGGTTCAACTATCCCAACGGCACGAGCGACTACCTGCGCCTACTCAACCCCAACGTGCTGCTCAACGGGCATCATCCCGTAGTGCACACGGCCATTATCGGCTCGTGCGTTCAACTGGGGCTTTCGCTGTTCAACAGCGCTAACGCGGGCCTCATCATCTATACCTGCGCTCAATTTGTCATCACGGCTGCCTGCATGGCCTATTCCATTTCGTCGCTGCGCAAACTGGGCGTGAGCCTGCCGGTTCGCGGTGCGATCCTGCTGTTCTTTGCGTTTATGCCGATGTTCTCTAACTACGCGGCGTTGCTCACCAAAGACGTGCTCTTTGCCGACGCGTTTTTGGTGCTGCTGGTACAGACCGTCAAGCTCGTGGCATGTGGCTTGCCCCGTCGTGATGCCAATGCCGAGCGTGCGGGCGAACAGAGGCCCGTGCTCTTTGCGCGCCACGACTGGCTGTTGCTTGCGCTGGCTGCCATGGGTTCCACGTTTTTGCGCAATGGCGGTCTGGTCTTTCCGTTGGCGGCCTGCGTGATTGCGGCGGCGTTTTGCGCATGGGATGTACATGTCGCCCGTCGTGCGGCTAAGCAGACGGGCACCGCGGTCTCATGCGCCACGCCGCGCTTCCGCTGGGTTGGCGTCCTCGCGGTGCTCGCACTCTGCCTTGCCTCTAATATGTACTTCACCAAGGTCTTTATGCCGGCGCACGACATCACGCCTGGTTCCAAGCGCGAAATCCTCTCGATTCCGTTCCAGCAGACGGCTCGTTTCGTACAAAAGCACGACGGCCTCAACTCGGGCGTCAACCCCACGGTTAAGGAGGACGGCACCATCGTGGAGGCTCCTTGCGACGGTTCGGTGACCGACGAGGAGCGCGCCGTGATCGACCGGGTGCTCAAGTACGAGAATCTGGGCCGCCGTTACAACCCGGATAAGTCGGATGCCGTCAAGAACTGCTTTAACGAGTACGCCTCGCAGGAGGACATCAAGGCCTATTTTGAGGTCTGGGCGCAGATGTTCAAAAAGGATCCCGAGTGCTATATCTCGGCGCTCATCAATAACTATTACGGCTACTTTTATCCGAGCGCGCGCGATGCCTGGGTCTACAGCACGGCGCGTAGTGCCGAGATCATGGCGCGTCCCGACAACCTCAAGTACTTCGACTTCCATCCGGTTGACAGCAACGTGGTGCGCTGGTGCGACCACCTGATCAATCTGTACCGTGTGGCGGTGCAGCGCATCCCGTTTATTTCGCTCACCATGAGCTCGGCCACCTATGTGTGGATTATGATCGCCGTGGTGGTCTACCTGCTGCGTCGTCATTCATGGCGTGCGCTGGCGATCTGGGTGCCGCTGTTGGGCGTGCTCGCCGTGTGCCTGATTGGTCCGTGCAACGGCTCGACCTACATGCGCTACCTGTATCCGGTCATCGCCTGCATGCCCTTCGCCATCGGCGCCACCGTCACCCGCAGTGACTTCCTCTGGTCCTAACCTGGTGCATTGGGGTCAGGTTTCTTTGCTGCGCCAAAGGGGCCATCATCACGACGCCCTCATTTTGGGGTTTATCTCGCAGGCCAGTAGGTATATCATAACGACGTTTGTTTATATTGCCCGAGCATCTGCGCTGGGCTTTAGGTCGAAACCGATAGGAGACACGTATGTCCGGACACTCTAAGTGGGCCACAACCAAGCATCGTAAGGGCGCGCAGGACGCCAAGCGTTCCGCCCTCTTCTCCAAGCTCAGCCGCAACATCACCGTTGCTGCCCGTCTCGGCGGTGACCCGCTGCCCGAGAACAACGCCAGCCTCGCCGCTGCCGTTGCCAAGGCCAAGGCTCAGTCCATGCCTAAGGACAAGATCAAGTCCGCTATCGACAAGGCTTTTGGTTCGGGTGCTGACGCCGCCGTCTACGAGAACATCGTGTACGAGGGCTACGGTCCCGCCGGTGTCGCCGTCTACGTCGACTGCCTGACCGACAACCGCAACCGTACCGCCGCTGATGTCCGTTCCGCCTTCTCCCACGCTGGTGGCAACCTGGGCACCTCCGGCTCCGTCGCCTTCCAGTTTGAGCGTAAGGGCCAGATTGTCGTCGCCAAGGAGATCCTGGACGAGAACGCCAAGAAGGAGACCATGATCGCCAACGGTGCTGCCGGTGACGAGGATGAGTTCATGATGGCCATCGCCGAGGCCGGTGGCGAGGACTACGAGGACGCCGGCGAGGAGTGGATCGTCTGGACTACTGCCAACGAGGTCATGGCTGTCTCCAAGGCGCTCGAGGAGCAGGGCGTCCAGGTCAAGGGCTCCGAGACCACCATGGTCCCGACCACCCCGACCGAGGTCTCCGGCGCCGACGCCAAGAAGGTTCAGCGCCTCATCGACCGTCTTGAGGAGCTCGACGACGTCCAGGATGTTTACAGCACCATGGACATGACCGACGAGGTCATCGCTGCCCTCGAGGAGGAGTAGCGCCCGCACGGGTTAAGCCGTGCATATCTGGGCATAATGAAGCGAGCATGCAAGCCTCGTGGAATAGATGAGCCGGATCCGCGTGCGTAGAGCACCGGACCCGGCTCTTTTATAATGATGCGAACCGTTTTGCATTTCGAGAGCCGAGATTTGAAGGGAGCGCCACGTGCGCGTACTCAAACGAGCCCTAGCGATTGTGTATCTTGCCGCCGCCATCGTGGCGCTGGGTACGCTCGTCTGCCAGTTTTGGGGGCCGTATACGTATCGCTTTATGCTGCTGATGCGCGACCCCATGCCGCGCATTGTCGTGACGGCATGCGGCGGAGTTGTGGCGATCGGCGTGCTGGTAAGCTTCTTCCGCCTGATGTTTGCTCGTCGCGAGCCGTCCTGCGTGCATCCGGCGGGGGAACGCAATATCGAGGTTACCCTTGCGGCGCTTTCTTCGTGTGCCAGGGCTGCTGCCGAGCGCGACGACCGCGTGATGGTCGAGCATGTTGAGGCCCGCGTCCAAGGCTCCGACGATTCGCACGTCCGATTTAAGGTCGAGGCTATCGCGCTTGACGATAAGGACGTGGCATCTCTGGCTACCGCGATGCAACAGCGCATCGAGGAAGCTTGCGACACCATGCTCGGCACGCCGGGTACGACCGCGCGCGTCCGTTTTTTGCCGTCCAAGACTACCGTCCAGACCGTGGAGGTTTCCGGTGAGTGATACCAATCAAGATAAGACCGCTCGTACGCCGCGCCTGACGATTGATCAGAGCGCCACGCCGGCGAGCGAACCTGTTGATTCCAAAGCAGAGGCAACCGAGTTGCAAGATGCGGCAGCCGCGGATTTTGACGAGGCTATGGGTCTCATCAAGGGTACGGGCGCTGCCATCTGGAGCTATGCTGTGCGTCATCCCAACACCACGCTCGGCGCCGTCGCTGGCTTTATCCTCGCCGTGTTGGTGCTCACGCTCGGCCTGTGGGATACGCTTGTCATTGCATTCTTCGTGCTGATCGGCGCTGTGATCGGCCAAATTCGCGACGGCGAGAACGGGATCGTCAACTTCTTCGGCCGTCTGTTTAGCGGCCGCTAATATGTATTCGACTGTCGCATCCGCGGCAGGCATAAGGAGGAACCATGGCTTTTAATACGAAGGTCGATGTAGCCGATACCGAGCTCGAGGAGAACGAGGCGGTCGTCGCCGAAGCTGAGGATGTGACGCTCGAGGACGAGGCTCTCGTCGAGGCCGAGTCCGATACGGATGAGGATGACGAGGAAGCGGACGAGTCCGAGGACTCGCTCACCTATTCCAACGGCGTGATCGAGAAAATCGTCGCCATGGCCACCCGCGAGGTGCCGCACGTTCTGGGCATGAAGGGTAACCTCATGCACTTTGTGCAGGAGCAGTTTGGTGCCGAGAACCTGACCAAGGGCGTGACGGTCGAGGTCACCGACGACAACCGCGTGGTCGTCAACATCTCGGTCATCATCGAGTACGGCGCCTATGCGCCTGCGATCTTTGACGACGTTAAGGCGCGCGTCACCGAGCGTCTTGCCGCGATGACCGGCCTTGAGGTGGCAGGCGTCAACCTGCGCATCGAGGATGTCATCACGCCCGAGGAGTACGAGCACCGTACCAGCCAGCACGAATAACCTTCCAAAAAGGGACAGGTTTGTTTTGGCAGGTTTTATCTGCGAAAACGTTAAACGGCCGACCGCGCAAGCAAAAGCGTGGCCGGCCGTT
>UQXP01000064.1 GCA_900545055.1 uncultured Collinsella sp.
GAAGAAGCTCGAGGTTAGGTCGTATCAGCGGTGTTGGTGGGACAAAATAGACTGAATTTTTTGTCCCACTACGCGTTTTACTCCACAACCTTATCCGGCTGGATGAGCTCCTCGTAGTAGCTGATATGCTCGCGAGCGTCTTCAATCTCGGGCAGCAGGAAGTTGTAGATGACTTCGATGATCATCGTGGCGCTGATCTTAGAGAACGCAAAGTCGCCCGTTGTCAGCAGCGCTTCGTGGTTGACGGTGTTAAAAGTGTAGTCTGCCAGGCGCGCAAGCGGGGATTTACTGTCGCTGCTGATGACGACTACGGTTGCGCCGCAGTTGCGAGCCGCTTTTGCCATGCGATTCAGTCGGCGCGATTTGCCAGAGTTTGAGATTAGCACGATGACGTCACCCGGGCGCAACGTGAGCGCAAAGCCGATTGATGTCTCGCTAATGGTGCTCGCCATGCAGCGCAGGCCCAGCTGCGAAAACTTAAACGTCGCATCGAGCGCGACCGCGTTCGTATTGCCCACAGCCGCAAACTCAATAACCCCTGCATGCTTAAGGGCATGCACAACAGCCGCCAGCGTATCGTGGTCGATTCCGTCGATGGTCGCATTAAGCTCGCTCACCTTGGCAGCCAGGATGTTCTTGAGGCTCTGCTCCATATTGTCGAGCGAGACCTCGTCGGTCAGGCCCTCGTTGCGCTGGCTTTCCAAATCCCTCGCCAACGAAAACTGAAAGCTGCGGAAGCTGCCAAACCCAAGCTTGCGGCAGAAGCGCGAAACGGTCGCCTCGGACGTGGCAGCGGCGCGTGAGAGCTGAGCCGCCGTGAGGCGTGGAGCCTCGGACTGGTGCTCCAATATATAGTCGACAATGCGCTGCTCGGACTCGCTGTATCCCTGATGGGTGCTAATGAGGGAAAGTGCGCTCTTGCTACTATCGGTCATGGATGGCTCCTGGTTGGCATGAAAATCTAATTTGATTCGCAATGCCATAGTATACGAGCATTTTCAATTACAAGATACACCTTGCCGTTTCAAGTGTTGATGGTAAACTTTCACCTACCGTTTACGGTTATGAAAGAACCTTTCACCGGAGAATTGCACCTTGGCTCTTCTCACGCGGACGGTAGGTTGGTATCTTTCAGTTGTGGAAAAACGCGCATCGAAGCGCGTGTAGGGGAGCGCCCGCGGGCGCTGTACTCAAGAAGGAGGGACACATGGCTAAGTTTGACATCATCGCCGCGACCGGTTGCCCGACCGGCATTGCGCACACCTTCATGGCGAAGGAGGCGCTGGAGAAGGCAGCTGCCGAGCGCGGTCTGACCATTAAGGTCGAGACTCATGGCCAGGTCGGTGTCGAGAACGAGCTCACCAAGAGTGAGATCGCTGGTGCCAAGGCCGTCGTCGTCGCAGCAGATAAGGATGTCCAGGCTGAGCGTTTCGCCGGTAAGCCCATGGTTTCCGTTGGTGTTTCCAAGGCCCTGTCCGTTGAGGCCGCCGGTAAGCTGATTGACCGCGCGCTCGCCGCCAAGGGCGACAGCACGGTTGCAGCCGCTGCCGATGTCGAGGACGAGGTCGAGGAGAAGGAGTCCATCGGCCACATCATCTACAAGCACCTCATGAACGGCGTCAGCCACATGCTGGTCTTCGTCGTTGCCGGTGGTGTTCTGACCGCCGTTTCGTTCCTGTGGGGCATTACGTCCTTCGATTCGACGGCGTCTGACTACAACAGCTTTGCTGCGATGCTCAAGATCATCGGCGGCATCGCCATGAACCTCATGGTTCCGGTGCTTTCCGCCTACATCGCCGAGTCCATCGGCAAGCGCCCAGCGCTCGTCCCCGGCTTTGTTGCCGGTATGATCGCCATCCAGGGCCTGCCTGTTAACGCCGAGACCGGCATGATCGACGCCGGTGGCGCCGGCGTGGGCTTCGGCTTCCTGGGCGGCATCGTCGGTGGCTTCCTCGCCGGTTATGTCATCCTGCTGCTCGAGAAGGTCTTTGCCGGTCTGCCCAAGAACCTGGACGGCCTCAAGGCTATCTTCCTGTACCCGCTGTTCTCGACGGCTATTGTCGGCCTGGTCATGCTCGGCATTTCCGGTCCCATGGCTGCCATCAACACCGCCATGATGGACTTCCTCAAGGGCCTGTCCGCCTCTGGCGCCGTTGTCCTGGGTCTTGCCATCGGCTGCATGTGCGCCTTTGACATGGGCGGCCCGGTCAACAAGGCTGCTTACGTCACCGGTACCGCTATGCTCACTGAGGCTTTGGCCGCCGGTGTTGGCACCGATACCTACAACTTCGGCACCAACTTCATGGCTGCCGTCTCCGCCGCCTGCATCGTTCCGCCGCTGATCACCACCTTTGCCGTCGTTGTCGGCAAGAAGTACTTCAGCCAGGAGGACCACGACGCCGGTGTCGTCAACCTCATCCTTGGTTGCACCCACATCACGGAGGGCGCCATTCCGTTTATGACCAAGAACATCTGGCCTGTCATGCCCATCATGATGCTCGGTTCCTCTATCGCTTCGATCCTGACCATTATGTTCAACGTTCACGATCCGGCGCCTCACGGTGGCTTCCTGGTCCTGCCCGTTGTCGAGAACGGTCCGCTGTGGGTCCTTGCGATCCTCATCGGCGCTGTGGTCGGTGGCATCCTGTTCGTGGCCTTCAAGAAGTACGACTTCGAGAAGAACCAGAAGGCCGCTCCTGCAGCCAAGCCCGTTGAGGCCCCCAAGGCCGCTGCCGTCGAGGCCCCCAAGGCCGAGGCTGCCGACTTCGTGAAGGTCGAGAATGTCTTTGTCGCCGAGGATTTCGCTTCTCGTGACGAGGCTCTGAGCTTCGTTTCCAACCAGGCCGTCAAGGCCGGTATCGCAAGCGACGCCGACGCCGTGATGAACGCCTTCCTGGCTCGCGAGGCCGAGGGTACCACGGGCATGATGGAGGGCTTCGCCATCCCGCATGCCAAGTCCGACGCCATTACCGAGGCTGCCGTCATCGTCGTCAAGGACGAGTCCGGCGTGACCGGTTGGGACACCATGGACGGCGCTCCCGTCAACGTGGCTATCGCCCTGCTCATCCCCGGTGCCCAGGCCGGCACTACGCACCTCAAGATCCTGTCCAAGGTCGCCGAGGCGCTCATGGACGAGGACTTCCGTGCCACTGTCAAGGGTTCCACCGACGCCGCCGAGATCGCCAAGACGATCAACGCCCGCCTGGTCTAATTCCACGGTAAGCGAATAACATCGCCCCTGTATATAAGGCGGAGTCCCTCTCCAAGGCTTCCGCCTTTTTCATCCCCAAATAAGTTGCGGTGAAATAGGGACTATTTAAACGTTTCAACCGCAAAATCAGTCCCTATTTCACCGCAACTTATAAAAGGGTATAGAGGGAGCTGCCCATCGAGTTTTTGTCGCGAATAGATCATCAGCCAGAATTCCTATCAGCCGACATTACTCTGGACCGACCGAGTTTCCGCAGCTCGCCCGCCGGGCGGGGCGATTAAGTTTGTCGCGAGTTCCGCACGCAAAGGAAAGCACTTAATGTGCTTTCCGTCTTGCGCAGGACTGTAGAGCAGCAAACTTAACCGCCCCGCCCGGCGGGCGAGCGCAGGGATACGACATCTGTCCAACAATTCGTGTGAAACACAATGAAAAACCGTTTGATGTGAGTTAATATAAACAACGTCGTGAATCTGACTCCTGCCACATGCATGACAGGGGTTAAACACAAAAAGGAGTCAATTATGGTTTCTGAGAAGGCTACCCTCGTTAATCCTCAGGGTCTGCACATGCGTCCGGCTGGTCTGTTCGCCTCCACCATGGGCAAGTACGCCTGTGACGTGACGGTCGTCACCCCCGAGAAGGAGGTCAACGGCAAGTCCCCGATGGCACTTATGGCTGCTGGTATCCCCTGCGGTACCGAGGTCGAGGTCAAGTGCGACGGCGCTGACGAGGCCGAGGCTCTGGCTGCTGCCATCGAGCTCATCAAGAGCGGTCTTGGCGAGTAGAACTCAAACGGGTCGCATGTTGAACAACTAAGTTCATATTTGGGGGCGCAGTGACCTGTTGTAAGGTAGCTGCGCTCTTTTGTCATGGATATGGCAAAACGCTTTATCACATGACACGGAGAGAGGAATGGGAATGTATCAGGGAGTCAACGCTTCCGAGGGCATCGGTATCGGCACCGTCATGGTCGCCGTCGATCCCGACTTGACGTTTGAGCCGCACGAGGTTGCCGATTCGGCAGCAGAGAAGGAGCGCTATCAGTCCGCTCTTTCGGTCTTCTGCGAGAAGACCCAGGCTCAGGCCGACCACATGAAGGAGACGGTGGGCGAGGCCGAGGCCGAGATCATGAGCGGACACATTGTCCTGGCTCAGGACCCGGGCATGACCGACGCCATCAACGCCGCCATTGACGGCGGCACCTGCGCCGAGCAGGCGCTCATGGACACCTCGACCATGTTCGAGAACATGTTCCTGTCCATGGACGACGAGATGTTCCGTCTGCGCGCGGCCGACATCGCCGACATCCGCACCGGTATTCTGGCCGAGCTGCTGGGCAAGGAGGTCGTCGACCTCTCCGTCCTGCCCGAGAACACCGTCGTTGTCGTGCATGACCTCACGCCGTCCATGACCGCCACGATCGATAAGGCCCATGTTGCCGGTATCGTCACCGAGACCGGTGGCCGCACGTCGCACTCCGCGATCATCGCGCGCGCCCTCGAGATCCCGGCTGTCCTTTCGGTTTCCAACAGCTGCACCGCGTTGCGCAACGGTATGACCGTTGTCGTCGACGGTGGCAAGGGTATCGTCGAGGCCGATCCCGACGAGGAGACGCTCGCTGCCTACACCGCCAAGGCCGAGGCCTTCGCTGCCGAGAAGGCAGCCCTCGAGGCCTTCCGTGGTAAGCCGTCCGTGACTGCCGATGGCATCAAGAAGATCATCGCTTGCAACATCGGTAACCCCGATGACGTGCCCAACGCGCTCGATCACGACGCCGAGGCTATCGGTCTGTTCCGCTCCGAGTTCCTGTTCATGGACTCTGCTGAGCTTCCTTCCGAGGAGGAGCAGTTCAACGCCTACCGTAAGGTCGCCAGCGCGCTCAAGGGTGCTCCGGTCATCATCCGCACGCTCGATGTGGGTGGCGACAAGGAGATTCCGTATCTGCACATGGTCAAGGAAGACAACCCCTTCATGGGCTTCCGCGCCGTGCGTTACTGCCTGGCCAATCCCGACCAGTACAAGGTCCAGCTCCGCGCTCTGCTGCGCGCCAGCGCCTTCGGTGACGTCAAGATCATGATCCCGCTCGTCACCTGCGTCGAGGAGGTCTTGGCTGTCAAGGAGCTCGTCGAGCAGTGCAAGGCCGAGCTGACCGAAGAGGGTCGAAAGTTCAACGAGAACATCGAGGTCGGCATTATGGTCGAGACGCCCGCCGCTTCGCTGCTCGCAGACCGTCTTGCCGAGGTCGCCGACTTCTTCTCCATCGGCACCAACGACCTGATCGGCTACACCATGTGCGCCGACCGTGGCAACGACACCATCTCCAACCTGTACCAGGTGTACTATCCCGCCGTGCTCCGCTCGCTCAAGAACATCATCGAGAGCGGCGTGAAGGCCGGCATCATGGTCGGTATGTGCGGCGAGGCCGCTGCCGATCCGCTGCTCGAGCCGCTGCTGATCAGCTGGGGCCTGGAGGAGTTCTCGATGAGCGCTCCGTCGATCCTGCGCGCCCGCAAGACCATCAGCCAGTGGACCAAGGCCGAGTGTGACGAGCTCGCCGAGAAGGCGCTCGCCTGCAACACCGCCGCCGAGGTCAAGGCACTGCTCGAGTCCGCAGCTCGCTAATTTGGTATCAGAGGTAACCGCGTGGTTGGAATGGGCCGGCCACGCGGCCCTCACATATACAGGGGGTACTGTAAATGTTCTACACGCTAACCGCTAACCCGGCTGTCGACATGACGGTTTCGAGCTCTCCGCTCGAGCCCGACGAGAACGTCCGCACCGGCTCGGCCAGCTACACGGCTAACGGCAAGGGCCTCGACGTGTCCTTCGCCTTTAAGAAGATGGGCGTCGACACCGTCGCGCTCGGCTTCTTCGCTGGCTTCACGGGCAAGTTCATCGTCGAGGAGGTCATGAACCTGGGTTGCCTCTGCCGCCCGGTCTGGACCGACGGTATCACGCGCATTAACACCTACGTCAACGATGGCCAGCACGAGTACGGCATCCTGAACCCGGGTGCTCCGATCACGCCGCAGCACCAGGAGGAGCTCTACAACATCCTGGACACCGCGGGCGATCTTGAGTGCCTGATCGTCTCCGGCTCCGTGCCTCCCAAAGCTACGCCCGACTTCCTGGCTCAGGTCATGGAGCACGCTCAGGCTCGTGGCGCCGACGTCGTCTTGGACCTGTCCTCCGACAAGCTCAAGGAGCTCGCTCACAAGAAGCCGCTGCTCATCAAGCCGAACCATCACGAGATGAAGGCCATCTTCGGCGTGCCGGTCGACACCGACGACGAGGTTCGCGTTGCCATGAAGATGGCTCACGACGCTGGCGTTCAGAACGTGCTGCTCACCCGTGGTAGCCGCGGCGACGCTTACTTCTCCAACGGCGAGGACATCTGGTACGCCAAGCGTGAGTTCAACATCAAGCTAGTTTCTTCCGTCTGCGCCGGCGACTGCACCCTCGCTGCGTTCCTGCACAAGTGGTACAGGGATCGCGACAACGTCGAGGAGGCCATGAAGCTCGCTATGGCCACCGGCGCCAACGTTGCCGAGTCCGTCGGCATCGGCGACTTCGGTCACGTCGACGAGTACAGCAAGCGCGTTGCTGTCCGCAAGCTCGATCGTCACTAATCGAAACGCGACATATTCGTGCGCATGTGGCGCCCCGGTTTCGGCTGGGGCGCCTTTTTGTTCCGCCACGGGGGAGAGGTGTCCCGCCGTACTTCATCGCTTCCACACCGTTCACCGAGTTGTCCTAGCCTTTTACCGATGCGTGGAATATACTTTCATTAACACGTTGCTTCGTGAAAGGAACATTCATGATTTACACGCTCACTGCAAATCCCGCCATTGACTACAACATCGCCTGCGACGGTCTTGCTGCCAACACCGTCACGCGTACCCGCAACGCCGTCTACACGCCCAACGGCAAGGGCCTCAACGTCTCGTTTACGCTTGACCACTACGGCGTCGACACCACGATCCTGGGCTTTTTCGCCGGTTTCTCGGGCGAGTTTATCGTTAAGGGCGCCGAGGCCCTGGGCGTGCCCGTCAAGCCCGTGTGGACCGACGGCATCACGCGCGTCAATGTGTTCCTCAACGCCGGCCCCGACACCGAGTACAACATGGTCAACGCCGGTGCCGCCATCAACGAGGCCAACGAGCAGGAGATGTTTGAGCTCATCGATTCGCTCGATGACATGACCTGCCTGGTCATCAGCGGCTCGCTGCCTCCCAACACTTCCGAGGGCTTCTTGGCCGAGGTCCTGCGCCGCGTCAAGGCCAAGGGGGCCGAGTTCGTCCTCGACATCTCGAGCCATCAGCTGGCAGACCTCATTGCCATGGAGCCGCTGCTGATCAAGCCCAATGACGATGAGCTGCTCGACATCTTTGGCATTAAGGTGAGCGGTGGCGACGACGAGTCCGTCAAGGGCGCGATGGCCGAGCTGCACGCCAAGGGCGCCAAGAACGTGCTGCTGACCCTCGGTGGCGCCGGTGCGTACTTCTCCAACGGCGAGCATATCTGGTTTGCCAACCGCACCTTCGACGTCAAGCTGCTGTCGACCGTCTGCGCCGGCGATTCCTCGCTGGCCGCTTTCCTGTCCGTGTGGCACGACGCCCCCGAGCGAGTCGAGGATGCCTTGCGTCTTTCGATGGCCACCGGCGCCAACGTGGTCGAGTGCCCCGGTCTGGGCGATTTTGCCAAGGTGGACGAATATAAGAAGCACATCGAGGTTCGCCAGGTCTGCTAACCGCATCGAAAAATCGTTGCCGAACACCCGCTTTGGATCTCCGAGGCGGGTGTTTTTTGTTCGCTGAACGTATGTGGCGTCTGCTGTCTCGTTTTATCTAATCGACGACGCGATTGCGTGTGCGCGCTTTCTCGTTTCTTGTTAGACTTCTTGAGAACCATCGATTAACGCTCACAAGTGCAGGAGGCCATAGGCATGTGCAATGTTTCGCTCAACGGTACTCAACCGTCCGATGCGTCCCTGCGCGTCCTGCGCGCGCTTGAGGCGGCTGGTCTTGAGGCTTGGTACGTGGGCGGTTGGGTGCGCGACGCCCTTATGGGGTACCCCAGCCACGATGTTGATATGTGCTGTAGCGGCCTGTGGCAGGAGTCCAAAGCGGCGCTCGAGGCCGCCGGCATCGCGGTTGTGGAATCGGGCATTAAATTTGGCGGAATCACGGCTATTTCCGATGGCGAGCGTATCGAGGTCACCACGTACCGTCTGGATGGCTTCTATACCGATGGGCGCCATCCTCAGAG
>UQXP01000065.1 GCA_900545055.1 uncultured Collinsella sp.
GAGGCGTTGTCGCCGTACACGACGCCGGCGCTCACGCCCGTCAGGCGGCCGTTCTCGTTAATCTCGAGCTTGGTCTCGTCATCGACGTTGCGCGTAGCCTTGCAGTACACCACGGTCATCTGGGCACCGGAGTTCTCGTGCGCGTCGATGATGGTGTTGAGGTCCATGTTAAAGATGATATTGGTGCCCATCATCACGACATAGGGCTTATCCGAGCGCTGGAACAGCGTCTTGTTGGAGATGATGTCGCGCAGCAGGAAGCGCATGCCGCCCTTGGTGGTGCCATACGCGTTGCCGGGCACCATGAACAGGCCGCCCTTCTTGCGGTCCAGGCCCCAGTCCTTGCCCGAGCCCACGTGGTCGATCAGTGAGCGGTAGTTGCCCGGCATGACGACGCCGACGGTCTTAATGCCGGCATTCATCATGTTGGACAGCGGGAAGTCGATCAGGCGGTAGCGGCCCAAAAACGGAACGGACGCGATGGGGCGGTCCTTGAGCAGCACGCTGCCGTAGGTCGAAGAGTAGTTAGCGGTGATATAACCGATGGCCTTGCGATTGATCATCGGATCATTCCCCCTTCCCGATAACGACGTCATTTCCAACGACGGCCGTATCCTTGGTGGTATCGACAGAGCCGAGCTTCACGCCCTCTTCGACCGTGGAGTTCTCGCCCAAAATAGCGCGGCAGATGTGCGCGCCGCTCTTAACGTGCGCACCCGGCAGCAGCACGGAGTCCTCGACCACGGCTCGCTCCTCGATGATGACATCGGTCGAAAGGATCGAGTGGCGAGCGGTGCCGTAGATCTTGCAGCCGTTGGAGACCAGGCAGTCGTCCAGGCGTCCATCCGGGCCAATGTAGTGCGGCGGACGCGTGGTGATGTTGGACATGATGGGGAAGCTCTTGTCAAAGAGGTCGAACTCGGGGTTGTTGCCCAGCAGGTCCATCGAGGTCTCGTGGAAGCTGGCGATGGTGCCAACGTCCTTCCAAAAGCCGTGGAACTCGTAGCTGTACAGGCGCTTGTCCTCGCCGAGCAGCTTGGGGATGATGTCCTTGCCAAAGTCGTGGCTCGAGCGCTGGTCCAGAGCGTCCTGCTCAAGCGCCTCGATCAGGACGTCGGCCGAGAAGATGTAGATGCCCATGGACGCAAGGTTCGAATCGGGCTTCTCGGGCTTCTCGGTAAACTTGGTGATGCGGCCGTCCTCGGGGTCGGTGGTCAGGATGCCAAAGCGGCTGGCCTCCTCCCACGGCACGGGCATAACGCTCACCGTGAGGTCGGCGTTGTTCTCAATGTGCGTCTTGAGCATCTTGCGGTAGTCCATGCGATACAGGTGATCGCCCGAAAGAATCAGGACGTACTTGGGGTCGTTGGCCTTGATGTAGTCGAGGTTCTGCGTAATGGCGTCGGCCGTGCCCGCATACCAGGCGCCACCGGTCTGCGTCTCGTACGGCGGCAGGATCGACACGCCGCCGTCACGGCTGTCCAGATCCCACGCCTCGCCGGAGCCCACATAGGCATGCAGCAGGTAGGGACGGTACTGCGTCAGAACGCCCACCGTGTCGATGCCCGAGTTGGAGCAGTTGGAGAGCGAAAAGTCGATAATGCGGAACTTGCCACCAAAGCTAACCGCCGGCTTAGCGATCTTTTGGGTGAGTGCCCCCAATCGGCTGCCCTGTCCTCCTGCGAGGAGCATCGCGATGCATTCTTTCTTACTCATCGATTTCTCCTTCTGTCATCGATGTTCTTAAACCCATTAGCGACGGGCGCGGCGCTCGGTCACGCCCGTCGAGTAATGCCGTGCTGGCTAAGGGAGCTCGCGCGCCTCTACGCGTGCCAGATCTCGTCGCGGTACTCGCGAATGGTGCGGTCGCTCGAGAACCAGCCGGAGGAGGCGGTGTTGAGCAGCGCCTTGCGGTTCCAGGTCTCCTGGTCGCCGTAGCTGTTCGTGAGCTTCTCCCATGCATCCACGTAGCTGCGGAAGTCTGCCATGACCAGGTCGGGGTCGTTGTTGTTCATGAGCTCGTTGTAGATGCTCTCGAAGTTGCCCGAAAGACCCGCAAAGGTGTTGTCTTTAAGCTCGTCCATCACGCGGCCCAGACGCTCGCGGTCGCCGTTGAGGGTATCCCACGCAAAGTAGCTGTTCGATGCCCAGAGCTGCTCGACCTCGGTAGCGGTCAGACCAAAGATGGCCTCGTTCTCGCGGCCGGCCAGATCGGCGATCTCGATGTTGGCGCCGTCGAGGGTGCCCAGCGTAATGGCGCCGTTCATCATGAGCTTCATGTTGGACGTGCCCGAGGCCTCCTTGCCGGCCGTGGAGATCTGCTCCGAGATCTCGGCGGCGGGGTAGATGAGCTGGGCGTTGCTCACGCGGAAGTTGGGGATAAAGCAGACCTTCATGACCTCGTTGACGCGGGCATCGTTGTTGATGACGTCCGCAACGGAGTTGATGAGGCGGATGGTCTCCTTGGCGAAGGTGTAGCTCGAGGCAGCCTTGCCGCTAAAGATGAAGGTCGTCGGCGTCACGTGGAAGTTGGGATCGGCGATGCGACGGTTGTAGATGTCCATCACCTTCATGATGTTCATGAGCTGACGCTTGTAGGCGTGGAAGCGCTTAACCTGAACATCGAAGACGGTGTTGGGGTCAATGACCAGACCGGTCTCGGCCTTAACGTAGGCGGCCAGGCGCTCCTTGTTGGCGCGCTTGGAGGCACCCACGGCCTTCAGGAACTCGGTGTCGTTCTGGAACTCCTTGAGTTTTTCCAGCTCAAAGGCGTCCTTGAGCCAGCCGTCGCCAATGGCCTCGGTCACGAGCTTGGCGTAGGTGGGGTTGGCCTCGGCAAAGAAGCGACGGTGCGAGATGCCGTTGGTCTTGTTGTTGAACTTCTCGGGCGTTAAGGCATAGAAGTCCTTGAGCACGATGTTCTTGATGATGTCGGAGTGGATCTTGGCCACGCCGTTGACGCTGTGGCTGCAGATCACAGACAGGTTGGCCATGCGAATCTCGCCGTCCCACAGAATGGCGGTCTGGCGCAGACGCTCCTGCCAGCCCTCCTGCGTGGTGTCGAACGACTCGTGCCAACGACGGCTGATCTCGTCGATGATCTGGTACACGCGGGGGAGGAGCTTGGAGAACGTGCCGATGGGCCACTTCTCCAGAGCTTCGGGCAGGATGGTGTGGTTGGTGTAGCTCACGACCTGCGTCACGATGTTCCAGGCGTCGTCCCACTCGAGCTTCTTCTCGTCGATGAGGATGCGCATGAGCTCGGGGCCGCACATGGCGGGGTGCGTGTCGTTGGTGTGGATGGCCACAAACTGCGGCAGCAGCTCCCAGTTCTCGCCGTGCTCCTTCTCAAAGGTGTCGAGCAGGCTGTAGATGCCGGCCGAAACAAACAGGTACTCCTGCTTCAGGCGCAGCAGACGGCCGTGCTCGCCGGCGTCGTTGGGGTAGAGGATGGCGCTGATGGCCTCGGCCTCGGCGCGCTCGGCGTCGGCCAGGGCATAGTCGCCGCGGTTGAAGGCCTCCAGGTCAAAGTGCTCCTCGACCGGCTCGGCGGCCCAGACGCGCAGCTTGTTGACGGTCTCACCGGCATAGCCCACGACGGGGATGTCATAAGGGACGGCCAGGATGTCCTGCGTGTCCACCGTGCGGTAGAACGTGCGGCCGTTCTCCTCAAAGCCCTCAACATGGCCACCAAACTTGATGGTCACGGCCTTGTCCTGACGGCGGACCTCCCAGGGATAGCCGTGCGTAAGCCACTCGTCGGTGGCCTCCACCTGGCTGCCGTTGACGATTTCCTGCTTAAACAGGCCGTAGCGGTAGCGCATGCCGTTGCCGTAGCCGGCAATGCCCTCGGCTGCCATGGAATCTAGGAAGCACGCAGCCAGACGGCCCAGGCCACCGTTGCCCAGAGCCGGATCGGGCTCCTGGTTCTCGATGACGGACAGGTCGAAGCCCATGTCGTCGAGCGCCTCGGCGACCATGTCGCGCACGCCAAAGTTGAGCAGGTAGTTGTCAAGCAGGCGGCCGATCAAAAACTCGATCGAGAAGTAGTACACGCGCTTCTTGCCCTCGGCGGTCGCACGGGCGTCGCTCTTGGTGGCAACGGTGCGTGCCTTCTCGGCCACGAGCTTGGCCAGGGCGTTAAAGCGGTCCAGGTCGCTGGCGGCCTCGACGCTCTTGCCGCTGATGCTCATGACGGCATCGCGATAGAGCTCGGTAAACTCCTGCTTGTTGTCGAAGATCTTATTCATACGTTCCTTTCCCCCGGGGATGTTTCTCCCGGAACGGTTATGACTTGTATCCTACGCCTCGGCGAGGCGGGTAATTACAGCTGTAACGGCTTTGTTACGCATCCTTGGCCGACGGCTTAACAGAAGCAGACTTGGCCTTGGCAGCGGCCTTTTTGGCAGCCGGCTTCTTGGTCGCGGTAGCCTTAGCAGCGGGCTTTGCGACAGCCTTGGCCTTGGTCGTCGTAGCCTTTGCCTTGGTCGGAGCCTTCTTGGCAGCCGCGGGCTTGAGCTTCACCGAGGACGTGCGCTTGCGCGTCGCTTTCTTGGGCTCCTCAACCACCGGCGGCTTGTAGCTGCTGGGACCGCGGCGCTTAAGCACCACGCCAGCCAGGCCGGGGACCTTAATCTCGATGGAGTCCATCTGCCCGTTCCAGGGATAGGGCTCGCTCGAGCAGGTGTAGGGCTCCTCGCCGGCGTATCCGCTGCCGCCAAACTCGGGACGGTCGGAGTCGAAAATGACCTCCCAGTCACCCTCGCGCGGCACGCCCACGCGGAAGCTCTCATAGCTCGCCGGGTCAAAGTTGATCAGGATCACCAGGTCGTCGTCGATATCCTCGCCCTGGCGCACAAAGCTCACGATGGACTGCTTGGAATTGTCCGCGTCGATCCAGGTAAAGCCGTCGTCGGTGTAGCCGCGCTCGTACAGGGCGGGCTCGGCGGTGTACAGGTGGTTGAGCGCCTTGATAAACGCCTGATGATGCTTGTGAGTCTCGTACTGCTCGGTCAGGAACCACTGGATGGACTCGTAGTAGCGCCACTCAATAAACTGGCCGATCTCGTTGCCCATAAAGTTGAGCTTGGCACCGGGATGCGTCATCTGGTAGAAGGCCAGCGTGCGCAGGCCGGCAAACTGGCGCCACCAGTCGCCCGGCATGCGGCCGATGAGCGAGCACTTGCCGTGCACAACCTCGTCGTGGCTTAAGGGGCAGATAAAGTTCTCGGTAAAGGCGTACATGATGGAGAACGTTAGCAGGCCGTGGTTGCCGGGACGCCACGGAAAATCGGTCTGCATGTAGTGCAGGGTGTCGTTCATCCAACCCATGTCCCACTTGTAGTGGAAGCCCAGGCCGCCGTCCTGCGGCGGATAGGTCACGAGCGGCCAGGCGGTGGACTCCTCGGCCATCATCATCACGTCGGGGTAGTGTGCCTCAACGGCGCAGTTGACCTGACGGATAAACGCGCTGGCGTCCAGGTCCTCCTCGGTACCGTACTTGTTGAACTTCTTTTGCCCTGGATCGTCAATGCCAAAGTTGAGGTACAGCATGCTGGACACGCCGTCCATGCGAATGCCGTCCACATGGAAGTTCTCGAGCCAGTAAAGCACGTTGGAGACCAGGAAGGAGCGGACCTCGCCGCGGGCGAAGTCGAACTTGTGCGTGCCCCAGTTGGGGTGAATCTCGTGCTCAAACAGCATGTGGCCGTTAAAAGTGGCAAGGCCGTGGGAGTCGGCGCAAAAACCGCCGGGCACCCAGTCCATGATCACACCGATGCCCGCCTCGTGGCACGCATCGATAAAGTGCATGAGCTGCTGCGGGTTGCCATAGCGCGACGTGGCGGCATAGTAGCCGGTCGTCTGGTAGCCCCAGGAGCCATCGAAGGGATGCTCCATGAGCGGCATGACCTCGATATGCGTGTAGCCCATGTCGCGCACGTAGTCCACGAGCTCCACCGACAGGTCGTCGTAGGAGTAGAACTCGCCACGCTGTGCGGGGAAGGGGTCCATGGGGCCGGGGTAGTTGCCGTACTCGTCCGGCTCGCCCTGCGGCGCGTCGCCGTGGCGCTTCCACGAGCCAATATGCACCTCGTAGATGTTAAGGGGCTGCGACATGTGATTATGGCCGGCACGGCGCTTGAGCCACGCGGCGTCGTTCCACTGGTAGCCGTCCAGGCTCCACAGCACGCTTGCCGTTCCCGGAGGGCACTCGGCCTTAAAGGCGTACGGATCGGCCTTGTAGAGCTTTTCGCCCTCGTTGGTCTCAATGAGATATTTATAGAGCTGGCCTTGCTCGGCGCCAGGAATAAAGCCTTCCCAAATAGCGCTCGTATGCACGGGTACCAGCGGGTTGGCTTCCTCGTCCCAGTCGTTAAATTCGCCAATGACGTGAACGCTCTTTACATCGGGCGCCCAAACGCAAAAGCGCCAGCCACGCGTACGGTTTTGCGTGTCGGGGTGCGCGCCCATCTTTTCCCAGCTGCGCTCCCACATTCCAATGCCAAACAGATAGACATCGTCCTTAGAGAGTTCCGGTGCGTGCGGGGCGGCTTTGCGGGTAGCAGGCTTTTTAGTTGCTGGCTTTAGCTTTGTATCGCTCACGTTTGATCCCATCATGACGCGGCAGCGTGTTGCCTTGGTGACTAGATGCGAAAGGTCCAAGGCTGCACGAATCGAAGGGACGGCGATAGTTCTATGATTCGTTCCACCTCGCGTGCTCGGTGGAACTTTCGGCAGAAACTACGATAACACCTGTACGTTAGTTTTATGGACGAAAGCGGATTTGCGAGGGCGTTTAATCGGTAAGCGACATGTTTATACCACTGGCAGAATTGCCGTGGTAAAACCCTTGACAGTTTTACCAATTAGGGTTTTTAGATTGTTAGTTTGACGTTTGGTAAAACGTTTTTAGCAGGATGTTTACCATTTGACATCGAAAGGTTCGTTTATGTCCCAGACCGCCGCCCTCAACGTTGCTTTTATTTTCGATTGCGACGGCACGCTGGTTAATAGCACCCCCGTTTGGGGCTACGCCCAGCCCGAGTTATTGCGCCGCCACGGCATTGATGTGACGGTCGACGATTTTGCCCAGTTTGAGCACCTTTCGCTCGAGGACGAGTGCCAGGCCTACCACGACACGTGGGGCATTGGCGAAGGTGGCGAGGAGCTGTATCGCGAGCTGAGCGAGATCCTCATCGATGGCTATTCCAAGGTGCCGCCGCGTGAGGGCCTTCTGGCATTTTTGGAGCAGGCGAAGGCGGCGGGCATTGCTATGTGCGTTGCCACGTCCACCCCGGCCGAGCTGGTGCAGTCCGCCCTTGCGGGCTCGGGCCTTGATCGCTATATGGAGTTTATTGCCACGACGGGCGAGGCGGGGCGCTCCAAGCAGTTCCCCGACGTATACGAGCTGGCGTTGCGTCGCCTGGAGGAGCGCCACGGTTGCAAGTTTGATCGCACATGGGTGTTTGAGGACGCCGTCTTTGGCCTTAAGAGCTCTGGCAGCGCTGGCTTTAAGCGCGTGGGTATCTATGACCCGCATGGTCGTATGGAGCGCGACGACGTGCGTGCCAACTGCGACATCTTTATCGACAGCTATGAGGACCTGGACCTGGCCCGCGTGCTTTCGTTTGAGGGATAGGCGAGGGCCGTGGCTTGCAAAGTATTAGTGGTCTGCGGCTCGCCGGTGGTGGCGAGCGTCGAGTTGCTGCATCGCCTGGCAGGGGAGTGCGACCACATCGTAGCCGTAGATCGCGGCCTGGACGCCCTGCTGGGCGCTGGCCTGAGCTGCGACGTCTACGTGGGCGACGCCGACACCGTTAGCGATGAGGGACGCGCTCTGGTCGATGCCGCTGCCGATTTTGAAGTAGAGCGACACAACCCCTACAAGGATTACACCGATCTGGCGCTAGCCCTAGACACCATCCGCCGCCGCTGGCCAGGCGCCGAAGTAGTAGCAACCTGCGCCACCGGAGGCCGCCCCGACATGGCTCTGTCCGTGTTGGGTCTACTGGCAGGCTATACGGACGCCCCCGTCTGGATCGAAGAAGACGAAGTAACGGCCAGAATCCTGCACCAGGACGAGACCTGGACCATCGAAAACGCCGAAGGCAAAACCTTCTCCATCATCGCCATCGCTCCCAATACAGAGATAAGCGAACACGGCCTAGAGTGGGAGCTAGACCACAGCCCCTTAGGCCTGCTCGCCGACACGGGCATCAGCAACATAGTAAGATCCACCGCAGAGATAACCGTCCACCAAGGCGTCGCAATCGGTTATTTACTCCATCAGGGTTTTATCGGGACGGTGGGTTAATTGACTGATTTTGCCTAAGTCAAAATCAGTCAATTCAGCCCCGTCCCAGGAAAACCCGTAAGGCAGGTTGATTTCCGATCTCAGCCGAACACATTAAGCGAATAGGCCGTTCCCGCAGCTAGCCGAACGCCCCCGAGGTCC
>UQXP01000066.1 GCA_900545055.1 uncultured Collinsella sp.
AGGAGTACGCCGACCAGGTGACCTACTGGTTCACCTTTAACGAGATCTGGGCCGACGCCTCCAACACCTACATCGAGGGCACCTTCCCCGGCGGTGTTAAGGCACATCTGGCCGAGGCCTTCCAGTGCGAGCACAACATGATGCTCGCCCACGCCAAGGCCGTGCTCGCCTTCCACAATGGCGGCTTTAAGGGCAAGATCGGCGTTATCCAGTCGCTGGAGTTTAAGTACCCGCTCAACGAGAATGACCCTGCCGACATCAAGGCCGCCAACAACGAGCACGTGCTGCAAAACCAGTTTTTGCTCGACGCCACCTTCCGCGGCGACTACGCGCCCGACACCCTCGAGTGCGCCAACCGCCTGGCTGCCGTCTCGGGCGGCACCATCGAGATCCTGGACGAGGACCTCGAGATTATGCGCGAGGCAGCGCTCTACAACGACTACCTGGGCGTTAACAACTATCAGTGCCGCTTCTTGAAGGCCTACGACGGCGAGAACGACCTGCACCACAACGGTACGGGCGAGAAGGGCACCGGCCGCTGGCGCGTTAAGGGTATTGGCGAGCATGTGAACAAGCCTGGCATCCCCACCACCGACTGGGACTGGATCATCTATCCCGAGGGCCTGTTCGATCTGCTCGTCTACATTAAGCAGCGCTACCCCAACTACAAGCAGATCTTCATCACCGAAAACGGTATGGGTTACAAGGACCCCTACAAGGACGGCTTTGTGGACGACCAGCCCCGCATCGACTACATCGAGCAGCACCTGCGTTGGCTGCTCAAGGCCATGGAGGTCGGCGTCAACGTAGGCGGCTACTTCCTGTGGAGTCTACAGGACCAGTTCTCCTGGACCAACGGCTACAACAAGCGTTACGGCTTCTTCTACGTTGACTTTGAGACCCAGAAGCGCACGCCCAAGGCAAGCGCATACTGGTATAAGCACGTGGCGCAGACCCGTCGTCTGGACTAGCTAACGCCATCGGCCGCCGTGACCATCACGCCGCCGCGCACCTTACCATTCCCGATCGCATGGGTGCTGCGTCCATGCACCTCTTTCCGTGTGGCGGATACGACCTTCCCGGTGGATGCTTCAGCATCCTTGGTCGTATCCGCCGTTTTTGTTTTTAGGGCGGGCTGGGCCGCGTTCGTTTGTCTCGATCTGTAACATGTAGACCACTTTTGACCGTCTAGTTGTTACAAATCGAGACAAACGGAATAAGCCGGGCCGAATTGTCTAAATCTGTAACATCTAGCCGAGTTTTTGGGCCCTACCTGTTACAGATTTAGATGAACAGACCGAGCACGTCTACGCCCGCAGATCCCGCACGCTCGCGCGCTCGATCAACACGCCAGAGACGAGTGTACGGCTTCTGGAGCTCGGGACTTCCAGACCTGTGACGACCTCGTTAAGCGCACGGATGCCCAGCTCGCGGTGGCGAAACTTCACCGACGTCAGAATCGAGTTGGGAATCGTCTTGTAGAGCTCATCGTCGAAGCCGATCACGGACACGTCGTCGGGCACGCTGAGCCCCTTGTCACGTAGAGCCATCATCACGCCGTTTGCCATGCAGTCGTTAGCAGCGAGGACCGCCGTGCAATCGGGTTTATCGGCAAGCACAAGGCCCGCGGCATAGCCACTATCCGCATTCCAATCACCCTGCAGCGGCTCGGGCGGCTCGATACCACGCGCCTCGAGTGCCGCACGCCAACCTTTCATACGGCACTGGCTCGACAGCGACTCTTTCTTACCCGAAACGAAATACACGTTCTTGTGCCCGTGATCCAAGAAGTACTCGCACGCCATGCGCGCGCCGCCCTCTTGGTCGTCACTGACGGTGGAGCAGGTAGGATGTTCCATCGGTGTGATAATCACAGTCTTGAGGTCCTTCGGTGCCTCAAAGGTATCAAAGTCATCGACCATCTGACGCAGGTTGAAGATCATGCCATCAACAGGCAGCTGCGACATCCTGCGCGCCGCATCGGCAAGGGTCATCTTCTCCCCTGCGCGCTTCTTAATCATCGTGAGCGCAAAGCCGCGTTCCTCGGCGGCATCGGCGATACCGTCAATCATGTCCACGGCACCACCCGACAAGTGAAACAGCACGACGCCGATGCACCCGTAACGGCCCAACTTGAGCGAACGCGCGGCAAAGTTAGTTCGAAACCCGAGCGCCTCCATGGCCGCATGGACCCTATCGCGTGTCGACTCTCGCACGCTATCGGGCTCGTTGATCACGCGCGACACCGTCTTGAGAGAAACGCCCGCGGCAACCGCCACATCGTTCATTGAGACATTTTTCTTGTCTATCGTTGCCACTACTTCTCCAGTCGGTTTTGCATCGCTTGCTTTTTGCGTTCTAGCATACACTACCTGCCTGACTGATAAATCAACCGTTTACCGGACAATATCGACCGCTCACCCGTATATCCTTGTTGCTCTTCCAAAAATGTCTTACGTTGTCATTAACGAAATGACAACGTTGTCATTTCGCAATGCCTTCCTTAAGCAGGAAGGTTTCCGGGCAGTCCTGACCATCCATCGACGACCAGTTCCATCCACATGCATCGCGCATCAAGTAGCAAAGGAGCTTTATGGACGCCATCGTAAAGATGCTCGAAAAGCATCAGCCGTTCTTTGAGAAGATCTCGAGGAACATCTACCTCCAGGCTATTAAGGACGGATTCCTTGGGTGCATGCCCATCGTCCTCACCTCTTCGATCTTTCTGCTCATTGCCACCCTTCCCGGCGTAGTCGGCATCACGCTGCCCCAGCCGCTCATCGACTGGTGCAACAAGCTGTACAACTTCACCATGGGCGTCATGGGCATCATGGTTGCCGGCACCACTGCCAAGAACTTTACGGCTTCCATGAACCGTCGCATGCCCGCCGGCAAGGTGCTCAACGACGGCTCCACCATGGTTGCCGCCCAGTGCAGCATGCTTTTGCTAGCTGTTACGCAGTTCACCACCAAGTTCAACGGCTCCGAGCTTTCGGTCTTCGACTGCACCAGCATGGGCACGCGCGGTCTGTTCTCGGCCTATATCGCCGCATTCATCACCGTGTGGGTCTACAAATTCTGCGTCTCGCGCGATCTGACCATTAAGCTGCCCAAGGAGGTCCCGGGCGCCATCGCTCAGAACTTCCGCGACATCATCCCCTTTGGCGGCGCCGTCATCATCTGCGGCATCATCGATGTCGTCGTGCGCAACCTCATGGGCGTTCCGTTCTCCGAGCTGCTCATCAAGCTGCTCTCCCCGCTCTTCACTGCAGCAGAGACCTACCCCGGACTCATCCTTATTCAGGCAGCCACCGCGTTCTTCTGGTTCATCGGCGTCCACGGCCCCTCGATCGTCCAGCCGGGCATCGACCCCATCCGTCTTGCCAACCAGGCCGAGAACCTGCAGGTTCTGCTGGCCGGTGGTCACCCCGCCCACTCCCTCACCTTTAACATGTCGCTCGTGGGTGAGTTCGGCGGCACCGGCGCCACGTTCATCGTGCCGCTTCTGCTGATTCTCTTTATGAAGTCCAAGCAGCTCAAAGCCGTCGGTAAGGCCTCGATTGTTCCTGTTGCCTTCGCCGTCAACGAACCGCTGCTCTTTGGCGCGCCGATGATCCTTAACCCCTACATGCTCATCCCCTTTGTTGCCGCCGGCTGCGTCAACGTGAGTGTTGCCAAGTTCTTTATCGATAACGTGGGCATGAACGGCTTCTCCTTCGTAGTGCCTTGGGCCACCCCCGCCCCCATCGGCATTTTCATCACCACGAACTTCCAGCTTATTGCCCTGGTATTTGTCGCGATCATCATCTTGCTGGACGCCATCATCTACCTGCCATTCTTGAAGGCATACGATAAGCTGCTCTGCGACCAGGAGGCCGAGCGCGCCGCCGAGCTGGGTCTCGAGTCCGATGGTGCTGCCACCATCGCTGCCAGCGCCTCCGAGCCCGTCATCGAGCCGACCGCCGCTGCCGTCGACAGCGAGCCTGTCGCCGATCAGCCCGAGCCCGCCGCCGACGCATCCGCCAAGAAGGACGTCGATGGCCTGAAGGTCCTCGTCCTGTGCGCCGGCGCCGGCACCTCCGCCATGCTCGCCAACGCCATTAAGGAAGGCGCCGCACAGACCGGCGAGAACATCGCTTCCTCTGCCGGTGCCTATGGTCAGCACACTGCCATCATGGATCAGTACGACGTTATCGTGCTTGCCCCGCAGGTCCGTAGCTACTACAACGACATGAAGGCCGACACCGATCGCCTGGGCATTAAGCTGCTCGCCCCACGCGGCAAGGAATACATCGACCTTACCCGCGACCCCGCTGGCGCCATCAAGTGGCTCCGCGAGAACCTCGACTAGTTCCTCCCTCTGTTGGTGCCCGGACCCCAGTTCGGGCACCTCTCCCTATTCGTATCCCACAGAAAGGATGACTCATGACCAATCCCATGCAGTTCCCCGACGGCTTTGTGTTTGGCGGTGCCACCGCCGCTTACCAGGTTGAGGGCGAGACCCGCACGCACGGCAAGGGCAAAGTGCCCTGGGACGATTTCCTGGCTGCTCAGGGCCGTTTCTCTCCCGACCCCGCAAGCGATTTCTACAACAAGTACCCGGTCGATATCGACCTGTGCCAGCGCTTTGGCATCAACGGCATCCGTGTCTCCATCGCCTGGAGCCGTATCTTCCCCAACGGCACCGGCGAGATCAACCCCGAGGGTGTTGCCTTCTATCACGAGCTCTTTGCCACCTGCAATAAAGCCGGCGTTATCCCCTATGTCACGCTCGATCACTTTGATACGCCCGAGGCCTTTTACCAGAACGGCGGCGAGGGCTTCCTGACGCGCACGACGATCGACGCCTTTGTCGAGTATGCCAAGTTCTGCTTTGCCGAGTTCACCGAGGTCAAGCACTGGTTTACCTTTAACGAGATTCCCGCGACCGCCGAGGGCAGCTTTATCGTTGGCAACTGGCCGCACGGCGAGAAGTATCGCCTGGACAAGGCCTTCCAGCTCATGCACAACATGATGGTGGCCCACGCCAAGGCTGTCGTCGCCTTCCATGAGGGCGGCTTTGAGGGCGAGATCGGCATTGTCCAGAACCTGGAGCCCAAGTATCCCCTCGATCCCAACAGCGCTGCCGACTGCGAGGCGGCTCGTATGGCCGACGTCATCAACAACCGCTGGGTACTCGACGCCACCTTCCGCGGCCACTATGCAGCCGACACCATGGAGGCTGCGACCAAGCTGGCCCATATCGCCGGCGGCGAGCTCGACGTCCGCGACGAGGACATCGCCGCGCTGACTGCCGCGCTCCCCTACAACGATTGCCTGGGCGTCAACACCTACAAGTGCCAGTTCCTGCGTGCTGCCGAGGGCGAAAACGACATCAACCACAATGGCACTGGCGACAAGGGCTCCTCGCGCTGGTTCCTCAAGGGCGTTGGTGAGTCATGCGTGCGCGAAGGCGTACCCACCACCGATTGGGACTGGATTATCTATCCCGAGGGCCTGTACGATCTGCTGCTCCGCATTAAGAACGATTACCCCAACTACAAGAAGATCTATATCACCGAGAACGGCATGGGCTATAAGGACGACTTCGAGGACGGCTTTATCGACGACGCCCCTCGCATCGACTACATGCGTCAGCATCTCGCGTGGATCCTCAAGGCGATTGACGGCGGCGTGAACGTCGACGGCTACTTTGTATGGTCGCTGCAGGACCAGTTCTCCTGGACCAACGGCTACAACAAGCGCTATGGCCTGTTCTACATCGACTTCGAGACCCAGAAGCGCTATCCCAAGGCGAGCGCGTACTGGTACAAGAACGTCGCGGAGACCGGCCTGCTCATGGCCTAGTTTCAGCCACATACCCCTTGTCGGCCGCATGCGAATCCCCCACGGGATCGCATGCGGCCTTTTTATTTTTTGCCGAGCCGCGCGGATCGTTTGTCTCGATCTGTAACATCTAGCTGGGATTTTCGGTCCCAGTTGTTACAGATTGAGACAAACGGAATCGGCCAGGCAGAAAATCTAAATCTGTAACATCTAACGAGCATTTGATCGCCTAGTTGTTACAGATCGAGACAATCAGATGGTCAAATCCTCACTTTCCAGGCAGCTACGAAGCGCTCCTCTTTCTTAATTATTATCGGCATCACGAACACACTTCGGTATCTTTTAATGCCAAAATGATACCGAAAGCGTGTTCGAGAATACGGATAATTCCATGCGTTAGCCCAATCAAGCCCCAGGCTTACAAACTCCGTTATTGTTCAGAATGCCAATGCATTCGCGTTTGCGCGTCATTTCGCGTCACTTTGACGCGCAAAATGACACGCAAATTTTTTCGTGTCATAATTTTGACGCGTAAAATGACGTGTAAAATTTTTACGTGTTATTTTTCACGTCAAATTGAAGCGAAACGGAGCATCACAATGCAAGAATCCAAAGATCTTGAATTCAAGGAATGCGTCACCAATTCGTTCCTTAAAACCGTCTCCGCTTATGCAAATGGCACGGGAGGACGCGTTCTATTTGGAATTAACGACGACGGAGAAGCCGTTGGCCTCGATGACCCCAAGCAGACCTGCCTGGATATCGAAAACAAGATTAACGATTCGATCATCCCCCAGCCCGATTACTCCCTAAAGATCGACGAGCCCGATGCAACCGTGGAGCTTACGGTCTTTCCCGGCAGATCGAAGCCTTACCTATACCGCTCGAAGGCATACAAGCGCAATGACACCGCGACCATTCCAGTTGATACCCTAGGCCTTTCGCGTCTTGTACTCGAGGGTCAAAACCTCTCCTTTGAGCAGCTCCCGGCAAACAAACAAGATTTATCTTTCACCGTTTTAGAGAATCGTCTAACAGCAAAACTTTCGCTTCAGTCATTCACAACCGATACTCTCAAAACCCTTGGCCTGCTTGATGAAACCGGAACCTACAACAACGCGGCAGAACTGCTCGCGGACGAGAATGGCTTCCCGGGTATCGACATCGCAGTGTTTGGTGAAACTATCAACCTCATTAAGCAGCGCAAGACTCTTGAACATGCATCCGTTCTAGCGGAAATTGACGGAGCCCTTGAGCTTTTCGAAGCCCAGTACTGCTACGAAGAGATCCAGGGGATGGAGCGGATCCGCAAGGAGCTCATTCCGCTCGAAGCATTCCGCGAGGCCATTACCAATGCAGTCGTTCATAGGACTTGGGATGCGCCCGCACACATCCGCATCTCGATGTTCGATGACCGTGTGGAAGTCGCTTCGCCCGGCGGCTTGCCGGCAAGCATGACCGTCGATGAATATCTGTCCGACATGCTATCCGTTAGACGCAATCGTATTCTTGCCGAAGTCTTTTTGCGCCTGGGTCTTATCGAAGCCTTTGGAACGGGCATCATGCGAATTCGCGATACCTATAAGGACAGCGTCAGAAAGCCCCGGTTTCAAGTTTCGGATAACGCCATTGTGGTAACACTTCCCCTACTCATGGATAACCCGGGGCTCAAAGGCGACGAACTTATCGTATTCGGACTGCTGAGCGGAGTACACCCTCAATCGACAAGCGAGCTTGCGGCCAAAGTCACCTTTAGTCGCTCGAAGCTTCTTCGCATCCTCAAAAAACTCGTTGAGACAGGCCTGGCGACAGTTGAAGGCACCGGCAGAGGGCAGAAGTATCGCCTGCTACGCTAGTTAGCAAATGACCTGCGCGTGCTCCTCGATGGCGGCGCGGTCTTCGGCGGAGATGCTCGGCTCGCACACTACGGCGTCCAGGCTGTCCAGGCGGCAGAAGGTGTAGAAGTCGCGCTTGCCAATCTTGCTGGAATCTGCGATCAGATAGCGCGAGTCGGCCTTGCTAAGGGCGAGCTGCTGGATGCGGCCCTCTTCCATGTTAGACGTGGACACGTCGCCGTCCAAAATGCCGTTGGCGCCGATATAGGCCGCATCGATGCCCAGCGCACGCAGGGCATCCTCGGCTGTTGGTCCCACAAAGGCGGCGGTGCGGCGACGGTACATGCCGCCCACGAGGCACAGGTCGCAGTCTTCGCGCGCCTCAAGCAGGTTATAGACCGAAAGCGAATTGGTCACATGGATGGAAGGTAGCTTGTCGGTGACTCGGAGAGCGCAAATGCGATCTCACGACGGTTGCGCTCATTGTCTCAATTGGATACTCAACGAAATACGGCCCCGCAGCTCAATGAACTGCACCCCAAAACTTGGACGGCTTAAATAAGAACTACGCCGCAAGGGGCT
>UQXP01000067.1 GCA_900545055.1 uncultured Collinsella sp.
TCTCGATGCAGCCCGGAACGGCGCGGCGCAGGGCCTCGACATGGCTCTCGCAGCGACGGGCGTAGACCTTCTTTTCAGGTTCTGCCATGGCGCTAATTCACCTCGCTTGTCTTGGTCTGGGAGCTAAACACCATGCGGTAGAGAGGAACCTCGTGGAGCTCTTCGACGCTCTGGTTCAAAACGACGGACGTTGCATCCTCAACGCCGCTCGTGATGGCGACCGGCGTGGCGATACCGAACCACATGACTACGATCGCAAGGGCGATCTCGGGGATGATCATGAGGGCGGGCACCTCGTGGCGCTTCATGCCCTCGGGCGCCTTGCCGAAGATGGACTTCAGCGCGATGCCGGTAAGGGCGAAGTACACGCCGGTGAGGCCGATGGCCACGAGCACGACCACCCAGATGGGACCGGACTGGACGCCGGCCACGAAGGTGAGGAACTCGGAGATGAACAGGGCGAACGGCGGGAAGGCGGCGAGCGCGAGCAGGGCGACGATGGTGAGCGCTGCCGTGACGGGAGCGATCTCGACGACGCCCTTGATCTTGTTCAGGTCGCGGGTGTGGTAGATGTGCTGGATGTTACCGGCCATGCAGAAGGCGAGCGCCTTGGTGAAGCCATGGAAGATGCAGTGCAGCAGGCAGGCGGCGATACCGAGCGGACCACCGATACCCAGGCACAGCGCGACCACGCCGACGTTGTCGACGGAGGAGTACGCGAAGCGGCGCTTGATATCGTCCTGCTTAAAGATGCACAGGGCGGCCACCAGGATGGACAGCGTGCCCAGGATGAGCAGGAGCGTGCGCGGATAGGTGTCGCCCACCGTGATGATGGACAGGGAGTAGAAGCGGATGATCACCAGCATGGCGCACTTGAGCAGCACGCCCGAGAGCAGTGCGGAGACCGGGCTCGGAGCCTGGGAGTGCGCATCGGGCAGCCAGGTGTGCATGGGGAACAGACCCGCCTTGGTGCCAAAGCCGATGACGATGAACGCGAACGCGAGGCGCACGAGCATCGGGTCGAACTGGTCGGCGTAGGGCATGATGGAGGTAAGGAACGCGGCCTCATGCGCGTTGGGCATGATATCGGCGGCGTTCGCGTAGATGAGCAGCGTGCCGAACAGGCCAAAGGCCACGCCGGCGGTGCAGACCATCGCGTACTTCCAAGACGCCTCGAGCGCCTGCTTGTTCTTGTAGATGCCCACGAGGAACACGGTCGACAGCGTGGTAGCCTCGACCGCCGCCCAGGTGAGGATGATGTTGTTGGACAGGCAGGCGAGCAGCATCGTGAAAACGAACAGGCTGAACAGCGCGTAGTACTGCTTGGTGCGCTCGGCCGGCATGGTCTTCTCCTCGATATCAATCTTGATATAGGAGATGGAGTACACGCCGGTGATGAACCCGATGATGCCTACCAGAAGGACGAAGATCGACGAGAGCGAATCGAGATGGAGCCACAGGCCCAAAGCGTCGATATTCTGCCCGCTCGAGAGCATGGTTCCCGCGGTGACGACCGAAAGGACGAGGGTCGCCGCGACGGAGATGGTGTTGAGCCCCGCGAAGACGTCGTAAGACGTCGTTTTGGGGAGCGCAGCCATAATCAGGGAGAACACGAGGGGACAAGCGAGCAGGGCGACCGTCAACATTGAAACATCCATGGCCTACCCCTTCAATTCGGTCAGGTCGTGGGAGTCGAGCGACTTGGTGTCGTTCCAGATCCTCACGACGACGGCGGACATGATGATGACGGCGAAAATGGCGTCGGTGGCGATGCCGATCTCGATGATCTCGGGGGCCGTGGGCGCGAGCAGGGCGAGCGTCACGTGGCTACCGTTCTCCATAAGGCAGTACCCGAAGATCTGCTTGAGGATGTTGCGCTGGGAGATGATGCACGTGAGGCCGACGAAGAAATGCGCGAAGCTGATGGCGAGGGCCGGAGTAGCCGCCCCGGCAGTGGGCAGGCTCAGGCGCGTGACCACCGCGAAGCAGACGGCCACCTCCAGACCGGTGAGGATGATGGTCCAAGCCGGCTTGATGGAGGAGGTCAGCGTGCTATCGGCAGGCGAACCCATCTTCTTGTAGGCACGGTTGAGAATGAACGGAACGAGGATCACCTTGGTGACGAAGGCCGACGCGGCCCACATGAGAAGCTCGGTGGCACCGGTGGTGAGGCCCAGGGTGAGCAGCACGCCCACCAGGACAACCGACTGGATCGCGTACCACTTGATGGCGGACGGGATGGTCTTCGAGACAACCACCATGGTGGAGGTCACGATCAGAAGACCGCCCAGGATATTGACTAACGAATAACCCATGTCCTACCTCCTAACCCATCCAACTAGAGGACAGAGGACCGGCGACGACGACCATGATCATGAGGACGACGAACACGAACGCCATGGCGCGCGGAAGGGGCTGGCCGGCGGCCACGGTCTCGCTCGGCTCACCGGGCAGGACCTTACCCATCCAACGCAGGAACCATGCGAAGGTGGCGACGGTCTCGACTACCATGACGCACACGAGGACGAAGATGACCGTGTTGGTAGCACCAACCGCGAAGCCACCGGAAATGATCTGGAACTTGGAGAAGAACGTGCTCATGGGGGGCACGCCGGCGATAGCGGTCGCGGCGACCGCGAAGCCCACGCCCGTGACCGGGTACTTCTTCATGAGGCCCTGGATCTTGGGCAGCATACGGGTTCCCAGCGTGAAGCTGAGGGAGCCGGCGATGAGGAAGAACAGGGTCTTGGTGAACGCGTGGTTGAAGATGTGCTCGACGGCGCCGTTAAACGCCATCTGGCTTCCGAACACGGAGAGGCCCAGGCCGAAGAACACGTAGGCGAGCTGCGCGATCGTCGAGAAGGCGAGCAGGCGCTTCATATCCTTCTGGGGCAGGTACATGAGGAAGCCGAAGAGCATGGTCACGACGGCGTCGATGATGGCAACCCAACCGACGATCTCGGGGATCTCGCCGGCGCTCGCAAGAGCGCGGGCGAACACGCACACGCCGACCTTCACCATGGACGCGCCATGGAGGTAGGCGGAAACGGGCGTAGGGGCCTCCATTGCGGAGGGCAGCCACATGTAGAGCGGGAACTGGGCGGACTTGGCCCAAGCGGCGAACAGGATGAGCAGCAGCACGACGGTCTTCATACCGGAATCGAGCTGGGAGATCGCGCTCAGCGCGAACGTGCCGGTTCCGGCGAACAGGAAGGCCGCGCCAATATAGAGTCCCAGAGCGCCGATATGGGTGATGATAAGCGCCTTCATACCGGCCTTCTTGGCCGTGGGCGTCATGTAGTAGCTGATGAGGCCCCAGGAGCACACGCCGGTGATCTCGAAGAAAACGAGCTGGCCGACGATGGTGGAGCTGTAAGCGAGACCGGCCATGGCGCCGATGAACGTGGAGAAGTACACGTAGAAGCGACGACGGGGCGCGTCGGGATGCTCCTTGTTCTTATCGCTCATGTACGGGAACGAATAGATGACGACGAGCAGACCGATAGCGACGAACGCGGGTGCGAGCAGCGTGCTCATCCGGTCAAATATGAAGCCCATGACCAAGGTCTGGCCCATACTCGCCCAGGTTACATCGACCGCGTTCATGCCGTTTCCGGCAAACGTCGCAGCCAAGCCAACGGAAGCGACCGTGGCGATGCCGCCGGCGAGTGCGCAGATCCATTTAGCGTAGGGACGCGGCAGCATGACGATGAGCAGGGAGCCCAGCATGGGGACGGCGATCGCCACCATGGCAAAGAGGGACAAGCTCGATTCGATTGACATAGTTTCTCCCTTCTCCCTACACGCCTACGACAACGAAGACGAACGCGAGGACCGCGATGCCGACGACGGCCCAGGTCTGGTTACCGAGCACCTTGAAGCGCGAACGGGACACGGAGTTCTCGAGCACACCGCAGACGACGAAATCGACCAGGCACTTGGCGAGGAAGATGACGGCGCCCACGAGAGCGGTGACGCCGATGGTCGCGGGCTCTCCCCAGGGGATGAAGATGGAGGTGAACCAAGCGACGACCACGACCTGCTTCATGCCCATGGCGAGCTTCATCATGGCCAGGGACGGGCCGGAGAGCTCGGCGAGCGGGCCCTCCTGGAGCTCCTGCTCGGCTTCGGCCTGATCGAACGGAAGCTTGCCGAGCTCCATGTAACAGGCGGCCGCGAAGGCGACGCCGGCGAGGATGACGGCGACGACGCTCGAGACGTTGCCCGTAACGATGTGCTGACCCATGGTCGCAATGTCCGTGGAGCCGCACACGATGGCGACGGTAAACAGCGCGATGAGCATGGACGGCTCGATGAGCACGCTCATGAGGAGCTCGCGGATACCGCCGAAGCCCGCGTAGGCGTTGGAGGAATCCACGCCGGACAGCGCGAAGAAGAAGCGGGACAGTGCAAGCGCGTACATGATGGTGATGGCGTCACCGAAGACGGGCATGGGGCTCTCGAGCGTGAACATGGGCAGGCCCATGGCGAGCATGAACGACACCGCGAAGAACAGCGGCGGCACGATGCGCAGCACGAAGCTCGAGTCGGAACTCACGGACTCGGGACGCGCCATGAGCTTCGCGAGGTCCCGGTAATCCTGAAGGATGGACGGACCGCGGCGATTGTGCATCTTCGCGCGAATCACACGGGCGAGGCCGGAGAAGAAGGGCGCGACCAGCATGACCACGAGGCCCTGCGCTATCGCAAGAACGATGTTCATAATATCCTCTCCCCTCTCTAGACCATGACCACGGCGAGCACGAGGAAGACCACGAGCGCCGCGACGATGTAGCAGATGTATACAGAGTAGTTGCCGCCCTCGATCTTGGAGGCGAGGCCGGCCAGCTTGTCGGCACCCTCGCTCGGTGCATCGACCAGGAAACGGTCGGGCAGGGGCTCGACGCCCTGGGCAACACCGGTGAGCTTCTGGAACACGTGCGCGATGGACCAGCAGATCTTGGTGCATACCTCGCGCAGGGAGTAGAGCGGGCCCATGAAGAGCTCGACGTCGGACGCGAAGCTCGTGGCGACGACGGGCATGTGCTCGTTGGGCTCATAGCCACACGCCCAAGGGTCGGTCTTCTTAGCGGGGGCCTTGGTGCCGAGGCAGGACCTCAACGCGAACGCGAGGCCGGTGAGGACCACGAGCGCGATGGCGATCGCGGGGGTGGAGGTGGCGGCACCGGAAATCTCATTCACGAGAGAGAAGCCCGAGGTGGCTGTGACGGCGGAGCCGGAAAGCACGCTCTGGGCGACGTCGCCCAGAACCGGGGCGATGACGGGAGAGCCGATTCCCAGCACCACGCAGATGGCCGCGAGGAGCATCTGCGAGAACAACATCGGAGCCGGGGACTCCTTGGCGTTCGCAGCCTCCTGGGAACGAGGGCTGCTCGCGAACGAGACGCCGTAGGCCTTCACGAAGCACGTGACGGCCAGGGCACCGGTGATGGCGAGGGCGGCCGCGGAGGCGACGGCGAACACCATGACGACCGGGTCGGAGAGCGTCGAGATGTTGAACAGGGACTGGTAGGTGAACCACTCGGAAACGAAGCCGTTGAGCGGCGGGATGGCCGAGATGGCAAGGGCACCGATGAGGAAGCAGACGGCCGTGACCGGCATGCGGCGGAACAGACCGCCCATCTTCTCCATGTTGCGCGTACCCGTGGCATAGAGCAGGGAGCCCGCGCCGAGGAACAGCTCGCCCTTGAACATGGCGTGGTTGAGCGTGTGGTAGAGGGCGGCCATGAGCGCGATCGTCGCGATGACGTCGTTGCCCAGGGCGTGCGCCGTCATGGACGCGCCGACACCGAGCAAGATGATGCCGATGTTCTCGACGGAGTGATAGGCCAGCAGGCGCTTGATGTCGTGCTCGTGGAGAGCGTAGACGACACCCAGGACCGACGAGATGGATCCGAAGACTAGGACCATGAGGCCCCACCAGAGCTGGACGCCCGAACCCGCGAGCAGGTCGAGGCCGACCTTGAGGATTCCCAGGATACCGATCTTGATCATGCCGCCGGACATGAGGGCGGACACGTTGGACGGCGCCTCGGGGTGCGCCTGGGGCAGCCAGGAGTGCAGCGGGATGATACCGGCCTTTGCGCCGAATCCGAAGAACGCGAGGACGAAGCACACGGAGGAGACGGCGGGTCCAAAGTCATGCGTACGGAAATCACTGAAGCTGAAGGAACCGCCCACGCCGTTGGTCATGAGCAGGAAGCTCGCCATGATGAGGACGAAGCCCACGTGCGCGATGACGAAGTAGAGCCAACCGCCCCTAATGGAGTTCTTGTTCTCCTCGATGACGACAAGGAAGTAGCTCGTAAGCGACATGAGCTCAAAGGCGACCAGGAACCAAAACACGTTGTCGGCGGTAATGACGAGCATCATGGAGGCGACGAAGGTGTTCATGAAGAAGCCGGCGCGCCCGACCTTGCCCGGGTACTCGTCGAAGTAGGACAGACCGTAGATGAAGCCCGCAAAGGCGAGGATCGAGATGAGGACCACGATCAGGCCCGCAAGGCCGTTAAGCAAGAGCTCGAGACGGGCGAACGGGAAGAAGAAGACCGTGTTGAGGGACGTAACGTCGCCAAGCACGGCCTTGAGGCCCGCGATGAACGACAGCACGGCCGCGACGGCGCCAATCAGGCAGCCGGCGGTCTTGGCGGCGTTATCGGTCTTAATCAGCAGAACCGAGGCGAGCGCACCGATGCACGAGACGGCAAGCGATGCGATAAACAGCGTCATGCTATCCATTGTTTACGCTCCCTTCTGCTTTCTCGGACAGGCCCTGGGCCACAGCGGTAACGTCGACGACCGGACCGTTTTCGATCGAGCGCAGGCGCTTGGCCTCGTCGAGCTCGCGATCGGCCGCGCCGCCCATGACGGTCAGCGCCTTGGTGGGGCACGCCGCCACGCAGTGCGGACCCTCGGGGTCGAAGGCGCACAGGTCGCACTTGACGGCACAGGTGTACTGGCCGGGCGCCCACGTAAGCAGGCTGCTCAGGGACTTAGGGTACGAAGGCGTCGGGTCGCACATGCCTGCGACACCGGCAATAGACGTGCCGTCCGGATGGATGGCGCCGAAGGGGCACGCGATGGCGCACAGCCTGCACCCGATGCACTCCAGCTCCTTAACGTGGATGCGGTCGCCATCGTGCTCGATGGCGTTCACCGGGCAGACCTCGGCGCAAGGGGCACCCTCGCAATGGTGGCAGGCCAGGGCGGCCGAGATGCCGCCGGTCTTCACGAGCGCCAGACGCGGCGTGTCCTGAAGACCCTGCATCCGGTGGGCATCTGCACAGGCGGACTGGCATGTTCCGCAGCCGATGCACCTCTCCGGGTTGATATCGATGAAGCGGTTCATCCCCACTTCCTTTCAAAATAACGGGCCGGGCGTCCGATGCGCTTGGACGCCCGGCCCAAAAAGCCAACGAGAACGGGACTACACGATTTGGTTCACGTGCGTCTCGTCGTCGAACTTGGCGGCGCCGGGCTCAACATCCTGGGGAGCGGCAGCGTCCACCAGAGCCTGCTTGAGCTCGGTGTACTGACGTTCCACCTCGCCCTCGGCCCACACCTGGTCGGCGATGGCGTCGACCTGGCAGGCAGAGAACTTGTCCTCGGGCGTGTGCGAGACCGGGTCGACCTTGTGCATGGTCAGCTCGTTGCACTTGCCGATCCACCACTGGTAGGTCATATAGACCGTGCCCTTGTTGATACGGTCGGACACGTCCGCGCGGCTGTAAACCTGGCCGCGGCGGCTGTGGATCGAGACGATGTCGCCGTTCTTGATGCCGCGCGCCTGGGCGTCCGCGGGATTCATGCGGACAAAGCCGGGCTCGTCGGCGAGCAGCGCCAGCGTCTTGCAGTTGCCGGTCATCGAACGGCAGCTATAGTGGCCGACCTCGCGGACGGTGCAAAGGATGAGCGGGTACTCATCGTCGGGAAGCTCGGAGGGCGCCTCCCAGTCGTGCGCCATCAGGTTGGCACGGCCGTCCTTGGTTGTGAACTTGCCGCCCGCGAACATGTCGGGGGTGCCATGGTCGTTCACATCGGTGCTCTTGACAGGCCACTGTGCATAGCCGCCCTCGGGAGCCATCTTCTCGTAGGTCGCGCCCACAAAGTTGGGGCACA
>UQXP01000068.1 GCA_900545055.1 uncultured Collinsella sp.
TGGCGTGGCACTTGGGGCAGGTGACGCGGATCTTGCCCTTGCCCTTGGGGACGGAGAGCATCTGGCCGCAGTTGGGACACTTGAGGTAGGCCGTGGTCTTGCGGCCCTTCCACATCTTCTTTGCCGTGCGCCTGGCGCGCTCCAGGTCCTCTTTGCTGGTGCCGGCTGCGCGCGAGGCATTGGCCGCCGCAGCGCCGCCGCCCAGGCTGGCGACGAACTTGCCCAGGCCGGGGACGTTCGCGGTCGCGGCGACAAAGGCCTCGTTCTCCTTGCGGCGTGCGTCGACGTTCTTGGACAGGCCGCGCAGCACGCCGATCACGATGACGGCGATGGCGATCCAGCTGAGCCACTGGAAATGTGCGAGCGACCCGATCATCGCGAGGATGATGCCGAAAAAGCCGAGCACGATGGTGAGTTCGTCGGCGCCGTTGCGACCTTTCATAAAGTTATCCATGCAAACTGCCTCTCATTCGATATGCTGCACGCCTTTATACCCCATTTGGTGCATGGGGGACAGGTTAATCTGCACCAAGGTGGTGCAAACGTACCTGTCCCCCATGCGCCAAGGTGGTGCAAAGAAACCTGACCCCAATGCGCCAATTACTTGGCGAGCTTGTCGACGACGCGTTCGATTTCGGCGAGCTTGGCGGCTTTGAGCTCCTCGTTACCCGATTCGATGGCCGAGGCGACGCAGCCCTCGATATGGGCCTTGAGCACATCGGCGTTAATGCGCGCGATGAGTGCCTGCGTCGCCATGAGCTGCGTGGAGATGTCGACGCAGTAACGGTCCTCCTCGACCATCCGCAGGATGCCGTCGATCTGCCCACGCGCCGTCTTGAGCATGCGGGTCACCGATTTGTGATCTGCCATCATGGCGAGTCCTCGTTTCTGGTCGATCTTCCGGATGTCCCCATCAGTTGCTAGGCGGCGGTCACGGACAGGGCGTGGAACTTCTCGCCGGCGCCTTCGACGGCGGCGGCGAGCTGCTCGGCGGTTATGGTGTCGGCGCACTCAACCTGGACGGTCTGGGTCTCGTGATCGGCGTCGGCGTCGGTCACGCCGGCCACGTTGAGCAGTGCCGTCTCGACGGTGGCGTCGCAGTGGCCGCACATGAGGCCAGACGTTTTAATTGTGTAACGCATGGGTATTCCTTTCTGTTATGTCGGCTTTCCCAGGCACCCGACCTTGACCTTCAAGCCGTCGCTCGCGTACCAAAGTACGCGTCGCTCCTCTTTCAGGTCAATCTCGGGCACCTGGAAAACCCGTTCTAAATGGACTTAATGGTGAGCCTATTTTGCCACTTTCGGCTTAAAGGTTCGCAGGCGCAGCGCGTTGCTTACGACACACACGCTCGACAGGCTCATGGCCGCGGCGCCAAACATCGGCGAGAGTTGCCATCCCGTGAGCGGGAAGAACACGCCCGCGGCGAGCGGAATGCCGATGCCGTTGTAGAACAGCGCCCAGAACAGGTCCTGCTTGATGTTGCGGATCGTGGCGCGCGACAGCTCGATGGCGCGTGCGACGTCCATGAGGTCGCTGCGCATGAGTACCACATCTGCCCCCTCCTTGGCGATGTCGGCGCCGGTGCCGATAGCAAGGCCCACGTCGGCGCGCGCCAGAGCGGGGGAGTCGTTGATGCCGTCGCCCACCATGGCGACCTTGCCGCCCGCGTCCTGTAGCTCGCGCACATGGCGCTCCTTGTCGGCGGGGAGGACGTCGGCGATGACCTGCGCACGGTTGAGGCCCACGCGGCGGGCGATTGCTTCGGCCGTCACACGGTTGTCGCCGGTGAGCATGCGCACGTCGACGCCGAGCGAACGCAGCGCGGCGATGGCAGCAGCGCTCGTCTCTTTGACCTCGTCAGCCACGGCGATGGTACCGACAAGCTCGCTGTTCTTGGCAAAGAACAGCGGTGTTTTGCCCTCGGCGGCGAACTGTTCGGCAAGGCCGGCGGGCACCTTCGCGCCCAGCTCGTCCATCAGGCGTACGTTGCCGGCTGCAATGGCGTTTTGCCCTTCGCGCGCCGTCACGCCACGACCGGGCACGGCGGCAAAGTCCTCGACCATGCGCGCGACAATTCCGCGCGCCTCGCACTCGGACATAATCGCCTCGGCCAGCGGGTGCTCGCTCGAGCGCTCCAGCGCGGCAGCAAGCTTCAGCAACGCTTTTTCACTCATGGCGGGCGAGCCGTCAGTGCGCGTGGCTACCACGATATCGGTTACGGCAGGCTTGCCGCGGGTGACCGTGCCCGTCTTATCGAGCACCACGGTGCCCACGCTGCGCAGGTTCTCCAGCGCCTCGGCGCTCTTAAACAGAATGCCCATCTCGGCGCCCTTGCCGGTGCCTACCATAATGGCGACGGGCGTGGCCAGGCCGAGTGCGCACGGACAACTGATCACCAGCACAGCCACGGCGGAGGTGAGTGCCTCGTTGATGCTTCCGGTCAGTGCCATCCACACCACAAAGGTCACGGCCGAGATCGCGAACACCACGGGCACGAACACGCCGGCGACCTTGTCGGCCATGCGGGCGATGGGCGCCTTGGTGGCGTTGGCGTCCTCGACGAGCTGGATAATCTTGGCGAGCGATGTCTCGGCACCCACACGCGTGGCGCGGAAGGTAAACGAACCGGTGCGGTTGACCGTGGCGGCGTTGACGGTGTCACCGGCGGCCTTTTCCACGGGGATGGACTCGCCGGTGAGCGCACTCTCGTCCACGGCCGAGCTGCCCTCGAGTACCACGCCATCGACGGGGATGGACTCGCCGGGGCGCACGCGCAGGACCTGGCCGGGAAGGATGCTGTCGACGTCGACGGTGGTCTCGGTGCCGTCCTCTGCCACGACGGTCGCAGTTTTGGGCGCCAGGTCGATCAGCGCCTCGATAGCGCCGCCGGTTTTGGACTTGCTGCGTGTCTCGAGGTATTTGCCCACGGTGACGAGCGACAGGATCGTGCCCGCGCTCTCAAAATACAGATTGTCCATGCCTGTCATCATGGCTTCGTGGATCTGACCCGCGGCTAATTGGTCGGCCATGATGAACATGGCGTAGAGCGACCAGGCGATGGAGGCGGTGGCGCCCACGGCAATAAGGGCGTCCATGGTGGGCGCGCCGTGCGCGAGCGTTTTAAACCCATTGATAAAGTACGCGTCGTTGACATAGACGATGGGGATGAGCAGGACGAGCTCGGTGAGCGCGAGCGTCATGCTGTGGGTGTGGTCGGTGAAGACGCCGGGCAGTGGCCAACCGAGCATGTGCCCCATCCCTATGTAGAACAGTGGGACAAGGAATACGATCGAGACGATGAGGCGGGTGCGCATAGCGGAGGCGGCGGCCTCCAGCTTTTTGGTGGGCGACTCCATATGGGCGGCGCCAGACCCGGCTTGCGCGCTGCCGTTTGAGCCGGCGGCACTGGTGCCTGCATCGACGGGCGAGGCCGAGTAGCCCGCGCGGTCGACGGCGGTGCAGATATCGTCGGGGGTGACCTGCGCGGGGTCGTAGTCGACCATCATGGAACCGGCGAGCAGGTTGACCGCGACGCTTTGGACGCCGTCGAGCTTGCTCACGGCACGGTCCACGTGCGCCTGGCAGGCGGCGCATGTCATGCCGCCCACGTCGAACTTATCTTGAGCCATGGCTTCTCCTTTCTGTGGTTCGGTGTTGGAATTGTTAACCTGCCGATACTATACACCCTTACCCCCTGGGGGTGTCCAGTAATAGTTAGAATGTATGACATTTCGCTACGGATGAGGGCGGCTGCTCAATCGGTGGCCGTCTCTGCCAAACATCTCAATCTGTAACATCTGGACCGGTTTTTTGAACCATAGCTGTTACAGATTTAGACAAACATTTCAGCCGAAAACTAACGTCTCGATCTGTAACAACTAGATCCCGTTTTACCGAGTATTTGTTACAGATCAAGACAAACAGTTGGCAGAAAACTTAATGTCTCAATCTGTAACATCTAGCAGGGAAAATGACCTCTAACTGTTACAGATCAAGACAGACTGCCCCGGGTCAACTCAAATGTCTTGATCTGTAACATCTAGAGAGGTTTTTGACCCCTTACTGTTACAGATTGAGATGTTGTTTCGCGGGGTTGGGGTTTGTCTCGATCTGTAACATCTAGACCCGTATCTGCCGAGCTAGTGTTACAGATCGAGACAATTGCCGGGGTGGGGTCCCGCCACGGCAAGACGCCCGCTGCCTAGATGCAGGACCCGGGGATCACGCAGGTTCGCTTGTTTGGCTTTTCTGCAGGCGTTGCGTACGTAAAGACGTCGCCGTCGCGTCCCACGCGGTTCATATAGAGTGTGCCTTCGCTCTCCGATGTGTCGGGACTCGCCGTTCGTTCCCACCAGCAGGTGTCCTTGCCCTTCCATTGGCGAACCAGCGTCTCGTTCGTGGTATACGGACTTACCTTGAGCTCGCGGAAGAGTTGGTACTCCTTGCCCTCGCCGTTATAGATGTCGGCCAGGTAGTGAAAGCCCTCGGCAAACGAATCGGGCGGTTGCGTACCGCACAGCTCGACCATGGCGGGCAGCCAAAGGGTTGCGGGCAACTCGCTCAGGCACGATGCGCTTCTGGCGGCGCCAACGTTATTCGAGACCTTTTTGACAGATTTGATGAGTGCGCGCAACTCGTTGGGCAGCAGCTTAAGGCCGTCGCTATCGAGCCATTCCCGCAGCTCGCAATCTGCCCAGCCGGCGCTTAACGGTTGGGCTGCGGCGTCGCGCTCGGCAATGCCGGCATCGAACATAAACGTCAGTCCGGCCTTGCCCGTCCCGTCCAGAAGCTCGTCGTGGCGGACGCCCACGAGCTGCGCGCCAACCTGCAGCCCGTTGGTGAGCGTGACGCGCTTGGTGCACGGATAGGGGATATGCCCGTTGTCATCGAGCAGATGATAGCGCTTGGCAATCTCGCGTGCCTCGCTACGGGTCTCGGCGGCCTTTATCTTGAGCGAAATCTCCTGCAGCTGATCCCAGGTGTAGTCGTCAAGTGAACCGCGGATGCCGTCCAGGTAGTCGGGGATGCCAAAGCCATGGGTTGCCGCCCCGATAACGCCAAGCCCCGCAACGGCTGCGACAACGCCACCGATAATAAAGCGGCGACGGGTCATGGCATCGTGCCGGGCCTGCTCCAGGATCTCTCGCGCGCGCTCGCCGGCGACGTCGACCTTAAGGTGCGTACCGGAGTCGATGTCAATTGCGGCGTCACTGCCCGCGCCCTCGCAGCCCTCGGATTCGGCATCGGTGAGGTATGCCGAGAGCACCTCGAGCATCTGCTGCTCGGTGGGACGATCGCACTGCTCGACTGAGATGCCTTTCATGATGATTTGGACGAGCGCCTCGTCGTCACTGCATCGCGGCTCGAGCGGTGCCGGCTTGGTCTTGGTCTTTATGAGGTAGAACGAGCCGGTTGCCGCGGCACCCGTCGACTCGACATCGAACGGTTTACGACCGCTGTAGAGCTGGTACAGAATGCTCGATAGCGCGTAGACGTCGATGGCGGGCGAGCGGCGAAGGGCCGCGATACCTTCGATATCCTGCGTGAGCATCTCGGGCGCGGCGTATGCGGGCGTGGCAAAGCGCCAGATGTCGGCGCGCCGGGTGATCGTGTCGTCGCCGAGGGCAATGGTCGCGGAGCCCATGTCGATGAGACAGGGGTCAAAGGAGCAATCGGCAATCTGCTGCTCGAGCGTTCGGCTGGTGGTACGGAACATGATATTGGCGGGCGACAGGTCGCGATGGACGACCGGATTCACGAGCCCCTGGGTCATCAGGAGTGCGCGAAGCACGGCGTTTCCGACGGCGGCCACCATCTGGGTGGTTAGCCCGCCCGAGGCATGGTGCGGAAGCAAGGGCAGCGCCTGCTTGAGCGAGGTGCCCTCGACCCACTCCATGAGGATGAGCGGGTCGTCCTCGCACGATCCATAGCCATAGACGCGCGGAAATCCGCGCAGGTGCGAGACGGTACACAGATGACGGTACTCCTCGAACAGCGCTGCGGTGTTGGCCAGGTGCGCAGCCGCTTGCTCGGCGGAGCGATCGGGCGTCTGGTCGGAAAGGATGGCGTTGTCCTTGAGCAGCTTGACGGCAAAGACCTCGCCGCTCGTGTTGGTCGCGCGCAGCACGTGCCCGATATTGCCGTCGTCGCGGTGGGCCGTCTGGAGAATAAGCGTCATAAACCGACGCTTGGCGTCGTCCTCGGCGCTGGGGTCGACCGCCACGGCGGTATCGAACGTATCGAGATGGATGAGTTTGTCGCCATAGGCGCTATCGGAAGTATCCATGGCGTTCCTTTGTCTGGCATGGGTTGCCGCGCGTATGCGTGGGCAGTGCGGATAGCGGTAAAGTACCATGATAGCCGCACTGCCCACGCATACCGCTGAGTATTGTCGTTTACGACGCAGAGGGTAGAAGACGAAAGACGGACGGTGACCGTCTTTCGATCGCCGTCCGCGCTAGTCCACAATAACGAGAAACGTTGTATAGAGACCCAAATGAAGTCTGTCGCTGTTGGCGATTTCCACGGGGGGATAGACTTTGCCGGGCTCTCGTTGGTCGCGGGGCGGCTCGATTACGGTATCGCCGTCGCCTGCACCCGATTCGAGCACCGTGCCGTTGGTCGATCCAAGGCCCTGGGCGTACCAGTGCTCACCCTCGAGCCAAATGCGAAGATGCTCGCGCGATGCGTCGGCGCCCACATCGGTGATGCTGGGCGAGGTTTTGGGCAAAGAACCAATCACGGTGCCGCGCGGATCGCGTGTGAGGGGATGGATTTGCATATCGACGCAGTTGTCGGCATGCGTCCTGAGCAGACCGAGGTTGGGAGCGACGGCGCGCGGCTGATCCAGACTGCCCATAAAGCCACGTCCAACGGTAGTTTCGGTGGTGCCAAAGTGCCCGCCCGTCTTGCTGTCGCAAAAGCGCTCGACGGTGGCCACGCCTTGAGCGGGGTCGGCAAGTGCGCCCGTTGCCACAAAGAGCATAAGGTAAAGCGTACTCTTCTCGCGCACGGCATTGCCGTCAAAGTTGTCGATGTGATTGAGGGCATTTGCATATAGGCGGCTGTCCAGCTTGTAGCTGGCGAGAGCCGACATCATTTCGTTGGCGGCCGGGCCGCGATAGTGCTCGGCGATTGCCTGATAGGCGGACTCGCCGCCGCCGAGCTTGCTGCAGATTGCCGCGGAAAGATTGAGCGTGGTGACGGCAAAGTCGCTGTAGATGGCGGGCGCGCACTGGTCAGGCTCGCGATGGACGATGTAACGGGTAAGATACGGGTAGCGCGCAGAGATGTGGTGTAAGAGGCGGGGCATGCCCCGCCTCTTCTCTTT
>UQXP01000069.1 GCA_900545055.1 uncultured Collinsella sp.
TGTTGATTGGGGACAGACTTAAATGCGTGAAAACGCTCATTTAAGTCTGTCCCCAATCAACAGATGGCCCCATATCGCTCAAAAGAAAAAGCCTCAGCAGGTTTCCCCGCGGAGGCTTTTGTTACAAGGGCTATTTGTCGGTGTCGACGTCGGCATCGGCGTTGACGGCATGGTCATCGCCAGCGTCATCGGATGCCGCTTCGGCATCCTCCTGCATGGCCGCCTGCGCAAAGGCCGCGGCATCAGCCGCCAGCTCCTCCTCGCTCATGCGAGGCGCGCGCTTCTTGGTCGGCATGCCGGCCGCCTTGGCATTGCGTTCCTCCTTGGCCACCAGGATATCGCCCTCGCGCTCAAGGTAGGCATCCCACTCGTTGTCGAGCAGGGCGTTCACGGCGTCGCCTTCGACGGTCTCGCGCTCAAGCAGCACCTTCGCCATCAGATCAAGCTGATCGCGACGGGCATCCAAAATCTCGACCGCGCGGCGATGGGCCTCGCGCATGATGCGCTGAACCTCGATATCGATGCGGCGCGCCGTCTCCTCGGAGTAATCCTGGTGATCGGCATAGTCGCGACCAAGGAACACCTGATGCTGCGCCTCGCCAAACACTTGCGTGCCCAGCTCCTCGCTCATGCCCAGGCGCGTAACCATCTCGCGCGCCATCTTGGTCGCGCGCTCCAGGTCGTTGCTCGCGCCCGACGTGATGTCATCGCACATGAGCTCCTCGGCAACGCGACCGCCCAAGAACACGGCGAGCTCGTCGAGCATCTCGTTCTTGGTCTTGAGGAAGTGATCCTCCTGCGGAAGCTGCAGCGTGTAGCCCAGAGCCTGACCGCGGCTGACAATCGAAATCTTGTGGACCGGATCGGAGTGCTCCAAGATGTGACCCACCAGGGCATGGCCGCTCTCATGGTAGGCAATCGTGGTGCGCTCGGCTTCGGTCATCACACGACCCTTGCGTTGCGGTCCGGCAATCACGCGCTCCATCGACTCCTCGACCTCGTCCATCGAGATCACAGAACGATGACGGCGAGCGGCCAGCAACGCAGACTCGTTGAGCAGGTTTGCCAGATCGGCACCGGTAAAGCCAACGGTCATCTGGGCGAGTTTCTCAAACTTAACGTCCTCGTCCATCGGCTTATTCTCGGCATGCACGCGCAAGATCTGCTCGCGGCCCTTTACGTCCGGACGGTCGACCGTGACCTGGCGGTCAAAACGACCGGGGCGCAGCAATGCCGGATCCAGAATATCGGGGCGGTTGGTTGCGGCGATCAGGATGACCGACTCGCTTTCTTCAAAACCGTCCATCTCGACCAGCAGCTGGTTGAGCGTCTGCTCACGCTCGTCGTGGCCGCCGCCCAGACCGGCTCCGCGCTGACGTCCCACGGCATCGATCTCGTCAATAAAGATAATCGACGGAGCCTGAGACTTGGCCTCCTTAAAGAGGTCGCGCACGCGGCTGGCGCCAACGCCCACGAACATCTCGACAAAGTCAGAGCCCGAGATGCTAAAGAACGGCACGCCCGCCTCGCCGGCAACGGCCTTAGCCAGCAGCGTCTTACCGGTACCCGGAGGGCCCACCAGCAACACGCCACGCGGGATCTTGGCGCCCAGCTTGCGATAGCGATCCGGATCGCTCAAAAAGTCGCGGATCTCCTCGAGTTCCTCGACGGCCTCGTCCACGCCGGCCACGTCCTCGAACTTGACCTTGGGACGCGTAGCCTCGTTGGTCTTGGCGTTGGTCTTGCCAAACTGCATGTTCCTGTTATTGGCGCCCATCATCTGGCGCATAAAGTAGAACATGATGGCGATCAGGGCAATCGTCGGCAGCACGCTCATCGCCAAGTCGCCCCAAAAATCGGGGTCGTTGGTGTTGACGATATACTTGGTGTCGGGGTGCTCCGCCATGAGCTCGGCAAGCGAATCGGAGCCGACATAGGTCGAGGAGAAGCTCTTGAGCTCGCTCGTATCGCCCTTGTCCTTTTTCGTCTTCCAGTAATGCCCCGCCACGCTTCCGTCTTGAACCGTATAGGTCAAATCTTCGACGCGATCCTGCTTAATGGCACTGACCATCTCGCTCGTCGCGAGCTTAACGGTATTGCTGGAGTTGGCAAAGCCGGAACCCATATTAAAGAAGGCATAGCCCAGAAGCGCGCAAGCCAAAAGAAAATACAGCCAGCCCGTACGCGTGGGCTTCTTGCCTCCGGGCATCCCCGGAATCTTTGGGTCCCGGGGAGTCTGGGGATTGTTGTCGTTACGGTCGTCGGGCATCTTACGAATAAACCTCCGGTTTCAAAATGCCCAGATACGGAAGGTTGCGATAGCGCTCGGCATAGTCGAGGCCGTAGCCCACCACAAAGGCATCGGGGCAATGGGTTCCAACATACTTGGGCGTGATGGCCGAGGTACGGTCCTCAACGTCCTTCCACAGGAAGGCAGCGACCTCCAGCGAAGCGGGCTTGCGGCTCTCGAGGTTCTTCATCAGGTACTTGAGGGTCAGGCCCGAGTCCAGAATGTCCTCGACGATCAGCACGTCGCGACCACGGATGTCGATATCCAGGTCCTTAATGATACGCACGATGCCCGAAGACTTCACACCGTCGCCATAGCTCGAAACAGCCATGAAATCGATGTTGGTCGGCAGCTCGATCTTGCGCATCAGGTCGCCCATAAAGACAACGGCGCCGCGCAGAACCGCGATCAACACCAGATCCTTACCAGCGTAGTCGCGCGTAATCTCCTCGCCCAGGCGAGAAACGATACCTTCGATATCCTCCTGCGTAAACAGAACCTTCTCGATATCCGGATGTTGAGAAGCCATGACAACCCTTTCTTGTGCCTAATCGCCCACACACCGCCGTATGGACGCGAACTACACATTTTAGCAGCGCACGGGGTATATTTTCCAGCCCGCGCACCATCAGCGCGGGAATACCGTCAACGCCGCACAGAAAAGCTGGTGCGAGGGGCTAACCCGCGTCGACCACACGAAGCAGATAGGCCACGCGCGTCGCCGCCGTGCACTTAAAACGCTCGTCCGCGCGAACTCCGGCGACCCACACCACGGCACCCCCCGGCGCCGTCCTCACCATGGGCACGCCGGCGCGCTCGGAAACGGGAATGCGAGCCTCTCCTAGCAAGTCGGATACCTTCTTGCTTCGACCACTCATTCCTAACGGGCACATCACGTCTCCCGGTGCGGGACCGTCCACCCACAGGCGCGCCAATCGCGCCTCGGCAGGGATCTCGCCACGCGAGCCCGCCAGGATCCGCTCACTATCGCTGTCGGCAAAACCCAGGGCAGCCGCATCTACCAAAGCTGCCACTTCCCCGGCAGCCGCAAGCTCACGGGCGCGGCGCACGATATCGCATCCCGGTTCAACGGCCATCGGCTCTGCGACCAGCATACGTCCCCCGCCCAACGGCAAACGACCGGGTACGGTAACCCAGTCCGCGACCAGGCCCTCGCGAGCCACCGGAGCCTTAAACGCCAGCATGCCAAATTCGACGCGTGCGTCAATTCCCGCCGGAAGCGTGACCGAGCCGGCGCCCTCGGCAACGCAGGAAAGGACTCGCTCCACATGTCGCATCTCTGGACGAGCGTCCGGATCGATGCGTTTGATCGCCAGTCGCACGATGCGCCGCGCGATTACCACCTCGGCCGCAGCAAGGCGTCTGGCGTCGAGCACCAGCGCGCCCGCCGCCTCTTTACGCAAACAGCTTCGAAACGCCTGCGCCGACAGCTGAGATAGAAACGCGTCTTCGTCACCAAGGATCTCGCAGGCGGCGCCAATCGTCTTGCACACGCTCGCATTACGCTGTGCCACCACTGGCATTACCCGATGGCGCACGTAGTTTCGCAGATACGAGATATCCTCATTGCTCTCGTCCTCACGCCACGGCTGACCATGCACCCGTAGATAGCCCACGAGCTCGCCATGAGTTAGGTCGAGCAAGGGGCGCACCACGATATTCCTCCGGCGAGGAATGCTCGATAGGCCAGCGGGCCCTGAACCCTTAATCGCGTTCATCAAAAACGTTTCCGCGCGATCCGAAGACGTGTGCGCGGTGCAGATACGAGCCGCCGTTCGCGGTGCCCCCGTCTGGGCGCAGAGCTCGCGAACATACCTCCGCGCCGCGGCATAGCGCACCTCGCGGGCCGCGGCCTCAATATTGCCCGACTCCCCATCAAAATAAGCGTGCTCCACGCACAGCGGTAAACCATATTTCGCGCAGAGCTCACGCACAAAGGCCTCGTCGCCATCGGACGCCTTGCCGCGCAGATGATGGTTTACATGCAGCACATGCAGGCGCTCGCGAGCAATGGGGGCAACACCGCGTCCGTCTTGGATATCCAGCTTTGATGTGCACGCCATAAGAAGCAGTGCCGTCGAGTCCGCGCCGCCTGATACCATGAGCACGACAGGAGCAGCCTGCTGCCTCGTCCGGGTCTCATCGACTGCCCCAGGCACGGCATGGTGTCCATAATGCTGAGATACCGTAGGCATTTGCTTCCTCCTCTATTCGTCCGCACCCATTGTATCCTTTGGAATCTTATGTCTCGTCTGCACCTTCATATCCTCGGCAGTGGCTCTAAAGGCAACTGCGCACTCATCGAGGGCCCCCGGGGGCTCATCATGATTGACGACGGTCTTTCTCGCCGCGAGACATTAAAGCGCATGGCAGAACTGGGGCTCTCGGCAGACAACGTCTCGGCTCTTCTCATTACGCATGAGCATAGCGATCACATCAAGGGTCTCGATGTCTGGTGCAAGCACTGGCACGGCCCTATCTTTGCCAGCAGGGGCACACTTTCGAGCAAAGAAAATCTTTCGCATCTGCCTGTCAAGGAATTCGACCCCGGTGACACCCTTTCCATTGCCGGCATCCACGTGCAAACCTACTCAACATCACACGATGTCATAAATCCAGTCGGCTATCGATTCGACGCCCTCGATGATTCCATCGGCTTTGCCACCGACACCGGAGAGCTATCGAGCCAGGCCATGAACACCCTCAAAGATTGTCGAGTCCTCGCGCTCGAAAGCAACCACGATGTGACCATGCTGCGCGAGGGAGAATATCCCCGCTTTCTTCAGGAGCGCATCCTATCTACAAAAGGGCATCTGTCCAACGATCAGGCAGCCAAAGCCGCACGCGAGCTTGTTACCGATCGCACCGAACAGCTCATTGCCATGCATATCAGCCAAGATAACAATCGCCCGAGTCTTACCGTCAAAAGCTATGCCAAAGCTCTAGCCGCAACCCTGGATGACGAGGTCGGCAGCTCCGCCACCCTTCTCCAAGGATCGCGGAATCTCTCGATACGCCCCGCAAGCCAGTATCGGCCAGCAACCATTCAATAGACTGTCCTAGACAGCAAAAGGGGCCGGGAATCGCTTCCCAGCCCCTTTTGTTATCTTTTAATAGCGCAGAACACCAACGAAGTTAGTCGATGGAGATCTTCGTAACGTTCTTCTTCTCGACGATCTTGGGAACCGTAACGGTAAGGATGCCGTCGGCGTACTTTGCAGAAAGGCCCTCGCTCGAAGCATCCTTCAGGTACACACCGCGCGTCGCGCTGTACGAGCTGAACTCCTTCTGCAGGAAGTTCTTACCCTCGTTCTCCTCGTCTTCCTCGACATTCACGCTAATGGACAGACGGCCCTCGTTAAGCTCGACATCGATATCGTCCTTGGCGACGCCGGTCAGATAAGCCTTGACCTCATAGCCATCGCCCTTATCCTCAACGTCAACGGGGAACGCCTTAGAGGCAATCGAGCTGTTCGCTAGGTCGCTCATATCATCAAAGAGATCAAACAACGAGCTAGCAGAGGGACGAACACCAAAAACCGAACGATAAGGAACCATGCTTGCCATGACTACCACTCCTTTAAGGGACTGCCGAGCCATCTTCTAGGTGGCAGGGACTTCTTTTGACGCTCTAATATATGCCCATCCATTTCTTATATATACATTTTGATATAAAGTTTTTTAAGTCTCTTTCTATAAGCATATCTAAGTCTGGTCGACTAAGGTTTTAACGAAGCTAAAGTTCTTTGAACCGTGCCTTAAATACCATATACGCGGCCTGTCAAAACGAAGCGGAGGGCTTACAATGAGCGCATACACGTTGTTAATGACAACCTAAGGGCATCATGGACGATCAGACCTCCGACAATTCGTTTGAGTCGCTGCAGAACGATAGTTCTGCCTATTCACAGCCCATACGCTACCATCGTCCCCATATTTCCCAAGAGCCCATTAACGATGCAGAGCCTGAGTATGTAACTCGCAATCGATATCAAACCCTAGAAGAATCTCAATCAGCGCGCAGACACATGGGTGTCGCCTCGAGCGATCCGGTGTATCTAAAAGATGCCCCCTTATCCAAAAACAGCGCAAGCAGCCAGGAGCAGACACAAACACCCACAAAGCAACATCGCAGAGGGCCCCGTCCCAAGCAAACTCTAACGCATTCCGCCCGCTATCTCGAGACGCCTAAGCAGGGGAAATCGATATTTACATCGTCAAACAGACGGCGCAGACAGCACCGTCTCCAAATTGCGCTCTTGATCATTGCCATCGTGGCAATCGCGCTGGTCATTCATTTTGTTTTCTTCAAATAGAAAAGGCTATTAAGCCATAGAGGCGTTTAGCTCATATCGACCAAACGCAAAAAAAGGGGGAGGCCGCGAGGCCTCCCCCTTCTCAGTTCAAGCGCACGGCTCGGTGCCGTCCACCGGTCAGCGGCGCCCTGGCCTCCCACGGGCTGACCCCGCAGTACTCTCGGCGCGATGGGGCTTAGCTTCCGGGTTCGGAACGGGACCGGGCGTGCCCCCCATGCTCTGGCCGCTGACCGGTGGGCGGCGCCCACCGTTACGGTGTCCGGTGTCTACTCACGTGCCCTGGGGGCCGCATGGCGTATAGGAAAGGGAACTGACTCGGGGCATCCTCGTGCCCGGACCGCGCTTCAGAGCGCATGTCCCGCGGGCCGCGAGGTGCGGTTCCGGAAGAGCTCGGGCGATTAGTGCGGCTCGGCTGAGGACGTCGCCGCCCTTGCACCTGCCGTCTATCGACCAGGTAGTCTACCTGGGCCCTTACCGGAAGGAGAACTAATCCCTGGAACGGCTTCCCGCTTAGATGCCTTCAGCGGTTATCCGCGCCGCACGCGGCTACCCGGCCGTGCCGTTGGTCGACAACCGGTTCACCGGAGGTGCGTCCACCCCGGTCCTCTCGTACTGGGGGCAGCCTCCATCGATTCTCCTGCGCCCACGGAGGATAGGGACCGAACTGTCTCACGACGTTCTGAACCCAGCTCGCGTACCGC
>UQXP01000070.1 GCA_900545055.1 uncultured Collinsella sp.
GCTTTGTGTTTCTGATCACGACGCTCACAGTCAGCAGCTTCCGCGGACTGGCCCCTGTCGCAATTTTCGTCGTGCTGATCTATGCCGTGTCTCGGGTGCCGGTTCGTCGCGTTCTGTCGTCGATGGCGCCGCTGCTGGCAATCGTCGTCGTGGTCGCGGTGCTCAACTTGTTTACCGATCAGAATGGGCGCATCCTGTGGCAGCTCGGATTTTTGCAGATAAGCGAGGGCTCGCTGCGTTCTGCCGTCTTTATGGCGTGCCGCCTGACGTTGATGATGGCCGGCATGAGCGCCATTACACTCACCACGCCGACGCTCGATCTCACCGCGGGCTTTGAGCGCCTGCTCGCGCCGTTTGCGCGTGTGGGACTTCCTGCGCACGAGCTCGGCATGATCATGGGTATCGCGCTACGCTTTATGCCGCAGTTTGCCACTGAGATGAAGCAGACGGCCGATGCACAAGCAAGCCGCGGCGCGCGCGTGACGGGCGGTCCGCTCGGTGGCGTACGCATGCTCGGCAGTGTGGCGATTCCGCTGTTCACCGGCGTGTTCCGCCATGCCGAGACGCTGTCTGCTGCCATGGATGCACGCTGCTATCATGGCGAGCAGGGCCGCACGCGCCTGCATGCGCTTGCATTTGGCCGCGGCGATGCGTTCGCGGCGGTGGTGACGGCGTTGCTGCTCATCTGCGTCATCGTCATCAATCTTCAACTTGTTTAGGCGCGATTCGAGCGCAAGAAAGAGGTCCCTATGACCGACAACGACCGCACGGCTCAGCTTGAGCGCGCCTGTTCGTATCTCAGGCGCATTCCGGCGTGGTATCTGGCCACGACCGATGTGGCCGATGGACATCAGCCCCGCGTGAGACCGTTTTCGTTTGCCATGGTCGATGACGGTAAACTGTGGTTTTGCACGTCGCGCGACAAGGATGTGTGGGCCGAGCTCAGCGCGAATTCCAAGTTTGAGCTCTCGGGCTGGAAGCCGGGGGAATGTTGGATCGTGTTGACCGGCGAGGCCGCACTTGAGGACGACGCAGTTGCGAGCGACAAGGTGCGTCAAGCGGGTTTTAAGCACATGGTGGGCATCGGCGAGGAACACGAGAGCGCCAACGACGGCCGCCTTGCTTTCTTTTCGGTCCGCAACATTGCCGCCCGCTTCTGTGATATCGACGGCAGCGAGGAGCGCCTGGAGCTCTAGCTCACACAAACCAGGCTCTCAAACTGGCTAATACAGGAGGACACATGGACGGATTGAATACGGTGTTGGAGTATCTGACGTCGGTGCCGGCGTGGTACTTGGCGACGAGCGTGGACGGGCAGCCGCATGTGCGTCCGTTTTCGTTTGCGCAGATCCAGGACGGCAAGCTGTGGTTTGTGACGGCGCGCACCAAGGATGTGTGGCAGGAGCTGCTGCAAAACCAACGCTTTGAGGCCACGAGTTGGTGGCCGGGCCATGGCTGGCTTATCTTGCGCGGGCATGCGGGTCTGGATGACCAGGCCGCTCCCGATATGCGCGAGGCAGGCTGGAGGCACCTGGAGCGCCTAGGCGAGCACTACGAGGGCGCAGGCGATCCCACGCTCGTCTTCTTTAGCGTCGAGGATCCCGAGGCTTTTATCTGCAACCATGACGAATGGGTGCCGGTCAAGCTCTAAACGAGTCTCCCAGCAAGCTTCGACAATTCAAATTCTCGCATGTAGCGGGTCCCACATTGCAACGTCACCGTAAGGCGCACTGGGTAATATGGGGCCCGCATTTATTTGTCAATTCTTTCAAGCGAATGTGTCGGGATTGTTTCAATGCATGAATATGCAAGCCATTTACGTGTTCATGCATCTTTTGGTGCTAAAGTTTCAACCCACTTCATAACGACCACTGCGAAATGCGCATCGGTGCATAAATCGCAGACAAGGAGTCTGATATGTCATTGAAGGTTGGAATCGTCGGCGCGGCTGGATATGCCGGAGCCGAGCTCATTCGCCTCGTGCTCGGCCATCCCGAGTTTGAACTTGTTGCCATTACGTCCAACGCCGATGCCGGCCAGCCGCTGTCCGCGGTGTATCCGAGCTTTGCTGGCGTGAGCGATCTGGTTTTCACCACGCATGACGCCCCCGAGCTTAAGAGCTGCGATGCGGTTTTTCTTGCCGTGCCGCACACGGCTGCCATGGCACAGGTGCCCGCGCTGCTTGCCGCGGGCGTTTCCTGCTTTGATCTTTCGGCCGATTACCGTCTGAGCGACGCGTCCGTCTTTGAGGCATGGTATGCCGCTGAGCACACGAGCCCCGAGTTGCTCAAGACCCGCGCTTTTGGCCTGCCCGAGCTGTTCTGTCAGGACTTAGAGACTGCTGCTTCCAGCCATGCCGCCGGAAAGCCCGTGTTGGTCGCCTGCGCCGGCTGCTATCCCACCGCAACGAGCCTTGCAGCCGCTCCTGCCGTGCGTGCGGGCTGGGTGGCCGAGAGCGGTCCCGTGATCGTTGACGCTATCAGCGGCGTGACGGGCGCCGGTAAGTCCTGCAACGCTCGTACGCATTTTTGCAGCGCCGATGAGAATTTGGAGGCCTACGGCGTGGGCAAGCATCGCCACACGCCCGAGATTGAGCAAATCCTTGGCCTGACCGATCGCGTCGTCTTTACCCCGCACCTGGCACCGCTCAAGCGTGGTCTGCTCTCCACGGTGACGCTGCCGCTTACGCCGCAGGCTATCGATACCTTGACCCTTGAGGACGTTGTCGACTATTACAAGCAGTTCTACGCTGGTCGCACTTTCGTGTGCGTACTCGACGCCGGCCAGCAGCCCAAGACGGCTTCGGTCGTCGGCACCAACGCCGCCCAGATCGGCCTCGCGCTCAACAAGCGCGCGGGCGTGCTGGTGGCGACGGGCGCCATCGACAATCTGTGCAAGGGTGCAGCAGGCCAGGCGGTCCAGTGCGCCAACATCGTCTTTGGTTTTGACGAGCGACGAGGCTTGCCCACAGTGGCGTGCCCGGTGTAGCACATTCGATTGTTAACGATTTGGTAGTCGGGCATCGAGTGGGGCGCCACTCTTAAGCTGGTCTCATGATTACGACTGGCATGGCGCACCAACCGATGTCCGTTTTTTGTTTGACATAAGGAGTCATGAAGACGATGAATACCGAGCTGTTTGATATCAAGATTCGCGCCGTCGAGGGTGGCGTTACGGCAGCGGCCGGCTTTAAGGCCGCAGGCATCCATGCGGGATTTCGGAAGAATCCCGAGCGTCTGGATTACGCGCTCGTCGTGCCCGATAAGCCCTGTCCCGGCGCTGGCGTGTTTACGACCAACCGCTTTTGCGCGGCGCCCGTGCAGGTGAGCCGTGCCAACCTGGGCGGTGCGGACAAGGGCTATGGCATCATCGCCGGCGTTTCGGTCAACTCTGGCAATGCCAACGCCGCCACGGGTGAGACCGGCCTTGCATGCGCGCGCGAGACGTGCAGCATCGCATCGCAGGTCATCGGCTGCGAATCCCAACAGATTCTGGTTGCCTCCACGGGTGTGATTGGCCAGATTCTGCCGATCGACACGTTTGAGACTGCCATTCCTGCTGCCTACGAGGCACTCTCTGCCCACGGTGGCGCCGATGCCGCTCGCGCCATCATGACGACCGACACGCACTCCAAGGAGTACGCCGTGTCCTACGTCAGTGAGGCTGCGGGTCATGCGGGCAATGTCTATACGGTAGGCGGAATGTGCAAGGGCTCGGGCATGATCATGCCCAACATGGCCACCATGATCGCAGTTATCACCACCGATGCCCCCGTCGAGCCTGCGGCACTTCATGCCCTGCTGCTCTCGACCGTCAAGCAGACCTTTAACAAGGTAACGGTCGATTCCGACACCTCGACCAACGACACCTGCATCATGCTTGCCTCCGGCGCCGCTGCCGCAGATGCCGAGCCTATCGTCGAGGGCTCCGATGCCTTTGACGAGTTGGCATTTGCCGTGCACGAGGTGTGCGAGAGCCTGGCGCGCAATATCGCCGCCGATGGTGAGGGCGCATCCAAGCTTGTTACGGTCAACGTTACCGGAGCCGCCAACGACGAGGAAGCTGATATCGCCGCCCGTGCCGTCGCCAACTCGCCGCTCGTTAAGACCTGCATCGCCGGCCACGACTGCAACTGGGGCCGTGTTGCTATGGCGCTTGGCAAGTGCGGCGTGAAGTTTAATCAGGAAGACGTTTCCATCGACATGATGGGCATGCCTGTCTGTCGCGACGGTCTGACTGTTCCCTTTGACGAGGACGAGGCTCTACGACGTTTCGAGGCGCCCGAGATCGTGATCTCGGCCGACCTGGGCGCAGGCGACGCGGCAACGACTGTGTGGACCTGCGACCTCACGCATGAGTACATCTCCATCAACGGCGATTACCGTTCCTAGATTCCAGGCACGCTGCGCATCTTGCCGCGATTGCGGACAGCGGAGCACGGCGCGATAACGATACGAAAGACGAGGCAGATTATGAAATTCGCACGCGATTGTCGTTCGAGCGAATCCAACGAAGCAACCGCGCAGCTGCTGTTCGAAGCGCTGCCGTGGATTAAGAACTTGACCGGCAAGACGGTTGTTATCAAATATGGCGGAGCCGCCATGGTTGATGAGCAGCTGCGCCGCGACGTGATGAGCGACATCGTTTTGCTCAAGATCATCGGTATGCGCCCCGTCATCGTGCACGGCGGCGGCAAGGCTATCAACGAGGCACTGAGCCATTACGATATTCCCGTCGAGTTTAAGAACGGCCAGCGCGTGACCACGCCGGCGACTATGGATATCGTGCGCGAGGTGCTGGGCGGCAAGGTTAACCAGGAGCTGGTTGCTGCCATCAACCACCACGGCAACCTGGCCGTGGGCGTGTCGGGCAGCGATGCCGGCACGCTCATCGCCGAGTCGCTCGACCCCGAGCTCGGTCGCGTGGGCAAAGTGACGCACGTCAACACCGACTATATCGAGCGCTTACTCGATAGCGAGTACATCCCCGTCATCGCTACCGTCGCGGCGGGGGAGGACGGCGGTTTCTTCAACATCAACGCCGACACCGCCGCCGGTGCCGTTGCCGCGGCGCTCCATGCGCATAAGGCGATCTTTTTGACCGATGTCGATGGCCTGTACAAGGACTTTAGCGACAAGGACTCGCTTATCTCCAACCTAACGCTCGACGAGGTTAACGAAATGCTCTACGGCGGCGAGGTCGATAAGGGCATGATTCCCAAGCTGCGTGCGGCTGTCGACGCGCTTACCGCTGGCGTGTTCCGAGCCCACATCATCAATGGCACGACGCCGCATTCGCTGCTCCTGGAGCTGCTGACCGATGCCGGCGTCGGCACCGTGATCCATTCCACCGAGACGGCTTACGAGTTCGATACGCATCCGCATCCGCTTTCGACGTTTGCTGCGCGTCTGACCGAGAACCTTGACGAGGTCGAGAAGCTTCAGACGGTCTAGCTGACCCGCAGCCGCCCCATTCCTGCACCCATAGGTCTGCGCCGTCCGGCGCTCAACGAAAGGCATCCCATGTCACTTGCAGCTCAGCAATCGCTTGAATCCCATTACGTTATGCATACCTTTGGCCGCTCTCCGGTCGAGTTTGTCGAGGGTCACGGCATGAAGCTCACCGGCGACGATGGCCGTGAGTACCTCGACTTTCTTGCCGGCATCGGCGTGTGCAGCCTAGGTCATGGCGACCCGGCTGTGCTCTCGGCGCTCGAGGCACAGACCAAAAAGCTCATGCATGTCTCCAATTACTTCTACATCGAGCAGCGCGGACAGGTCGCGGCGCTGCTGTCCAAGCTTGCTAACGACGACGTAGATGGTGCGCGCGTGCTTGCCGATGCCATTGTCGCCGGCGATGAGACCACGGCAGCTGCGCTTGGTGCCCCGGCTGCGGATGAGCAGGTTTGGGAGACCTTCTTTGCCAACTCTGGCGCCGAGGCCAACGAGGGCTCGATGAAGCTCGCGCGCCTGTACGCCAAGCGTGCCGGTAATGGCGGCAACACCATCGTGTGCATGCGCGGCGGGTTCCACGGCCGTACGCTCGAGACCATTGCCGCCACCATGCAGGATTGGCTGCAGGACAGCTTCCGCCCGCTGCCGGGTGGCTTTGTGGCCTGCACGCCCAACGATGTGGACGAGCTGCGTGCAATCTTTAAGCAGCTGGGGAGCGAGATTTGTGCCGTGATGCTCGAGCCGATCCAGGGTGAGAGTGGCGTGCACCCCATGACCGAGGAGTTTATGGCTGCCGCGCGCGACCTGGCGCACGAGGCCGGTGCCGTCCTTATCGCCGACGAGGTCCAGTGCGGTCTGTTCCGCTCCGGTAAGCCGTTTGCGTTCCAGACTTATGGCGTGGAGCCCGACATCATGAGTCTTGCCAAGGGCATCGCCGACGGCGTTCCCATGGGCGCCGTGGTGGCAAAGAAGGAGATCGCCGACGTGTTTAAGCCTGGCGACCACGGTTCGACCTTTGGCGGTAGCTGCTTGGCCGTCGCGGCGTGCGCTGCGACGCTCTCCGCGCTTGTGCGCGGCGACTACGCTGAGCATGCCGCCAAGGTGGGCGCCTATATGGAGCAGACGCTAGCCAAGCTTCCGCACGTGGTTGAGGTCCGTGGCCGCGGCCTGATGCTCGGCTGCGACCTGGATGACGCTGCGGGCGATGCACATGACATTGTTGCCCGAGCGCTGGAGGCCGGTGCCGTGATTAACGCGACCGGAGCTCATACGCTGCGTTTCCTGCCGCCGCTCGTGTGCGAGGAGGCCGATGTGGATAGCCTGATCGAGATTCTGGCGGGTGTCTTGGGCTAGTTCGGCGCAATAATTCAATTTGGACCGGGTTCCGGACTGCGGACGTGCCATATGCGGCATGATTCAGCGGTCTGGAACCCTTTTTGCCTTAGATTTGCTAAGGCTGGGAGACCTACTGGTCAAAAAACATCAAATATGAGTACTGTTACCGATTTGGTAGCAGCAATTTTGGACTAATCAGACCAAATAGCAAGTCGAAATGGTAGCGCGCAGAGATGTGGTGTAAGAGGCGGGGCATGCCCCGCCTCTTCTCTTT
>UQXP01000071.1 GCA_900545055.1 uncultured Collinsella sp.
AAGCGGTCGGCGGGGCCATTGTGGCTCTTGACAGCGGATTGGGTCATATGAGCGAAAGCCCGCCAGAGCGAGCAAGGTGACGTGAAAGAGGAGGGAAGCGTACTTCGGTACGCGACCGACGATTGAACGTCAGATTGCCGCTCTGGCGGGCTTGCAGCGTCGAGCCGTTACGCGGTTTGGTAAAACCGCGTAACTACAAATCCCCGCCGGCACCCAAAAGCTTGCGCATGACCTGCTCGGGGTTGACTGAGCCATCGCGCGGGGCCAGGGCGGTGATCTTCTTCTGCATCTTGTACTCGTGCAGCTCGTCCTCGAGCTGGCGCACGCGGGCGCGGAGCTTTTCATTCTCGCGCTCGCGCTCCTCGGCACGCTCCTTCATATCGAGGATGCGCACCACGCCGGCGAGGTTGATGCCCTCGTCGGTGAGCTGGTTGATGAGCTCCAGGCGCTCGATATCGGCACGCGAATACAGGCGCGTGTTGCCGCCCGAGCGCTGGGGGTTCACCAGGCCCTTGGACTCGTAGACGCGCAGAGTCTGCGGATGCATGCCGGTCAGCTCGGCCGCCACGCTGATCATATACAGCGGTTTGTTCCTATTGTCCTCGGCCATGCTACCTGACCCCTTTCCGTCTCGTTATCGTCCATCATAAGCCCGCGGGCGCGGGCGTGCGCCACGACCGCCCTAGAACGTCGCCTTGTAACGGTTGACCTTCTCGCGATAATCGCGCGTGTCGGCCTCGCGCAGCTTGGTCATGGCATCGCGCTCATCGTCGGACAGGTTCGAGGGAACCTGCACCTTGATCTCGACGAGCAGCGCACCCGTGCGGCCACGGTGCTTAACGTCGGGCGCCCCCATTTCCTTAAAGCGGAACTTCTTGCCCGTCTGGGTGCCAGCGGGCACCTTCAGACGAACCGTCGCGCCGCCGGGCGTGGGCACATCCACCGTGCAGCCGAGCGCCGCCTCGTAGACCGAGATCGGCACCTCCATGGTCACGTCGGCACCCTTGCGCTTAAACAGCGGATGCTCCTCCACATGCGTGGTCACGACCAGGTCGCCACGCTCGCCTCCGGCAACGCCGTACTCGCCACGGCGCTTGTAACGCAATTTGCCGCCGTCGACCGCGCCCGCGGGCACCGAGACCGTGATGGTCTGCTGCTCGCCCGTCGAGGGAATGCGGTAGGTGACCTTGTGCGTCACGCCGCGGAACGCGTCCTCAGCCGTCACATCGACGGTCAGCGACAGGTCGCCGCCCTTGCGCGCGCGGTTGCGGCCCGCGCCCGCACCGGCAGCACCCGCGGCCCCGGCAAAGCCCGAGCCCCAATCGCTGCCCCAGGCGCCGTTGCCGCTAAAGATGCTGTCGAAGATGTCACCCCAGCCGCTGGCGCCCGCGCCGGCACCGTAGCCGCCGCCATACGCGCCGCCCGCGCCCGGCATGCCGCCGAACATGAGCATCTGGTCGTACTCTTTGCGCTTCTTCTCGTCCGAAAGCGTCTCGTAGGCCTCGCTAATCTCCTTAAACTTGGCCTCGTCGCCGCCGGCATCGGGGTGATATTTTTGCGCGAGCTTGCGAAACGCGCTCTTGATCTCTTTGTCGGAGGCGCTCTTGGATACGCCCAGGATGTCATAGAAGGTTTTGCCTGCAGCCATCGTAGCTCCTCTCCTGTTACGTCCGCCGTCCCCGCGGACGACGGCTCATGCTTTCATATGGCACTAGGCCAGAAAGGGCCCCGGGTGTTGCCCCGGGGCCCTTCTCAATTACTCCTCGGTGCTCTCGGCCGTGTCGGCCGCAGCATCCTCGGGCGCCGCTTCGGGCTCCGGCGCGGGGCGCTTTTCGCCACCATACGTCACCGTCACCATAGCGGAACGCAGGATGCGGTCCGCCATGCGGTAGCCCTTCTGGTACACGTCGTTGACGGTCTCGTCGTACTGCGATGCGTCCTCGACACGCCCCACGGCCTGGTGCTCGAGCGGATCGAACGCCTCGCCCTTGGGGTCGATGGGCTCAACGCCCTCGTGCGCAAACACATCGAGCAGCTTGGCATGCACCGCATCAACGCCATCGACGAACTGCTTGAAATCGTCGGAAAGCTCCTGGCTACGGGCATGGTCGATTGCACGCTCGATATCGTCAACCACCGGCAGCAGCGCAGTGACGAGCTTCTCGGTCGCGCGCTCGCGCTCGGCGATGCGCTCGTTGGCGGTGCGGCGACGGAAGTTCTCCCAGTCGGCCTGAAGACGGGCGGTACGCTCGGTGGCGTCCTTTGCCTTGTCCTCGGCGGCCTTCTGGGCCTCTGCCGCAGCATCGAGCTCGCTGCGCACGTCAGCGAGCTCCTTTTGGGCCTGCTCGAACTTGAGCTTAAAGTCGTTATCGGCGGCTTCCTCACCGGCGCGGATAGCAGCTTCCACCATCTCGTCCTCGGTCATCGTCGCCTCCTTGTTGGAATCCTCTACCTGGTTCTCGGCAGCCTCGGCGGCCTCGGCCTCGTTGACCTCGGTATCGTCGACGGCCTCTACGGGAATCTTCACGTCCTTCTCCTCAGAGTCAACGGGGGCGGCGCCAGCGGCAGCCGCCTCCGTGCGAGCTTTACGGGCGGACATGATTACTTGTCCTCGTCGTCCACGACCTCGTAGTCGGCGTCGACAACGTCATCGTCGGCAGGCTGGGCACCGGCGGCGCCGTCGGTCTGCTGCTGAGCGTCGGCGTAGACAACCTGAGCCAGCTCGTAGGCCACGGACTGCAGGGACTCGCCAGCGGCCTTGATGGCCTCGACGTCAGAGCCCTCGAGTGCCTTCTTGGCGTCGGCGATAGCGGCCTCGGCCTTGGACTTCACGTCGGCGGAAACCTTGTCGCCCAGCTCGTTGAGGGTCTGCTCGGTGGAGTAGCACAGGCTATCGGTCTGGTTGCGGACCTCGACCTCTTCCTTCTGCTTCTTGTCCTCCTCGGCATGAGCCTCGGCGTCCTTGACCATACGATCGACCTCGTCGTCGGACAGAGCGGTGGAGCCGGAGATAGTGATCTGCTGCTCCTTGCCGGTGCCCTTGTCCTTAGCGGAGACCTTGACGATGCCGTTGGCGTCGATGTCGAAGGTGACCTCGATCTGCGGCACGCCGCGGCGAGCAGCCGGGATACCGGTCAGCTGGAACTTACCGAGCGACTTGTTGTCGCGGGCAAGCTCGCGCTCGCCCTGGAGCACGTTGATCTCGACGCTGGTCTGGTTGTCGGCAGCGGTGGAGTAGACCTCGGTCTTGGAGGTCGGGATCGTGGTGTTGCGGTCGATCATCTTGGTCATGATGCCGCCCATGGTCTCAACGCCCAGCGACAGCGGGGTTACGTCGAGCAGCAGGATGCCCTCGACGTCACCGGTGAGCACGCCGCCCTGGACGGCAGCGCCGTCGGCAACGACCTCATCGGGGTTCACGGACATGTTGGGCTGCTTGCCGGTCATGGTCTTGACCAGATCCTGGACAGCGGGCATACGGGTGGAACCGCCGACGAGGATGACCTCGGTCAGATCGGAGAGCTTGAGCTTAGCGTCGCGCAGGGCGTTGGTGACAGGCTGCTTGCAGCGCTCGAGCAGGTCGCGGGTGATCTTCTCGAACTCGGCACGGGTCAGCGTGTAGTTGAGGTGCAGCGGGCCGGACTGGTTCATAGTAATGAACGGCAGGTTAATGGTGGACTGCTGCGCCGCGGAGAGCTCCTTCTTAGCGTTCTCGGCGGCCTCCTTCAGACGCTGCAGGGCCATGGGGTCCTGACGCAGATCAACGCCGTTCTCCTGCTGGAACTTGTCGGCCATCCAGTCGATGACGCGCTGATCCCAGTCGTCGCCGCCCAGGTGGTTGTCGCCCGAGGTGGACAGAACCTCAAACACGCCGTCGGCGAGGTCGAGGATGGAGACGTCGAAGGTGCCGCCACCCAGGTCGAAGACCAGGATGCGCTGGTCGGTGCCCTGCTTGTCCAGGCCATAGGCCAGGGCAGCAGCGGTCGGCTCGTTGACGATACGCTTAACGTTGAGGCCGGCGATCTTACCGGCGTCCTTGGTGGCCTGGCGCTGGGCGTCGTTGAAGTAGGCCGGGACGGTGATGACGGCGTCGGTGACGGTCTCGCCCAGATACTTCTCGGCGTCAGCCTTCATCTTTGCGAGCGTCATGGCGCTCACCTGCTCGGCGGTGTAATCCTTGCCCTCGATATCGACGACGGCACGGCCACCCTGGCCCTCCTTGACCTCATACGGCACGGTCTTGATCTCGGAGGTGCACTCGGAGTACTTGCGGCCCATGAAGCGCTTGATGGAGAACACGGTGTTCTTGGGGTTGGTGACAGCCTGGTTCTTAGCGGCCTTACCCACGACGCGGTCGCCGTCGGCACGGAAGCCCACGACGGACGGGGTGGTGCGATCGCCCTCGGCGTTCACGATAATGGTCGGAGAACCACCCTCGAGAACGGCCATTGCGGAGTTAGTAGTACCAAGGTCGATACCAAGAATCTTGCCCATTAGAAATTCCCTCTCTCTTGTGCGTTTGCACCGACTCGGCGGTCTGCCGAGCGGTGTTTCGGCTTGTCTTTCAGGATGTAGTGTATCCCCTTATGGGCCGGAATATACAAAATCTAAGTCAATTCATATAAGATTTCTTATTGCTGAGAGTTTAGGTTCTTAAATGCGCAGGTAGATGCGCTGATTGAGTTCTCGGCAAATCTATCGAGATCTATGTAGAGATGGCTGAGGTTTGGGTTCGGAGCCGCACGGAGTGGTCTTGGGCGACCGTGAGGAAGGCGTGATCCGTTTTGAGCGTCGATTCCGGGACACGCTTTCCAAAAGCTCGCTCAATCGCTCAATATTACGAGTCACCTTTAGCTAACATTTGCGCAGCTCAACGGCCCCACCTGCGCGTTTTTTAGTAAACCTTGGCATACTCGGCGAACGGTATGAAGATGCCGGCCAGAGGGTATTGCAAACGGTCGCTCCCGTGGTATGTTTTTGCCCGAATCAAACCGGCGCGCATCGTCTGTAGCGTCGGTCAACAGAGAGGAAACTACCATGGCTCATCCCGTAATTGATGCCGACGAGTGCATCGCTTGTGGCGTTTGCGTCGACACCTGCCCCGCTGGCGTTCTGGAGCTCCAGGACGTCGCTACCGTCGCTGACGAGGATTCCTGCGTCGCCTGTGGCGCTTGCCAGGACGCTTGCCCCGCTGGCGCGATCACCGAGATCGTCGAGGAGTAACAACTCCCCACTTGCACACTCAAAAGTACACCGTGCACAAAAAGGAGGCCTCCGCATCGCCGCGGAGGCCTCCTTTTGCTTATAGCAGCAGCCACTATAGCAACGCCGCAGGTTGAGCATAAGTCAGCGAAAACGCCCATAAGCGAGCAAGGTGACGTGAAAGAGGAGGGAAGCGTACTTTGGTACGCGACCGACGATTGAACGTCAGATTGCCGCTTAGGGGCGTTTGCAGCGTCGGCTACGACAGATCGTCCTCGTAGGGCATCAGGTCTGCCAGATAGCCCTTTTCCTTGAGCATGGCCTCGATCTCGTCAAGGGTCTGCTCGTCTTCCGCCGCGATGCGGTGGAAGTGATAGCCGCTTGTCACCGTCAGCAGCGGAAAACTCTTGCCGCTCTCGATATCGTGCAGGTAGCGCTCAACATCGCGACGATTGCGGATGTCCAGGTCGGCCGTGATCTTACCGTACACGCGGTGATTGACGATCACGTTGAGCACGGCGCCTCCGGCGTCGACGATACTCGTGAGTTCATCGCCTGCCTGCTCCACGCCGTGGCGAACCTTGACCAAGCGCGTGGGCACGGCGGGGCTGCTGGGGGCCTCCTGCAGCACATAACCACGGTTGGTCGCCACGACATCGTGCCCATCGGCGCGCAACAGAGCAATATCCTGAACCACGACCTGACGGCTCACGCCAACCTCGCGAGCAAGTGCGCTGCCGGAGACGGGGTCTTTGGCTCCCTCGAGCACGGCCATGATGGCACGGCGACGCTCGCGGGCGTCCATTATTTACCGTCCAGCAGACGCAGGTGCTTAAGCGAGAGGTCGAGAATCGGCGCAGAATGCGTCAACGCCCCCGAGCTAATAAAGTCAACGCCCAGGTCGGCAAGCACGCGGATATTGCTGGCATCCACGTTGCCCGAGCACTCGGTCTTGGCACGGCCGGCGATAAGCTCAATCGCGGCAGCCATATCGTCGTGGGTCATGTTATCGAACATGATGATATCGGCTCCGGCCTCCACGGCCTCGCGCACCATGTCCAGGTTCTCGCACTCGATCTCGACCGTCGTGGTAAACGATGCATGGGCGCGCGCCATCTCGATCGCACGCGTCACGCCACCGGCGGCATCGATGTGGTTGTCCTTGAGCATGACGGCCGTCGACAGGTTGTAGCGGTGGTTGCTGCCGCCGCCGATCTCGACCGCCGCCTTCTCAAACACGCGCATGCCCGGCGTGGTCTTGCGCGTGTCGACGAGCACGGTCTTGGTGCCCTCGAGCGCCGCAGCCATCTGGTGCGTATAGGTAGCGATACCGCTCATGCGCTGCAGGTAGTTGAGCGCCACGCGCTCACCCGAAAGCAGCACACGCGCATCGCCGCGCACCTGACCCACATGGTCGCCGGCATGCACCTCGTCACCATCGGCAACGTCGAGCAGCACCGAGCTCTGCGAATCCAGCAGCTCAAAGGTGCGGGCGAACACATCCAGGCCCGCGATGATGCCATCGGCCTTGGCGATAAGCTCCACCGTGGCGGGACGCGCCGTGGGGCACACGCTCGCCGTGCTCACGTCCTCAAAGGTAATGTCCTCGCGCAGAGCCTGCAGAATCAGATCATCGACGACGAGCTTCATGGTAATGGGATTCATGGTCTACTCCTCCACGGCCTGCGTGCCGGCGGCACGGGCCAAATCATCGATTGCCAGGGT
>UQXP01000072.1 GCA_900545055.1 uncultured Collinsella sp.
ACGGCTCGCCTGGTGTTTGCCGTTGGCTTCTTTGTCGTCGCGTTTGCGCTCACGCTGCGCCCGGGTGTCATCACACGCGTGCTCGGCCGCATTACGGGCCCCGCGCTCATTGCGCTCATTGTGCTGGTCGTGGGTGCTGCCGTGATCTCGCCACTGGGACCGGCTGCCGCGCCTCAGGCTCCTTACGATGCAGGCGCCGCCGTGCAGGGCTTTCTGACTGGCTATCAGACCATGGACCTGCTCGCGTCGCTCGCCTTCGGCATCATCATCGCCGAGACCATCCACGAGTTGGGTGTTACCGATGACAAGCGCGTGGCCTTCGAGATTTCGCGTTCCGGTGTGATCGCCGGCGTGCTCATGGCCATCATCTACTGCGGCTTGGGCCTTGCCGGTATGCAGCTCGGCACCGTGATGCCCGACGCTACCAACGGCGCCGCCATCCTCGCCCGTTCGGCCTCCATGCATTTTGGGCTTGCCGGCACGGTCGTGGTCTTTGCGATCTTTTTCCTTGCCTGCATGAACGTGTGCATCGGTCTTATTAGCTGCTGCTCGCGTTACTTCTGCGAGACGTACGTGGTTGAAGGGGGAGTGGAGGCCTCCGAGGAGGCCATGCGCCGTCCCTTTGCGGTTCTCGCCTTTGTGTTCGCAGCGTTTTCGTGCGTGCTCTCCAATGTGGGCCTCGACGTGATCCTTATGTTCTCGGTGCCCATGCTCAACGCCTTGTATCCCGTTGCTATCGTGCTGGTTCTCATGGGTTTGGTACACGGCTTTTGCGACGCTCATCCGCAGGTGTGGGTCTGGGTTGGCGGTGTGGTTGCCGTGCAGAGCGTGATCACCTCGGTCCGCGATGCGTTCTTTGGGGGCACGTGGCTGCCGTTTGATGCGCTGCCGTTGGCGGATATCGGTGCCGCGTGGGCGCCGGTTGCCGTGGTGGCATTTGTGATCGGCCTGCTCCATAGTCGTTTTGTCGCACATTCGAGGAGCTAGGGTTTCTGCGCTTGCACAGGCGGGGAGTCTCCCCTATAATTTCCTTCGCTTTGGGACACGCAAGGTTTAGACCTTAGCTGCTCAACACCTTCGGGACGTGGCGCAGTTTGGTAGCGCGCCTGCTTTGGGAGCAGGATGTCGCAGGTTCAAATCCTGTCGTCCCGACCATATCTTGCGGGCGTAGTTCAATGGTAGAACCCCAGCCTTCCAAGCTGATGACGCGGGTTCGATTCCCGTCGCCCGCTCCATAGGATAGTTTTAACGGCTTTGGCTCCTTTTGGTGTCAGAGCCGTTTTCATAAGCGTGCCGGGGACCCCACATCCCCTTCTAAGTTGCGGTGAAATAGTTCCTGGATAAGCCGCAAAAGCTGTTATCTAGGAACTATTTCACCGCAACTTATTGAGGCCGAGCGGGTTGGGTCGATGATGGGTTCTGTTGTCGAGAAGATGAGGGCAGCCGGTCAGGAGTCTGCGTAGGGTTTTGTAGTTGGTATACTGTAGCCGCGCATCATGGAGCCGAACGCTTTGACATCGTAGGTGTCTGAGAGTTTGAAATGAATGACGTTGTGGCCCATGGCACGCAGGTTCGCGTCGCGCATGAGGGCAGCTCGATAGGTTTTTGCCGCAGTATGTTCCGGATCATTTTGGGACTCGTCCTCAAACTTGCCTAGTCCATGCAGCTCAGCCAGCATCCAAGAGCCGTTTGGCATCTGCCAGCCGTAATCTGCCAAATAATAGCCGGCGTTTCCCGGTCGAGTGATTTCAACCTGAAGTTCGGGAGTGGCTACTCCAGCGAGGATCATCGCTGCCCTTGCCTCAGATTCACCGCCGTTGTCTGACCTGCCGTCCATGTGCTCAAAAACGTCAAACGCACGTGCGATGCCGTGCAGCCCACGGCAATTGGCCTGTGCATACGCGCGCAACTCTTCGCGCTCGACATCATACTCACGAGCCAGGCCATCGACATAGCCCAGCGCATATCGAAAAGCGCTCGTTCGGGCGATATCGACCACCGTGCGGTACGGATCTGTCAACGTAAACGGACCGAGCTGCCACACTTCGCCCGCCCGCCAGCGACGATACTCAACGAATTCGTACGTATCGCGCCTGGTGGCTCGCGGCAACAGAACTTGTACCTTATCGAGAAGTGTGTGTGCCGAACCGATACCATAGAGCAGAGCCGCGGTCGCCCCACAAAATACCGCTTCGGGTTCAACGACCGCAATGGCGGATGCCAGCTGAAAAATGCGGTCTTCTATACCAAGGTCATTCCAGTATGCAGGGTCGGCATAGACGTGGTTATAGAGTCGAACGATCATTTGCTTTTGCATGAGCGAGTAGGCACAACGTTCGTCCCATTTTTCGGTGGCAATAAACAAGCGTCCGTCATGATGGGCCTCGAATACCGAGAAGAAAAGCCTTGTCTGAGATTTGGAACAGTGATCGGCCTTACCCATTAGCGACCCCATGTCTCGAGGATGAGCGAACGATACCACGCTATCGCATATTGATTTCGCTGAACCTTGCCATGAGCTGACCAAAAGCTTGACGCCGCAGCTCAGAAGGTTAGACCCGACCAAAAGATATCGGTAAACGGTTGTCAGGGGCCTTTCAGCGGTGTTGAAATCTGCCCTTACAAAAAGTTGCGGTGAAATAGTTCCTAAATGGCCGTCAGAAGGCAAAAAATAGGAACTATTTCACCGCAACTTAGGAGGGGATGGGGTTGAGGGACGGGGCGGTGCCGCTGTTTGTCGGTTAGCTGCGGGGGCGTTGGCGGAGCTTGTCGATGGTGGAGTCGGTGCTTCGGCTGCGGGCTTCGACTGCGGTTTGGCGCTTGCGGCGGTAATCGATCATGCCTTGGATGATGGGCTTGCCAAAGCTCACGACATCATCGTTGTAGATGGCGGTTCGGGCTGCGAGGAGGCAGTCGGTAAAGTCCATATGGGTCTTGCCAAAGAGTTTGACGGCAAGGGCGACAACGGTGGGCTCGTCGACCATCACGTCATCGAGCAGTCTAGCCATGGCAGCCGCAATCTCTGTGCGGGGGACCTTATAGACTTCGCGCAGCGTGACGACGACGCGCGTGATGATCTCGGGGTAGACACGGGCAGTGCGCGTGGCGATGACCTTGGCGGCGCGGGGCGACAGAATCTCGTCGTCGAGCAGGTAACGCAGAATGACGGTTTCGTCGATGATGGTGCTACTCATGGATGCCAACTTCCTCGGGGTCCAAGATTAAGCCGTCACTCTCTGCCGCGAGGTATTCAATCCAGGCGTTGCGCTCTTCGGTACGACGATTGGGGTCTCCATATTTTTTGAGTAGGCCATATGCCGCGGCGCCATCCTTCGATCGCACGGCAACTGGCTGAAAGGGGAGCTTGCGCATCAAAATGCTCTGCGAGACAAAGAGGCGCACGGCCTCGGCAAGCGACGTCCCCATGGCATCATAGAGGCGCTCGGCGTGCTGTTTATCCTCTTCGCGAATGCGAACTTGTAGGATGGCTCGTTTTTGAGTCGATGCCATCGTTGGCCTCCCCCATATGATGACAAAACACGGAGAAACAATCCTCGAAACAGCGAGCCGTCTAGGCAAACGACCGGATGTTTAGCAATCTCGCGCTTGGTTTTGGTGTCTGAACCTTACCTGCGCCAACTGCATGGGCAACACTTTATTTCGCTCAAGTTAATCCGTGCGAAAATTACCACAATAGTAATACAAAAAAATAATAGGAGTGCGACAAAACCCTATCTGTTACATGTGTAATACACATAGCTTTATGCGCAACAAAGAATAATCCTGAGCTGCTCAAACCTCTGCATTACACCCGTATTGCAAGGCTTACACATAAGTATGCCCCCAGCAACTGCGTATATTCAACCTGTATACCGTTGGAGGGATTTTATCGATTGCCCGTTTCGCCGCGAGCAAACGATGCGTCGATGCCAGATCACGGGCGGTCTGGGACAACGTCGGCAGGATCCCTTCGGCTAGGGATTCAGGAGGGAGTGAACAATATGGGCAATAAACGAGTCGTCGCCGATTCTTCACGGTGCATCGGGTGCCAAACCTGTATGGCGGCCTGCATCGAGGCGCATGACATCCCCGGCAACATCGCGGCGCCGCGCTTGCGTGTGACGCGTACGTACGAGATCTCCGCACCGGTGGCCTGCCATCACTGCGAGGATGCTCCGTGCGCCAAGGCCTGCCCCACGGGCGCCTTGTTCTTTGATCCAAAGAACCATCGCATCGGCGTCAACGAAGACAACTGCATCGGTTGCAAGAGCTGCGTCATGGCATGCCCCTTTGGTGCCGTGAGCGTGGCGACCACGCAGGTCCCCGTCTTGATGGGCGATATTTGCGTGGGTTCGCAGACCAAGAGCTTTGTGCTCAAGTGCGACCTGTGCGTCGATCGTCCCGGCGGTCCGGCGTGTGCCGAGGCATGCCCGACCAAGGGCCTCACCTTGGTGGACGATAAGCGTCTGGCGGAACTTACCGCCGAGCGTGCCCGCGCCACGATCGCAAACGAGGCGTAAACGTCGAGGCGACAACCCCAACGATTGTCAAACAAGTACCGAATAATCGGTAGCAGAGAAAGGAAGGAGGGTGTCATGGAGAAGCATAAAGTGATCTGCCCGTATTGCGGCGCCGGTTGCCAGTTTAACCTCCTGGTCCAAAACGGCCAGGTTGTGGGTACCGAACCGCTCAACGGCATCACCAATCAGGGCGAGCTGTGCCTTAAAGGCATGAGCGGCTACGACTTCATCAACGACACCAAGATCTTGACTCCTCGCGTGCTGCACCCGATGATCCGCCGCACCAAAGGCGCGGATCTTGAGCGCGTAAGCTGGGACGAGGCACTGGATTTCACCGCATCTAAGATGCAGGCCATAATTGACGAATATGGTCCTAACGCTGTCATGACCACCGGCTCTTCGCGAGGCGGCGGCAATGAGGCGAACTACGTCATGCAGAAGTTTACGCGTGCGTGCATCGGCACCCACAGCGTAGACAACTGCGCCCGTACTTGACACGGCCCTACTGTCCTCGGTCTGATGGACACGGTTGGTTCAGGTTGCATGTCATGCTCCATCCCCGGTATGGAGGATGCGGGCTGCATTTTCCTCTTCGGCTATAACCCTGCCGATTCGCACCCCATCGTCGCAAGGCGTATCGTGCGAGCCAAAGAAAAGGGTTGCAAGATCATCGTCGCCGACCCGCGCCATATCGAAACCGCGCGTATCGCCGATCTCTACCTTCCGATCAAGAACGGTTGCAACGTTGCGTTCCTCAACGCCTTTGCCAACTGTCTGGTCAACGATGGCCTCTACGACAAGGAATTCGTCGCCGAGCACACGAACGGCTTTGACGAGTGGTGGGAGACCATCAAGAACTACACTCCCGAATCCGTACAGGACATCACGGGTGTCGAGCCCGCGCTGATCCACCAAGCTGCCGAGATGTACGCCACGGCGAAGCCTTCTGCCATCATTGGCTGGGGTATGGGCGTATGCCAGCAGAAGCAGAACCTGAAGACGGTGCACACCATCGCCTCCATCGCCTGCGTTGCCGGCCAGATCGGCAAACCCAACTCCGGCCTCGCGCCCGTGCGTGGCCAGAACAATGTCCAGGGCTCCTGCGATATGGGCATGCTGCCCAACCTGTACCCTGGCTATCAAAAGGTCACCGACCCGGCCGCGCGCGCCAAGTTCGCCAAGGCCTGGGGCGTGCCCGAGGAGAAGCTGCCTCTCGAGGAGGGCTACAAGCTCACCGACCTGGGTCACCTGGTCGACGAGGGCAAGGTGCACTGCTTCTACAACTACGGCGAGGACCCGGTGCAGACCGAGCCCGATTCGGCCGGTATGCGCAAGACGCTCTCCGAGCTGGATCTGTTCATTTGCCAGGACATCTTTATGACGCAGACGACCATGCTCGCCGACGTTATCCTGCCCGCTACCTCTTGGGGCGAGCACGAGGGTGTCTTTACCGCATCCGACCGTAGCTTCCAGCACTTTGACGCGGCTGTTCCGCCCAAGGGCGAGTGCCGTCACGACTGGGAGATCTTTGCCGACCTGTCCACGCGCATGGGCTACCCCATGCACTACGACAACACCGAGCAGATCTGGAACGAGTGCATTAGCCTGTGCCCCAACTTTGTGGGCGCGACCTACGAGAAGATGGCTCCCGAGGGCGGCTA
>UQXP01000073.1 GCA_900545055.1 uncultured Collinsella sp.
GCGGCACGTCCTCGAGCGCCTGCTGGATCACGCGCACCAGGATGGGGATGTTGAACATGGTGAGCGCGACGGCGCCGGAGATGATGGAGTACTTCCAGCCCAGCTGCACCGAGAACACCAGAAAACCGAACATGCCGACGACGATGGAAGGCAGCGAGGACAACGTCTCGATGGCGGTGGAGGCGATGTCGCGGATGGGTCCGTCCGGCGCGTACTCAACCAAAAAGACCGCTCCGCCCAGGCTGATGGGCACCGAGATGATCAGGGTGATCAGCAGCAGGTAGAACGAGTCGAACAGCTGGTAGAGCACGCCGCCCTGCGTTCCGTTGGCGCGCGACGGCTCCGTGAGAAAGCCCGGCTGGAACAGCGTCGAGATGCCCTCGAACAGGATATAGGCCACCATGGAGACGACGATGAGCATGACGATGGCGACGATCGCCGTCAACACGCCCGTGGCGAAGCGGTCCTGCTTTTGGACACGCCCGAGCCTCGCCTCGTCGATGTGGATACGCGTGCTAGCCACGAGCCTTCGCCCCCTTGCGGCCGATAAGGTGGATGATCAGGATGAAGATGAGACTCATGCCCATCAGCAGCAGGCCGAGCGCCCACAGAACATCGTCTTGGGCCGAGCCCTCGGCATAGACCGCCATGGACGTGGTGAGCGTGGTGGTGATGGTCGAAGCCGGCGACAGCAGCGACGTCGGCATGGCCTCGATGCCGCCGATGACCATGCGCACGGCGAGCGTCTCGCCAAAGGCGCGGGTCATGCCCAAGATAACCGCGGTCATGAGCGACGGCATGGCGGACTTGAGCACCACGTGCCAGATGGTCTGCCAGCGGGTGTAGCCCAGCGCGAGCGAGCCCTGGCGGTAGCCGTCGGGCACGGCGCGCAGGCCATCGACCGAAAGCGTGGTCATCGTCGGCAGAATCATGACCGCCAGCACGATGGCGCCGGGCAAGATGCCCAGGCCCGTGCTCACGTGGAAAACGCTCTTCATAAGACCGACGACCACGTGAAAACCGATCAGGCCAAAGACGACCGAGGGGATGCCGGTCAAAAGCTCAATGAGCGGCTGAAAGATCTTAGAGCCAAACTTAGGGCTAATCTCGACCGCAAAGATGGCAGAGCCGATGGCGATGGGCAGCGCGATAAGCGTGGAGAGCACCATGACCGCAAACGAGGTGACGATCAGGGGCAGGGCGCCGGTATAGGGCAGGCCGTTTTCGGCTGTGTTGGCCAGGTCCCACTTGGTGCCGGTGAAAAACTCGACGACCGAGACGCCGTCCTTGACAAAAGCCGAGAGGCCCTTTTGGGCGACCATAAAGATGAGCGCGGCAACGACAAGCGTCACGAGCGCTACGCACGCGCCCGTGACGCCCAGGCCCACGTTCTCAAGGTCGCGCTTTGGCAGCTGTTTTGCCATTGCAAACCTTTCCGGGGCGATTACTTATTTAGCAGAGACCTTGCCGCTGGCGTCCTTGACGACCTTCATGGCAGAGACGGGGATGAAGCCCTGCTCCTCGACGAGCTTGCCCTGGACGTCGTCGGAAAGCATGAACTCCAGGAAGGCCTTGGTGGCCTCGTCGGCGTCCTTGGAGCAGTACATGTGCTCGGTAGCCCAGATCTTGAAGGAGTCATCAGTGACATTCTTGCTCTTGGGCTCGACGCCCTCGACCTTGATGGCGTTGAACTTGGAGTCATCGAAGTGCGAGAAGTCGAGGTAGGAGATGGCGTTATCGGTGCTGCCCATCTGAGTCTGGACGTCGCCGGACTTGTCGAGCTCGGCGTCGCCCTTAAAGTCGACGGCCTCGTCGCCAAAGACGGCGGCCTCGAAGGTGGCGCGGGTGCCGGAGCCGGCCTTGCGGTTGAGGACGACGATGGTGGCATCGTCGCCGCCGACCTCCTTCCAGTTGGTGATCTGGCCAGAGAAGATGCCCTTGAGCTGCTCGAGGGACAGGTCGTCGACCTTGACGTTCTTGGAGACGACGGGGCCCATGCCCACTACGGCGACCTCGTGGTCGACGAGGTTCTTGACCTGGTCGGCCTCGAGCTTGGTCTCGGCAAAGACGTCGGAGTTACCGATGGTGACGGTGCCGGCGGCAACGGCGGTCAGGCCCTTACCCGAACCGTTGCCCGAACCGGAGATGGAGACATCGGGGTTGGCGTCCATGAACTTCTCGGCAGCAGCCTCGACGAGAGCCTGGAACGAGGAAGCGCCGTCGTAGGTCACCTCACCGGAGACGGACTCGGCAGCAGCGGCGCTACCCTTGTCGGCGGCACCGGAGGCACCTGAGCCGCCGCAACCAACGAGACCGAGACCGACGATGCTGGCAAGACCGCCAGCGAGGCCGAGGAACTGACGACGAGAATAAGCCTGATCGAGCATGATCTTCCTTTCATACATGCGACTCGCGGGCACCCTGCCCGCTTTGCTGTTTGGAAAGATACGACCCCGACCGGGCGACGGCCGCGTTATCTGCGGTTTCTTACGGTCATTTGATAGACCCTTACCGCAAGCTCTGCCCAGCCTTTACAAACGGATAACAATCCAGCGCCGAGCATGGCGCACCTTTTACACCAATAAAAACAAAGTTGCGGTGAAACAGTTCCTGCTTGGCCATCAAATGGCCCATTCTAGGAACTATTCCACCGCAACTTAGATTGGGAAACCGCGAAACCTTAAAGCTCTAATTCATTCAAACGGAGGATCGCAACAATATAGATCTTGAGTGCTTGCTTGAGCTGCTCTTCGTTGGCGCACTCGTTGGGACCGTGCATCTGGCCGCCCCATGCGGGCAGCTCCAGGCCGGTCTCCTCGGGGCCAAACGAGACGGCGCGGGCAAAGTTGCGCGCGTACGTGCCGCCGCCCATGGCAAAGGGTTCAGCATGCTTGCCGGTGAACTCGTTATAGGTGTCAATCAGCGCCTTCACGGCCAGATCATCGGCAGATACCGAGAACGGCACCTTCGCGCGACCCAGCTGGCACGTCACGCCAAAGCGGCCGACAAGCGGCTCGAGCTGCTCGCGGATGGTATCGGCACTGGTGCTATCGGGGAAGCGCACGTCGATGACCTGCTCGATATGGCCATCCGTCACGCGGATGACGCCAGCGTTGCAGGTAAGCGGGCCAAACGCCGGACTCGTCGCATCGATACCCAGGCCGCGGCCATAGGCGTCCGCATGCACAAAGGCCAAAAACTTGACAAACTCGTGCTCGGCGGGCGTCAACAGGCGCTTGTCACGGGCGCCAAACGCGTCCTCGGCCTCGCGCAGATACGCCACGATCAGGCCGACAGCGTTGATAGTGCCCTCAGGCATCGAGGCATGACCGCCAATGCCGTGGGCAAAAATCTGCGCATGCCCGTTATCGAGTGTCGTGATCTCGAGGCGGTCGGCGTTCTCGACCGGCGCCGGCAGCTCATCGGCGGCAATCGCGAGCTCGCAGATGGACTGCGACGGAATGGCATTGCTCGCCTCGGCGCCGCTCCACGACACGATGCGCCCGCCGTCGATCTTGGAGCTCACGAACGTCGCCCCAAACTGGCCCTTCTCGGCATTGCAGACCGGGAACTCGGCATCGGGCGTAAACAAAAAGTCGGGGTCTGCGTGGTTCTCCAGATAATGGTGAACGTCGGACATGCCCACTTCCTCATCGCAGCCCAGCAGCGCGCGGAAAGCATAGCGCGGGGTAATGCCGTGCTTGAGCAGATAAGCGCCGGCGTAGAGCGACAGCACCGCCGGACCCTTGTCGTCGATCACGCCGCGACCGAGCAGCCAGCCCTCGCGGCGCTCCATCGCAAACGGGTCGGTGTTCCAGCCAGGGCCGGCGGGAACCACGTCCACGTGGCAGATAGTCGCGAGCTGCTTGTCGCCGCGACCCGGGATATCGGCGATTCCCACATAGCCCCCGTCGTCGCTCGTCTGATAGCCGAGCTTTTGCGCAATGCCGAGCGCGCAATCGAGCGCGTCACGGACCGGGCGGCCAAACGGCGCACCGGGCTCCGCATCGGCAGCAACGGCCACGGACGGATAGCTCACCAGTTGTTCGATATCGGCAACGACATCCTCCCAGACCTCGTCGACATACTCGGCAACGCTCTGCTCCATCTGATTCATGAACGACCTCCTTACCAATGAGCGGCAAGCGTGCCCGCCCCTCACATTACGTCATTAGATAGCGAAAAGTTTAGCAAGCTCGGCCACCGAGTGCACCACCGCATCGGCGCCCGCAGCCTCGTGCTCCCCCGGCGCCGCCGCACCCGAATAGATGCCAATGCACGGCACGCCCATCGCGTGCGCGCCCTCGACGTCGTTAAAGCGGTCGCCAATCATCACGGCATCGCCCGCCGTCGCACCGAGCTCTGCCAAGGCATCGCGGACCGAATCGGCCTTGGTCTCGCGCCCCTGCGGCGGATTCATGCCAACCACCGCCTCAAACTGCGAAAGCCCCAGCTCGCCCACCATGTCGATACACTTTGCCTCCATGCGCGACGTCGCCACGGCCATACGCTTGCCTTGGGCGACCAACCCATCCAGCAGCTCGGGGATCCCATCGAACACGGGGTACTCTTCCGGTCCCAGCTCATCAAAAAAGGCACGGTACTCGTCAGCCACCACAAGCGACTCCTCGCGGGAGAAGCCATAAAAGTCGTGAAAGCTCTTCCACAGGGGCGGCCCGATCATGCGGCGCAGGTCACCCATCTGCGCCTCGGAAAACCCGCGCGCGGCCAACGTCTTGCGCGTCGAGGTCATCACCGCCCGGCCCGTATCTGCCACCGTGCCATCGAAATCAAACAGCACGACCGGCCGTTTGCCTATCTCCAACGCCTCCATCGACATTCCTCTTCCCCAGTTGACGATTTCCACACCGACACTTCAAACTGTTGACTATTCAACAATTGAACCTAAAAATGTGGAACGACTCCACTATACTTGTCGCACTTTGCTCTCAGAAGGCGGCGCTGCCGCGCCCCAACGAAAGGTGCAATTATGTCTTTTGCCATCATAACCGACTCCACGTCGGACATCTCCCCCGCCCGCGCCCAAGAGCTCGGCATTTACGTCATTCCGCTGCATGTGATTATCGAAGGCGAGGACCTGCTCGACCAGGTACAGATCACCGCCCAGGAGTACGTCGCCCGCATGGCCGGCTCCGAGCAGCTGCCGCATACCTCGCAGCCGAGTGCCGGCGAGTTCAAGGCGCTGTTTGACCGCGTGCGCGCCGATGGCCACGACAACGCGATCTTTATCTCGCTGTGCAGCGAGTGGTCCGCCTGCTATTCCAATGCATGCCTGGTCGCCGAGACCCACGAGCTCGACGTGCGCTGCATCGATTCGCGCACCGGCTCGGGTGCCGAAGGCCTGCTGGTGGAGTACGCGCTCGCCATGCGCGAGGACGGCCGCAGCCTGGACGAGACCGAGGCACAGATCCGCGCGACCCTGCCCGACGCGCACCTGCTGCTGATTCCCCGCACGCTCGAGAACCTCGTTAAGAACGGCCGCGCGCCCAAGCTCGCCGGCCAGCTCACGCAGATGCTCAATATTCGCCTGGCCGTTTCGCCGGAGTGGCAGTCGGGCGAGATCAAGGCCATCAAGAAGGGCCGCGGCGCCAAGCGCATCGTCGCCAACACCATGGCAGACTGCCTCGCGTTTTTGGCCGAGCATCCGGGCTCCAGCGTGCGCGTGCTCACGACCGGTGCCGCCGAGGAGCAGGAGCTTGTCGACGAGGCGCTCGCAGGCCAGGACTACGTAGACGCCGGCACCGGCCCCATCGGCTGCACCATCGCCACCCATGTAGGCATCGACGCCATCGCCATCAGCTACTGCCCCCGCTACCAGCCCATCCACTAGGGGCACCTTTACCACTTGCGGTGGAATAGGGACTGTTTTTGGCTTATTAGCCGCCAATCAATCCCTATTCCACCGCAACTTAGAAGCAGTTCATTTGGGACG
>UQXP01000074.1 GCA_900545055.1 uncultured Collinsella sp.
CGCTCCAGCATCCTCTGGACCGTGTCCCGCTCGTGCCTCGTGAGCCTTCCGTAGGACCTCGGGACCGCCCTCGCGGAGCCCCTTTTCTTCTTTCCGGACATGCCGTCCTCCGATCTCCCGGGGCCGGCCGATCCGGCCCTCAGGGTATCGGGTTCCCACATTCATCCGCACATGTGCGGATGAATGTGGGAGGTGTTCGGATAAAGTCGATAATCAAGGAGCCTGGTAACGGCCGTTGCGAAACCATACGGAAACGCACGATGCGCTTTATTGCGCTAAACTGTTTCCTCACTGAGTTGTCGGGGCTTCCGTACACGCGGGAGCCCCTTTCCTTACCGGCGGGAGGTCCGCATGAGTCTCTCCGAACTCTGGTCACTCTATGGCCAGAACTATATCGACGCGCTGCTAGCAACCTGGGGCATGACGCTTGAGTCGTTTGCCATCGCCATGGTGCTGGCCGTCGCCGTCACCGTGATGCGCGTGTCGCCGCTCAAGCCGCTGCGCGTCTTTGGCGACCTGTATGTCCAGGTCTTCCGTAACATCCCCGGCATCGCACTGCTCATCATCGTCGTCTATGCGCTGCCACCGCTCAAGGTCGTCCTGCCCTACCGCACCTGCGTTATCGTCGCCACAGTCCTTTTGGGCTCGGCCTTTGGTTCCGAGAACTTTATGAGCGGCATCAACACCGTCGGCGTCGGCCAAGTGGAAGCTGCACGTTCGCTCGGCATGAGCTTTAACCGTATCCTCGCCAAGATCGTGATCCCGCAGGCGCTGCGCTCGAGCGTGCTGCCCATGACCAACCTCTTTATCGCCGTCATGCTCACTACCGCCTTGGGCAGCCAGGTGCCGCTTAAGCCGCAAGAGCTTACCGGCGTGGTGAGCTATATCAACACGCGCTCACTTGGCGGCGTCGCCGCGTTCTTTATCTCGGCGCTCGGCTACCTGGGCACGGCCTTTGCGGTGAGCCACATTGGCAACTATATCGATAAGAAGGTGAGGATCCTCCGATGAGCAAGCATTCCTCCCCTGCACTCACCATGCGCGATGCGCTCTACGAGGCTCCCGGCCCCAAGATGCGCGCCAAGATTCGCATCGGCACCGCCATCTCGCTCGTCGCCGTGGCTGCGCTCGTCGCCCTGGTGCTGCAGCGCTTCTATGTGACCGGCCAGCTTTCGGTCCACTATTGGTATTTCTTTACGCACCTCACCACCTGGAAGTTCTTGCTTGCCGGCTTTGAGGGCACCGTTAAAGTCGCACTCACCGCTGGCGCCATCGCGCTGGTGTTGGGCTTAGCCCTTATGCTCGGCCGCACGAGCGATATTAAGCCGCTGCAGCTGGTCTGCCGCGTGCTCACCGATTTCTTCCGCGGCGTGCCGAGCCTGCTGTTCATCTACTTCTTCTTTTTGGTGCTGCCCCAGTACAAGATCGCGCTGCCATCGTTTTGGATGCTCACGCTGCCCGTCGCACTCGCCGCTGCCGGCGTGCTGGCCGAGATCTTCCGCGCCGGCGTCAACGCCGTACCGCGCGGCCAGGTCGAGGCAGCCCAGGCACTCGGCCTCTCCAAAGCCAAAATCACCTTTAAAATCGTGCTGCCCCAGGCGATTCGCTTTATTATCCCGTCGTTGATCTCGCAGCTCGTGGTCGTGGTCAAGGACACCACCGTCGCCTACGTGGTGAGCTACCCCGACCTCATGCAAAACGCCCGCGTACTCATTACCAACTACGACGCGCTCGTGTCGGTCTACCTGGTGATCGCGGTCATCTACATCCTCATCAACGTCGCGATTAATAAGGCCGCCATCTATGTTTCGCACAAGACCGGCGCAACCATCATCCGCTAACGATTTACGATTTCTAGGAATAAGGAGCCGAGCATTATGGCACAGAGCACTTCCGCTTCCGGCAACCAGCCGCTGATCGAGCTCAAGCATGTCGATAAGCACTACGGCGATCTGCATGTCCTCAACGACATTAACCTCTCGGTCGACCGCGGCGAGGTCGTTGTCGTGATTGGCCCCTCGGGTTCGGGCAAGTCGACCATGTGCCGCACCATCAACCGATTGGAAACCATCGACTCGGGCGAGATCCTCATCGAGGGTCAGCCCCTGCCACAGGAAGGCAAAGACCTTGCCCGCATGCGTGCCGAGCTGGGCATGGTGTTTCAACAGTTCAACCTGTTTGCACACATGACGGTGCTGCAGAACGTCATGCTGGGTCCGGTCGACGTGCTGGGCGTGTCCAAAGACGAGGCGCGCGAGCGCGCCATGGACCTCCTGAGCCGCGTAGGTGTGGCCGAGCAGGCCGACAAGGTGCCCGCACAGCTTTCGGGCGGCCAGCAGCAGCGCGTGGCCATCGCCCGCTCGCTCGCCATGCAGCCCAAGGCCATGCTCTTTGATGAGCCCACGAGCGCCCTTGACCCCGAGATGATCAACGAGGTGCTCGAGGTCATGGTTCGTCTGGCCCAGCAGGGCATGACGATGATCGTCATCACGCACGAGATGAACTTTGCCCGCCGTGTGGCCGACCGCGTCGTGTTTATGGCCGATGGCCAGATCGTGGAGATCGGCACGCCCGACGAGTTCTTCGACCACCCCCAGACCAAGCGCGCCCAGGACTTCCTCAACTCCATCAAGGGTCACTAGCCAGCCACCCCGTGGGACAAATCCATCGGAAGCGTTGTCCCACGTCTCTCATGCGCCCTGTCACCTTCAGATTCGAAAGCAACACCTATGATCGGAACCCGCACCTCATCGTCCTACACCCCGCACGTCGACGTCGCCCCCGCCGACCGCCCACTCATCCTCGTCGCACCGCGCTGGGAAGAGGCAAAGCCGTTTTTAAGCGAGACGCTCTCCCCCAACGAGGAAATCGCAAGTGTCTTTGTCGATGCCATCCTTGCCGCCGGCGGCCTACCGCTGCAGATGTCCATCACCGAGGACATTGAGGTTATCCGTCATTACGTCGATATCGCCGACGGCATCGCCATTCCCGGCGGCCCGGACGTCAACCCCAAGCGCTGGGGCGATGATCGACCCTACGACCCCACCCTCTGCTGCGAGATCCGCGATAGTTTTGAGCTTAAGCTGGTCGACGAGGTACTCCGCGCCAAGAAGCCGCTCTTTACCACCTGCCGCGGCACGCAGCTGCTCAACGTCGCCACCGGCGGCACCCTGTGCATGGACGTGCCGAGCCTGGGTGCGCGCGAGGGCCGCACGCAGTGGCGCCACACCCACGTGCTCAACGACCCCGTGCACCCTGTCGAGGTCATGCCGGGCTCGCTGCTGGAGCGCGCGGTTGGCGGGCACAGGCTGATCCAGACCAACTCGGCACATCACTGCTGCGTCGATCGTCTGGGTAAGAGCACGCGCTTGGTCGCCAAGGCAACCGATGGCGTTCCCGAGTGCATCGAGGTCGAGGGCCAGCCGTTCTGCTTGGGCGTGCAATGGCATCCCGAGTACACCTGGCAGACACTCGAGACCGACTTTAACCTGTGGAAGTCGTTTGTCGAGGCAGCGGCAAAGGTCAAGCAGGCTCGCTAGCTCGCGAACCGCACAACAGATAAGGGCGCCCCGCCGGCCACATGGTCCGGCGGGGCGCCCTTTTGCCTATACGCGGCAGGCACACAGCCCAAGGCTCACAACCTCTTACTCGCCCGCCTCGCGCAGAGCCGACATCGTAGCCGCATATTGCTGCTGCAGCGCATGCATTCCCTCGCGAGCGCCGTCAACGGCATCGGCGCCGCGCAGCGCTTCGGTTACCACGACCGCCGGCTCGTACAGATTATCGAATCCCAGGTTCTGGCTCACGCCCTTGAGCGTGTGCGCTGCCATAAACGCACCTTCGGCGTCTCCTGCCGCCATGGCGGCCTCCAGCTTGTCCATGCTCTCGTCATCCAAAAACTTGAGGGCAAAGCGGGCAAGCATTTCCTCGCCCATCAGCCGAGCGCACGCGTCATCATAATTAGCGCCGATCTTCTCATACGCCTCACGCATGGAAATCATGGATTAAAACTCCTTTGGTCAAACTAAATCGTGGGAAACGCGACAACATCGGCGGGGCGTGCCAATGTCTCAGCAATACGCTCTTGCACCTCGAGCAGGCAGTCGAGCAACAGCGGGTTAAAGGTGCCGCACTTACCGTCCAAGTTCATCTGGATCGCCTCCTTGTGCGGGATAGCGTCCTTGTACACGCGCACGCTCGTCAGCGCATCGTACACGTCGGCCACCGAGACCACCTGCGCGGCAATGGGAATCTCGTCGCCCTTAAGGCCATCGGGATAGCCCTTGCCGTCCCAGCGCTCGTGATGCCAACGCGCAATCTGGTACGCATATTCCATAAGCGCATTGCCGACGTGATGGCGGCCCAGCTCAAGCAACATGTCGGCGCCCATCGTGGTATGCGTCTTCATAATCTCGAACTCCTCGGGCGTAAGGCGTCCGGGCTTGTTGAGGATCGCATCGTCAATCGACATCTTGCCGATATCGTGCAGCGCCGAAGCCAGGGCAATCGTAGAGCGTTCCTCATTGTCGAGGGAGATCGTGCCGCTACGCTGGACCAGACAGCCAAGCAGCAGCTCGGTCAGCTTTTCGATATTCGTAACGTGCCTGCCGCTCTCGCCATTGCGAAGTTCCATGACACCGGCCATGATGTCGATGAGCATGCGACTGTTCTTGACGCGCTCGTTGTACTGCTGGGACAGCAGGCTCGTCAGGCGGCGCTGTTTGGCGTACAGACGGATGGTGTTGCTTACACGGCGGCGCACGACACGGGAGTCAAACGGGCGGCTGATATAGTCCGAGGCGCCCAGCTCGTACGCGCGCAGAACCACATCGTCGGAATCTTCGCTCGAGATCATGATGACAGGTAGTTTGTCAACAACCGATCGGCGCGACAGATCGGCCAGCACCTCAAAGCCGCTCACGTCCGGCATGACAATGTCCAGTAGCACGAGCGACAACTCATCGCCATAGCGGTCGACCATATCGAGCGCCGTACGACCGTTATCAGCCTCGAGGATGCAATACTCGTCCTTGAGCATCTCGTTGAGAATGGCTCGGTTCATCTCGGAGTCATCGATGATAAGCACCAAAGGCTTTTCGTTTTGGAAGGCCTCGATGAAATCGCCATCGGTCACGACCGTACCGGCTTTTGCCTTAGCACGGCTCAGTAACTGGACAGCGCGGCCAACGCCCTCATCAACCGTCTCGCCATGAATGCGAACGCCACCAACACATGCCGTCAAGCTCACGTACTCATGGCCCGGAACAATCGTGGCATGAACGGCATCGGACACCTGATGCAGGCGACGGGTGAAGTCATCGGAGGGAATATTGGGCATGACAACCACAAACTTGTCGCAGCCATAGCGCACAAGCTCGTCAGTCGAACGAATTCCGCTGCGTATGGCTGTCGCCACAGCACCGAGCGCAAGGTCGCCGGCATGGCGGCCACACGTATCGTTGAAGACCCTAAAATCATCAAGGTCGATCACCGCAACGCCGGCATTCATGCGGGCGTTGCGGAGCTTTTCCTCGTAATATCGGCGATTGCGCACACTCGTCAGCACGTCGGTGTAGACAAGGTCCTCTTCTGCAGCCTCTTGCTCATCGATCGGACGCACCATCAGCAGGACGTGAGGCTCGCCCTCGACCTTCAGAGGGCGCAGGCGAGCGCGGTACTCGGTACCATCATTGAGCAGCTGCTCCGATACATCATCGGAACCTGCCAAGGCCTCAAGACTTGACTGGCGCAGACAAGGGCACCGATTGCCGGCGAGCAGGCAGTTAGGCTCGCTCTTAATCTGATCGGCCGACAGCAAACGCACCACGGGGTAGGTCTTCGCGACGCGGGCGACCTCAGCGGCAGCCTCCTCGTCGGTTAGATTGGCCTCGTGATTATTGAGCATATGGGGCCCTTTCGATAGTTTCGCATAGTAGCGGTGGGTTCCAAA
>UQXP01000075.1 GCA_900545055.1 uncultured Collinsella sp.
TCCTTGCCCAGAGCGTTATCGATAATGGGACGCGGGGCCTTGCCCTTGCGGAACCCGGGGAAGTTGTACTTGTTAGCGAATTCCTTATACGTATTCTTGATACGGGCGTCGACGTCCTTGGCATCGAGGGTGATGGTCACCTTCGCGCGGTTGCCCTCAAGAGCCTCAACTTTAGTTTCCACGTAGCTATCCTCCATCGTTACTTGCTCATAGGTGCTATAGCGCACCGACCTGTTATTATGGCACATTCCACCCGCTCGATAAAGCTGAGCTCCCGCGTTCACGAACGAACCACGGAAACGCAAGCATCGACCGCGCAATGGGACGCGGGAAAACCACCGCGCCGCTTGCCACATTTGCCTACCAAAACGAACCTGTTCAGGGTATCATAACTATGTCTGAAAACGCACACTCAACGCACCAGAGGAAATCATCATGGCTTCCATCGAATTGAACATCCTGCAAGAGCGGGCACTTGGCCGCTTGCTTGATTACGAACGCGCAACCTGCACCGTCGACGGCGAGCTTGTCTATCGCTGCGCATTCCCGTTGCGTCCTGACGATGATCTGCAGCGCGAGCTGATCGAACGAGGCGCGCTCGCCAAACGTCCGGACGATCGTCGAGGCACTGTGGTAGCCATCACCACCGACGGCTACTCCTACTTCCCCGCAAAACGCAAGGAGCAGGAGGAGCGCAACCGAGACAAGCATCATGACACCCGACTTGTGGGTATTTCAGCTTGCTTCGCTGCTGCATGCGTGATCATCGGCTTTTTGTTGGGCAGGTTTGTGGGATAGCGGGTTATAGGACAAAAAGTGTGTCCGGTTTTGGGCGTTGACGCAGGTCAACGCCCATTTTTTATTGAATAAGTCAAACAAATCGACTTTTCCGGTCGGACAAAAAGTGTGTCTGTCGATTGGCGTATACGCAGGTCATGCCTGGAAAATCACGGTAAAAAGTCACCGATCTGCGGAGGTTGCCGTGAATAACAAGAAATGCCCGGCTTGCGGATGCGAAATGAAGAGAAACGGGCGCACGGGGTCCGGCGCGCAGCGCTGGCGCTGCCGTGCGTGCGGGACGAGCTCGACCCACGCCAACGACTCCGCCGCCAGGGACCTCCGATCCTTCGTCGGATGGCTGCTGTCGAAGGAAACCCAGCTCGATATGCCGGGTCAGGGCCGGACCTTCAGGCGCAAGACGTCGCGGTTCTGGGGGATCTGGCCCATGCCCGAGGTCGTCGACGAGATTCATCGCGTGGTGTTCGTCGACGGCATCTGGATCGCCCGCGACCTGGTCGTTCTCATCGCATGCTCGGAGCTGCACGTCCTGTCTTGGCACCTCGCCCGCGCCGAGACGACCTCGGCTTGGCGGTCGCTGCTCTCGCGCATCGCGCCGCCTGACATGGTGGTCACGGACGGCGGCTCCGGGTTCGCCTCGGCAGCGGCGAAGGAGTGGCCGGCGACGAAGGTTCAAAGATGCACTTTCCACGCGTTTTGCCAGGTAAGGAGGAAGACGACCAGGAGGCCGAATCTGCAGGCGGGAAAGGAGCTGTACGCGCTGGCGAGGGAATTGCTGCATATCGAGACCCTCCATCAAGCCGATTGGTGGGTCGAAAGGTACATGCAATGGTGCGAGTTCTGGGCGGACTTCCTCGAGGAGACGTCGATCGTCGACGGACGCAAGGTCTACACGCATGGGCGAATCCGCGAGGCGAGGTCGGGGCTGACGCGCCTGGTGGGCAAAGGCGTCTTGTTCACGTACCTTGACCCGGGCTTGACGGCCGAAGGCCCGATGCCGGCGATGAACAACAGGATCGAGGGCGGCATCAACGCCCAGCTGAGGGCCGTTTTGAGGAACCATCGGGGGTTAAGCGCGCTCAAACGGGCGAAAGCCGTCTTCTGGTGGTGCTATCTGCACGTGGAGAGCCCGAAAAGCATGGCCGACACCTTGCGGGAGATGCCGACCGACGCCGATGTCGAAAGGCTGAGGGACGAATACGGGGTCAAGGCAGACGAGGTCGGCGCTCCGCAGAAATGGGGAGAGGGGCTTGTCTGGGACGAATTGCATCACACGACAAGGTACCCGTACGCAACAGAGTGAATAATTGTTCTGGACACACTTTTTGTCCTATAAGCCGCAAAAGAAAAGACTGGGGTTCGCCCCAACGGCCTCGGATCGGACCACAGGATGGGATGGATCGCGCTATGTCGTGACGGCCTTCCCGAAGGCTAGCCGTTCTCGACCATGCAGCCTATCGCCCAGCACCAGCATGCGAGCTCGCGGGCGGTTGCGACGTTGGCCTTGTTCTTGTGGACGCCGCGCTCGAGCATCGCGGCCCGCCTGCCGACGAGCCTTCTCACGCCCTTGGCGGCATGGCGCCTCGCGCCGGGGTCCGGCGCTTGGCCTTTGGCCAGGTCTTTCGAATGGGGAGAGCATCCCAGGTAGTGCCACGCCGACTCGACGAGCACGCGCCTCAGATGCTTGTTGCCCGCCTTCGTGATGCCGCCCTGCCGCACGCTCTCGCCGCTGGAGTGCTCCGACGGCGTCAGCCCGATCCACGCCGCGAACGACCTGGCGTTCTTGAACCTGGAGAACTCGCCGGCCTCGAAGACGAGGTCGGCGGCGCTCATCACGTCGATGCCTTTCAGACACCTGACGGAGTCGACCCTGCGCTTCCACCTGGGCTTGGACGCCTCGGCCTCGACCAGCCTCTCGAGGCGGGCCTTGTCCTCCATCGCCTGCCTCGTGGCGTCTATGTAGTACGCGAGCACGTCGTCGTCGGCCTTCTCTGCGAACGATATCGACTTTATCCACGCCCAGTGCGCGGCGGTCCAGTTGCCCTTGCGGCGCCCGGACGGGGTCGTCTCGCTGAACGCGTGCCCGTGCCTGAGCAGGAACTTCGACAGCCGCTGCTTGCAGCGCTTCAAGTCGTCCCTTGCGTCGTCTAGCGCACGCACCAGGTCGCGCGCCGCCTCGCACTCGTCGTCGGGCACCCATACCTCCACGACGTTGCCGACCGACAGCATGCGCGCCAGGAACTCCGCGTCGTTGCGGTCGTTCTTCCTCCGCCTGTCGGCGCTGGGCTTGATCATCTTGGACACCGCGCCGACGACGCAGTCGATTCCCATCGAGGACAGCCTCTTCTGCAGGTCGAACCCGGTGACGCCCGACTCGTAGACGCATTTGGCGGACGGGTCGACGGACGACACCCAGCCCGCGATCTCGGCGGCGTCGTAGCCGAAGGTGGCAGATCGGACCTCGCCGGTCATCGCGTCGAGGGCGACGGCCTTTATCGAGCGCGCGTGCACGTCGAGGCCGACGAAGGTGGTAGTATTCAACATGGGAGAGCCCCTTTCCATGCTTGTGGCGTGGCCGCCACCGGTTCGAATCAGACACTCGCCATTGTCGGCCTAATCCACGGGAATTGCATGCAGCAGGGGCTCTCAATGTTTTTATGTCCTGCTCATATCGTCTTTTCTGAAACCAAACCAACGCCAGCTACCCATTTGAAAAGCAGCTTAGTTTTATGTAACCTTCAACCCTTTCGCCTACTTACTCGCCCCAAAACAGCGCAAAAGCGCCCGGATGCGATCCGGGCGCTTTAACAGGGTTTTGCGTTGTGTTGGGCTTAGCGCTCGTCCATAGGGATATACGCACGCTTCTTGCTGTAGATCGACTTGTACGCGGGACGGATGATGCGCTTGCCCGAGACGATTTCCTCGAAGCGATGCGCAGCCCAACCCGACATGCGAGCGCAGGCGAACAGCGGGGTGAACAGATCCTCCGGAATGCCCAGCATGGAGTACACGAAGCCAGAGTACATGTCCACGTTCGCGCACATATCCTTTCTCGTGCCCTTCTCATTGAGGATCACCTCAGGTGCCAGGCGCTCGATCTTCTCGAGCAAACGGAATTCGGCTTCGAATTCCGTGCCTATGGCCAGCTTCTCGGCAAAGCGTTTGCAGATGAAAGCGCGAGGGTCGGACAGCGTGTACACCGCATGGCCCATGCCGTAAACCAGACCGCTCTTGTCATAAGCCTGCTTGTTCACAATCTTAGCGAGATACGCCGCAACCTCGTCATCGTTCTCCCAATTGACGACGTTGTCTTTGATCTCCTTCTGCATGGCAAGAACCTGGTGGTTCGCGCCACCGTGCTTGCGGCCCTTCAGCGACCCGATCGCCGCCGCGTACGTGGAGTACGCGTCCGTATCGGCGGACGTTAACACGTGCGTGGTGAACGACGAGTTGTTGCCGCCGCCGTGCTCGGCATGCAGGCACAGCATGATATCGAGCATGCGCGCTTCCTCAGGCGTGAACTGCCTGTCGGGGCGCAGCATGGACAGAATGGTCTCCGCCGTGGACTGACCCGGGATGAAACGATGCATGATCATGGACTCGTTATTGTAACGCGCGCGGATCGCGTAGTACGTCAGCACCATGATGCGGGGGAGACGGGAGATAAGGGAGATAGCGGTGCTGATTTCGTGCTGGACGGATCGATCCTCGGCGTTTTCGTCGTAGGCGTACAAAAGCAGGATGGTTCGAGCCAGCACGTTCATGATGTCGGGAGGGGTGTCGCGCATGATCATGGACGCAGTGAAACCATCAGGCAGCTCGCGCTGGGCATCGATGGTGGCGATATAGTCGGAAAGCTGCTGCTCCGTGGGAAGCTCGCCCATCAGCAGCAGATAGGATACTTCTTCGTAGTTGAACCGGCGATCTTTCGCGTCGACGCCCAGAAGGTCGTACAGGTCGTACCCGCGCAGGCGCAGCTCGCCTTCATCGGCGCGTTTCTCGCCATCGGACATGACGTAGCCATGAACGTTGGAGATGCCCGTCAGACCCGCCAAAACACCGGTTCCGTCGGCATTGCGCAGGCCGCGCTTCACATCGTAGCGTTTGTACTTTTCAGCATCGATAGAATTGATGCTCTTGAAATTCTCGTACAGGTCGATTTTCTGCGTGCCGCCCATTACGCTCCCTTCCTTTCATGTCATTCATTCCCGCCGCTTCAAAACCAGCAATGCCCGCGCTGGGCGGGCATTGCTGGTTGTTGCTCAAACGATATGCTATTTTGCAGCGCCGATACGGCAGATGGTGGTGCCGCAGTCAGGGCACTTGCCCTTCGTGATAGGCTTGCCGTTCTTCGTGACGCCCTCAACGGGATCCTTCATGATCTTCTTCGCCTTGCATTTCACGCAATATGCCTCGATAGCCATAGTAAACCTCTCTAGTTGCCGTATAAGAGTGCAGGCGCCGTGAATCGGTGAATGCACTTTCAGTTCGTGCTCGTGCGGGCTGAAATTATAGGCCAGCGGCCGTCCAGTCTGATAACGAGCATGTTACAGGCCTTACATATTCTTCAACAACTCCATAAGAAAGTCCACGTTGGAGGCCAGTTTCTTCTCGTCGATGTTCTCGACGATATCGTCCTGCTGGCCGTACAGCGCGGGCTTGCCGCCTTCCATGCCCACCAGATGGGTAACCTGGCAGCCATGCTTCGCCGCATACGATGCAGCGCTTTCCTCGCTAAGCAGCGCACCGGTTGCCACCTTGATGCCGGTAGCCTGCGAGGCCTTGCGGATGTAGCGCTTCATACGAGACGATGCCTTCGAGGGCTTCAGGAAACCCTCGCGCTCGACCATGGTCAGATCGCCGGCGCCGATAGCGTCGATATCGACGATGAACGCACCTCGCAGCTCGGACTGATGAGCTTCCAGGAACGCCTTCATGCCGGAATTCTGAGCAAGCTCGGAGCCCAAAGCCACGAACCACACTTCGGCATCGATGTCCGGGTTGCGGAACTGGTACACCTCGTTGAGCTC
>UQXP01000076.1 GCA_900545055.1 uncultured Collinsella sp.
GCGCTTCGCGCGTTTTGGATGGGGTCTGTCCCGGCGGCGCGTTTGGCGCTTCGCGCCTCGCGTCTTATCGATCGGGATTGAGATGCATTTGGCGCTTCTGACCTTATGACTGTAGCGGCTGCGGTCCCGTTTGGGATCGCGGCCGTTTTGTTGTGGGTCAAATATGAACGTTGTGTTAATGAGTCGGTGGACGGTGGTGTTTTTCGGTGAGCGGCGTATCCTTCCAACGGTTTATCTAGTGTGTCAGTTGAAAGGAAGAGGGCGCTCGTCATTGTTTGAATGTGAACTGCCGTTTGACCACAAGACGTTGCATCTGGAGCTCGAGGATAAGAACTTCGCGGGTGTGATGGAGGGTCATCAAAACGAGTTTAAGACCACGAAATCGCAGGAAGAGCTGGTAGAGGAGTCGCTTGCCAACCCTTATGGCTCGCCTTCGCTCGAGGAGCTTTGTGCTGGCAAGAAGGATATTGTCATCATTAGCTCCGACCATACGCGCCCCGTTCCCTCGCGTGTGACGATGCCTATTCTGCTGCATCACATCCATTCCGCTGCGCCTGAGGCGCGCGTTCGCATTCTGGTTGCTACGGGTATGCATCGTCCGTCGACGCACGAGGAGCTCGTCAACAAGTACGGCGAGGAGATCGTTGCCAACGAGGAAATCGTTATGCACGTCGCGACTGACGACAGCATGATGAAAAAGATCGGCACCCTGCCTTCTGGTGGCGAGTGCATCATCAATAAGATTGCCGTCGATTGCGATCTGCTGCTTGCCGAGGGCTTTATTGAGCCGCACTTCTTTGCTGGTTTCTCCGGCAGCCGCAAGTCCGTCCTGCCCGGCATCGCCAGCTACAAGACCATCATGTACAACCACAACGGCCAGTTTGTGAACGATTCTCATTCGCGCGCCGGCAACCTGTGCCACAACCACGTGAGCGAGGACATGTTTGCCGCTGCCGAGATGGCTCACCTTGCCTTTGTGTTGAACGTGGTGCTCAACGGCAAGCATGAGGTCATCGGCTCCTTCGCCGGTGACATCCACAAGGCACACGAGGCTGGCTGCGAGTTCGTGAAGAGCCTTGCCGGCGTTGAGCCCGTCGAGTGCGAGATTGCCATCACCACCAACGGCGGCTACCCGCTCGACCAGAACATCTACCAGGCCGTGAAGGGCATGTGCTCTGCCGAGGCCACGCTTCCCGAGGGCGGTGTGATTATCGACGTTGCCGGTTGTGCCGACGGTCACGGTGGCGAGGGCTTCTATCACAACATCGCCGACAACGATCCGGCAGAGTTTGAGCGTGCCTGCATCGATCGTCCCAAGGACGAGACCCTGCCCGACCAGTGGACGAGCCAGATTTTCGCCCGCATCCTGGCACATCACCCTGTGATCATGGTTACCGACCTGTGCGATCACCAGATGATTAAGGATATGCACATGACGCCGGTCAACACCCTCGAGGAGGCGCTCAAGCTCGCCTTTGAGATGAAGGGTGCCGATGCCAAGGTGGCCGTCATTCCCGATGGCCTGGGCGTTGTCGTCGCTCAGCACTAGCGCGCGGCCTAAACGAATCGTTTATAACCGACAAGAAAGATAAGGTTTTATGCTTACCAAACTCCTCTGCGAATTCGGCGCAACGGCCCTCATGATCATCTTTGGCGTGGGCGTGCACTGCGATACCGTGCTCAAGGGCACCAAGTATCAGGGCTCCGGCCATATGTTTGCCATCACCACTTGGTCTTTTGGCATCTCGGTCTGCCTGTTTGTCTTTGGCGGCGCCGTGTGCATGAACCCGGCCATGGTGCTTGCCCAGTGCATCGTAGGTCTGGTGCCGTGGAGCAGCTGCATCCCCTTCATGCTTGCCGATATGCTCGGTGGCTTTGTGGGCGCCGTAATCGCTTGGCTTATGTATGCCGATGAGTTCAAGGCTTCCGAGGGCGTCATCGACCCCATTGCCCAGCGCAACATCTTCTCGACCAACCCCACCACCGAGGGCACCAACTATGCCCGCAACTTCTTCTGCGAGGCTATCTGCACCTTCGTGTTCATCAGCGCTATTCTCGCCACCGCTAGCCGTGCTGGTGAGAACGTTCTGATGCTTGCCATCTGCGTCGGTCTGATCGTTTGGGCTGTCGGCATGGGCATGGGCGGCATCACCGGCTTCGCCATGAACCAGGCTCGTGACCTTGGTCCTCGCATGGCCTATCAGGTGCTGCCGATCAAGAACAAGGCTGACAACAACTGGAAGTACGGCCTGCTCGTTCCTGGCATCGCTCCGTTTATCGGTGCCGCTCTGGCCGCGCTGTTTGTGCATGGTTTCTTGGGCATGTTCTAGTCCAAAACAATTGATATAACGCCCGGGTCCGGCATAGGTTAACTTTCCGCCGCGTCCTCGGACATGCAAGAAGCTCCCGCTGCGCACTTCGTGCGGCGGGAGCTTCTTGCGTCCTGCGGAGTGCGGCGGAAAGTTAACCTATGCCGGACCCTGCGGGAATCCAGTTGCGTTCGAACAAGCAACCAACATATATATCTGAATTTGGATGTGGTGGGCACTTTGTTGTTGGGCGCTTTGAGGTGCGAGTGACACTTTGGGATGCGTGGCGGCCTGGGTTGGGGCGATGCTTTGGGATGAGCTTCTTACTTAGTTGAAGAGGGGCTTTATGGCTGATAGGTAGTCTTTGGCTACGTCCTCTTTTGGGGCTTGGAAGTTGTGCCAGGCCCACCATTGGACCATTCCTACGAAGCTTGAGGCTATGTGGTGTAGTAGGAAGCTTCGGTCCATGGTAGCAGCGGGGCCGTTTGGGTCGGTAGGGACGGTTTCGGCTGCTCGGGCCATGATGGTCTTGCGGAGGCAGTCGGCGAAGACGCGTGAGCCGGCGCCGGCTACGAGGGCTCGAACGCCCTGGCGGCGCTCCCAGAGGTTGTTGAGGATATGCTCGACCTGCACGAGTGGGTCGTCGAGCGGTGTGCCATCGTCATCGAGGGCGTGGGTGCAGATGTCGCTCACGAGCTCGGACAGTAGGTCGTCTTTGCTCTTAAAGAGGCCGTAGAATGTCGCGCGGCCTACGTGGGCGCGCGCGATGATGTCGCCGACGGTGATCTTGCCGTAGTCCTTCTCGCGCAGGAGCTCGGAAAACGCCGCGACAATAGCGGCGCGGCTTTTGGTTTTGCGGGCATCCATGGCTATGCATCCACGTGAACGAGCAGACAACGGAGCGTTCCGGAGCAGCCCTCGTAGGGGCGCTTGCCGGCGCCGTAGCCGACGGCTTCGATGCGGTAGCGTGAGGGCAGTTGGTCGGACGTACGCAGCGCGGTGACGATGGCGGCGCCCGTGGGCGTCACGAGCTCGCCGGCGACCGGTGCGGGCGTGAGGGCGATATTGCCCGCCTGGCATAGGTTGACGACAGCGGGGACGGGAATGGGCATGAGACCGTGGGCACAGCGGATGGTTCCGTGGCCCTCGGAGAGCGACTCGACAACGATGTCCTCAATACCCAGGTTATCGAGGCAGATGGCGACTGAGCAGACGTCGACGATGGAGTCGACGGCGCCCACCTCGTGGAACATGACGGTGTCAGGCGTTTTGCCGTGAGCCTTGGCCTCAGCGGCGGCGAGCGCGGTAAAGATGGCGAGCGCACGACGCTTAGCGCCGTTGCTCATCTGCGAGCCGTCGATGATCGTCGTGACATCGGCCAAAGAGCGGTGGTGATGGTGGTGGGCGTGATGGTGACCCTCGTGACCATGGCCGTGGGCCTCATGGTCATGCTCGTGGCAGTGCTCGTGCTCGCCATGGTCATGATGGTGGTGCTCATGCTCGTGCGTGTGCTCGACAACTGTTTCGTTGCCGTAGAGCCAGGCCATATCGTGATCGTGGTTCTCGAGCTCCTCTGCAAGCTGGACGTCAAAATCGCAGGCGTCGATGCCATGCTTGTTTACGCGCGTCACGGCAATCTCAAAGCCGTCGACCGGAAGCGTGGCGAGCTGTTCGCGCAGATGCTCCTCGCTGGCGCCCAGGTCGAGCAGGGCCGCGACGGTCATATCGCCGCTGATGCCCGAGGTGCCGTCGATGATAAGCGTGTGCTGATGGTTGGACATGGAATGCTCCTTAGCGGGCGCGGGGCGTGCCGACGCTCAGATGGTTGATAAGACTTGCCTGGTAGGCGGCACCAAATCCGTTGTCGATATTGACGACCGAGACGCCGCTGGCGCAGGAATTGAGCATGGCGAGCAGTGCTGCCACGCCGCCAAAGCTTGCACCGTAGCCCACACTCGTGGGAACGGCGATGACTGGACAGCTCACCAGGCCGCCGATGACGCTCGCCAACGCGCCCTCCATGCCGGCGACGGCAATGATCACCTGCGCCTGTGCAAGTTCCTCGGCATGCGCGAGCAGGCGGTGCAGGCCGGCGACACCCACATCGTAGAGGCGGTCGACCTCGTTGCCATAGAATTCGGCCGTCAACGCGGCCTCTTCGGCGACGGGCAGGTCGCTCGTGCCGGCGCAGGCGACGACGATGCGTCCGTTGCCAGTAGGGGAGGGCTTGCCGCCCACGAGGGCGAGCTGTGCGTTCGGGATATATCCAAGGTCGATGTCGTCGGCAAGAAGCTCAGCGGTGCGCGCAGCCTTATCGGCATCGAGCCGCGTGACCAGGACGTGTCCCTGGCCTGCATCGAGAAGCGCTTCGATAATGGCGGCAATCTGCTCGGCGGTTTTACCGGCGCCGTAGATAACCTCGCCGGCTCCCTGGCGCACCCCGCGCGAAAGATCGAGCTGTGCAAAGCCCAGGTCGGCGGTTGGCGCCGTCTGGATGCGCGTGAGGGCATCGGCAGGCGTAATGCTTCCGTCTGCCACGTCACTTAGCAATTGCTCAAGATCTCGTTTGTCCATATAAGTTCCCTTCGACTCAGAAAAGTTTAGCACGCGAAGGGTTGTTTCCGAACATTAGAGCATAATTGTTCGGAAATCTGACATGTCAGATTAGATGAAGTTGTGAGGCAAACTGACTAGTCGCGCAGGATGATGTCCATGGCGAGCATCAGGTTGCGCTCGTCGATGGCAAACGGGGCGGCCTCGCGCGTCTTGGGCTTGGCGCAAAACGCGATGCCCGTGCCCGCGGCCTGAATCATGGGGATGTCGTTGGCGCCGTCGCCGATCGCGACGGTATGGGCCATATCGACACCGCACTCGACTGCCCAATCCAGCAGCCGGATGAGCTTGGATTCCTTGGTCACGATGTCTGCCGCCAGCTTGCCGGTGAGCTTGCCGTCCACGACCTCCAGGCGGTTAGCCAGGCAAAAATCGATGCCCGCGGCGGCTACGATCTTGTCGGCGACCTCGTGGAAGCCACCGCTTACCACGCCAACCTTCCAGCCCTTGCTGTGTGCCGAGCGCACAAGCTCCAGCGCGCCGGGGGTAAACGTCACGCGCTCAAAGGTGCGCTCGAACACGCTCTCGTCCAGGTCGGCGAGCAGCCCCACGCGCTCCTTGAGCGCTTGCTTAAAGTCCAGCTCGCCGCGCATGGCGCGTTCGGTGATCCGCGCAACTTGCTCGCCCACGCCTGCCTCCTCGCCCAACAGGTCGATGACCTCCTGGTTGATGAGCGTGGAGTCGATAT
>UQXP01000077.1 GCA_900545055.1 uncultured Collinsella sp.
CCGACTCCATCCGCGACGTCATGGCGTTCCCCAAGACGGCCAGCGGCTCCGACCTCATGTCGGGCGCCCCGAGTGCCGTTAGCGGTGCCCAGCTCAAGGACGTCAGCCTGCGCCTGATGTAGGCAAGCGGCTACATATTGCTTGCAACGAGGGAAGGACGTGTGCCTTCCCTCGTTTTTTATACGCCGAGATTGTGAGGGCATGGGATGACCGGGCGTCGCGGAAAGTGCGTCCCGGAATCTGTGTCCAGAACGGGTCGCGCTTTCCCAAAGGGGGTCCTCTGGGAAAGCGCGACCCAGAATTCGGCAAGATAATGGGGCACAGTTTCCGATTGAGCTGTCTAACGGAAACTGTGCCCCAGAATGAGCGCTCAAAACGGGGCAGGCTTTCCGCAACAACTGTCTGGCGGAAAGCCTGCCCCAGTTTCTTATAGCGAGTCTCTCTGGATCAGCTGCATGTGCATCACGGAGGTGGTGGGCTCGGCACCCTTGATCATGTCGAGCGCAATGTTGGCGGCCATGTGGCCTTCTTCGCGCAGGGGCTGGCGGACGGTCGTGAGTGCGGGGACGCAGCGCGTCGCAATCTCGTGATCGTCGAAGCCGACGACAGAAACGTCCGCAGGAACGGATAGGCCTGCCTCGTTGAGTGCGGTGATGACGCCAGCCGCGATACGGTCCGATCCGCAGAGCACGCCATCGAAAGCAATCTCGCGCGCGAGGATCTGGTGCATGGCCTGATAGCCGTCTCCGTTGTTCCAGCCGGTATAGATAACGTTTGCGTCTGGGAGGTCTTCGCCAAAGACAGCGCGGTAGCCGCGCAGGCGGTCGACAACAGCGGGGTTGTCTTGCGGTCCCAACACGGCGACGATATCTTTGCGCCCGCGTTCCTTCATGGCGAGTGCCGCAAAGTGTCCGCCCTCTTCGTCGTCAGAGTAGACCGTCGAGAACACATCGCGATAGGGGTGGCCCTCGAGCTGGCCGCACAACACGGTGGGTACGCCCAGCTCGCGCAGCACCTCGAGCAGCTCGCTGCCCTTGTAGGGGGAGACGTCGATCACGGCGTCGAACGAGCGGCGCTCAAAGTGCTCGCGTGCGCGGTTGCGCTCATGCGTAGAAGACGCCTGCAAGATAACGGGCAGATAGGACGACTCCGACAGTTCCTCGGTAATGCCGCTCAAAAACTCGCTATAGGTGGGGTCGCTGAAGAGTTCACTCAGGGGCTCGGTCACGAGCACGGCGATGATTTCCGTGCGCCCGACAGCGAGCGCTCGGCCACGAGCGTTGGGGACAAAATTGACTTCCTTGGCCGCCGCGCGGACGCGCTTTTTGGTTTCCTCGCTAATGCGGGGCGAATCGTTGAGGGCACGCGATGCCGTGGAGCGCGACACGCCGGCAGCTGCGGCAACCTCGGCAAGCGTAGGTGCGGTGCGAACTGGTTGGGTCATGGCGTCTCCTGGAGAATGCGGTCGATGTTGTCGCTGATACGGGCTGGTGCGGATACAGCTTACTATAGTGCGCCTGAACAGCGTTCATGATATCCGGTGACCGGTGTCGTTTTGCAACCAAGCCGCAATCGAATACGTCTCGTGTGGGTGAGATATCAGCGGGCGTGGTGGTTGCCTACGAGCTTAAGAACGATGTCTTGCGCTGAGTGTCGATACTCAGGGTGACATAAGTGTCCCGGTTGTACAACCGATTGCACCGTTAACCCGACCAAATCGACCGTTCAGCGGACAACCGGTTGCACAGTTTTTTGCATCGACCGTAAGATAAGGACAACCGGTTGCACAAGAATCACTGCGATGACGAAGGAGCATCACCATGGACGCCATTAACGATTGGGAAAACCAAGCGCTCACCCACAGGAACCGCCTGGCACCCCATGCGTACTTCATGGGTTACGAGACCGCCGATCTCGCCGCTACGTACAGCCGCGAGCTGTCGCGCGGGTTTGTCCAGCTGTCCGGCTCGTGGCAGTTCCGCCTCTTTGAGGGGCCTGCTGCCGTCTCTAACGAGGAGCTTTCCACGTACGAGCCCGAGTGGGATCACGTGGAGGTTCCGCACCTGTGGCAGGTGGATGGTTATGGCAACCTTGCCTACACCGACGAGGGTTTCCCGTTCCCGGTGGATCAGCCGTTCGTTCCCTCTGACGATCCCACGGGCGTGTACCAGCGTATCGTCAACCTTCCTGCCGTTCCTGCCGGCGCTCGCGAGATCATTCGCTTTGACGGCATCGAGAGCTATGGCGAGCTGTATGTTAACGGTCGGTTTATCGGCATGACCAAGGGCTCGCGCCTGTCCGCCGAGTTCGACGTTACCGACGCGCTCGTCGAGGGCGACAACCTGTTTGCGGTCAAGGTCCTGCAGTACAGCGACGGCAGCTATATCGAGGACCAGGACATGTGGTGGGCCTCGGGCATCTTCCGCGATGTCTACCTTATGCAGCGTCCCGCTGCTCATCTGGTCGACTTTAGGTTCCGCACGCACCGCGAGGGCGATACCGCTTTGATCACGCTCGATACGGTTGCCGAGGGCGCTTCCCGCGTTGTGTTTACGCTCAGCGATGGCGAGAACGTGGTGGCTACGGGCGAGTGCGTCGACGGCCATGCCGAGTGCAGCGTTGCCGATGCCCACTTCTGGAATCCCGAGGACCCCTTCCTCTATGACCTTACGTTTGAGGTCTACGACGGCGACCAGGTCAGCGAGTACGTCCCGCATCGCCAGGGCCTTGCCGAGGTGACGGTCGAGGGCAATCATATCTACCTCAACGGCACCTACTTTAAGATGCATGGCGTCAACCGCCACGATCACGACGATCACAAGGGCCGCGCCGTGGGCCTCGATCGCATGCGCCGCGACCTGGAGCTCATGAAGCAGCACAACATCAACGCGGTGCGCACGTCCCATTACGCCAACGACCCGCGCTTTTACGAGCTGTGCGACGAGTATGGCATCATGCTGGTCGCCGAGACCGATATGGAGAGCCACGGCTTCGAGAATATCGGCAATATCGCCCTGGTCACCGACGACCCGGCATGGGAGCCGGCCTACGTCGACCGCATCGAGCGCCTGGTGATGCAGGAGCGCAACCACGCCTGCATCATTATGTGGTCGATGGGCAACGAGAGCGGCTATGGCTGCAACATCCGCGCGATGTACGCCAAGGCTCACGAGCTCGATGGTCGCCCGGTCCATTACGAGGAGGACCGCAACGCCGATACCGTCGACGTCATTTCCACCATGTACTCCCGTGTGTCGCAGATGAACGACTTTGGCGAGCATCCGTTCCCCAAGCCGCGCATCAACTGCGAGTACGGTCACTCCATGGGCAATGGCCCCGGAGGCCTGTCCGAGTACCAGGAGGTCTTCGATTGCTGGGATTGCATCCAAGGCCAGTTTATCTGGGAATGGTGCGACCACGGTTTGGCTGCTGTGACCGAGGACGGCGTTGCCTACGATATGTATGGTGGCGACAACGGCGATTACCCCAACAACAGCAACTTCTGCATCGATGGCATGGTGTTCCCCTGGCAGCAGCCGAGTCCGGGCCTCACTGAGTATGGCCAGGTCATCTGCCCGGTTCGCATGGCTTATGACGCCGAGGCAGGCGAGCTGACCGTCACCAACAAGCGTTGGTTTACCACCCTCGAGGATGTCTGCCTGTCGGCCGAGACCCTGGTGGACGGCGACGTTGTGTGCCGCAAGACGCTCATGCCCGGTGCGGTTGCCCCCGGCGAGTCCGTCCAGCTGCCGCTGGTGATTCGCGAGGCCGCAGTGGGGGAGACCCTGCTGACCGTGCACGCCTACACCATGGCCGCTCACGTCTGGTGCGAGCCGATGTTCCAACTGGGTGCAAGCCAGTTTGCCATCGCTAACCATCCGGCGCCAGCCATCGCGGCTCCCACTCGTCCTGAGCTTACGGTCGAGGAGACCGAGCAGGAAATCCGCATTCACTCCCTCAACGGTGAGCTGACCTTCAGCAAGGTCAACGGTACCGTGAGCGAGTGGAAGGCATCCGGCCGCGACGTCATGGCCTCTGGTCCCCAGGTTGGTTTTTGGCATCCGCTCGTCGATAACCATGCGCAGGAGTATGACTCACTGTGGAAGGACAACTTCATCGATGTGATGCAGACGTCTACCCGCAAGGTTTCTTGGAAGCAGGATGGCAATGCGGTCGTCGTGACCGTGGGCCAGCGTATCGCTCCTCCCGTCCGCGCGTTCGGCATGCGCGTCGAGCTCGTCTACACCGTGCTTCCGAGCGGTCGTGTCGACCTCAAGGTTTCCGGCGAGCCCTATGGCGATTACTCGGATATCATCCCGCGCATCGGCATCTCCTTCGAAGTCCCCGGTTGCGATCGTGCCGTCGAGTGGTATGGCCACGGCCCAGGCGAGAACTATCCGGACTCGCTGCGCGCCAACCCGGTCGGTCATTACCGCGCTACGGTCGACGACATGTTCACGCCCTACGTTATGCCTCAGGACTGCGCCAACCGCGAGGGTACCCGCTGGGTTGCCCTGCGCTCCAGCCACGGTGACGGCGTGCTGGTAACCCGTCCGGTTGACGCTGCCTCCAACCCGTTCTCGTTCTCGGCATGGCCCTATAGCTGCGAGGCCATCGATAACGCCAAGCACGTCTACGACCTTGTCAAGGGCGACACGGTCACGGTCAACATCAACGACCAGCTGCTCGGCCTTGGTTCGAACTCTTGGGGTTCCGAGGTGCTCGATTCCTACCGCACCCGTTTTGAGAGCTTCAGCTTTGAGGTGTCCCTGCGACCGCTGACGTCTGCCGATCTGGCTCAGGCGCTGGCACCCATTAAGGAGGCATAAGCCATGCATGTCTTTAACTCGCGCGCCGATTTCGACGCTCAGATGAAGTCCGTCAAGAAGTGGATGCGCACCGGCCAGGCGCTCGATGGTGTTGCTGACCTGCAGCACGACGTGGCTTACTCCATCGGCGACTCGTTGGTGTACTGGTGGGTCTATGCCCGCGAGGCCGCTACCGCCGATCTGGTCGGTCACCGTCGCTATCATGCCGTGCTCGCCCCGCTCGACGGCGACCTGACTGTCGAGGTTGCCCCCAAGGCAGGCCTCATCTGCACCCGCGCCTACAGCGATATCGATGATCGCGAGCGCTTTGAGGGTACGGGGGAGACTGTGACGATTCCCGCCGGCGGCGTTGCTGTCGTCGAGATCGACGAGGCCTACCGTGTCGTGGCTGATGCCGCGGATCCCCGCGTCGTGGTACTGCACGTGACGGTTGAAGGATATTCCTTCCCCAACAAGTAGTATTCGTCCGCCTGGACGTTTGCTTCGCGCCGTTAAGGGGGATGGCTTTGTTGACTCCCTTTTCCCCATTCCCCTTAGCAGGGGTTGATTTCCGATCTCAGCCGAACACATTGAGCGGATAGGCCGTTCCCGCAGTTAGCCGAACGCCCCCGAGGCCCCTCCCGGGCCCCGGGGGCGGCATTTTCCCAGTTGAAGGAACGGTGGAGATGTGTTTCGATGGGTCCGGTGGCCATGC
>UQXP01000078.1 GCA_900545055.1 uncultured Collinsella sp.
GGGGCCAGTCCGCGGAAGCTGCTGACTGTGAGCGTCGTGATCAGAAACACAAAGCCCAAGAGCAACTTGGTTCGCGGGTCCAGGCGGTGAATTGCACTATCGCTGGGATAGTAACTACCAAACGAAAACGCCTCCATCAGCAGCCCTCCTCTCGCGCGACCGTCTTGGATTTAGCAATGTCCGCGACGTTAGAAGGACCGCCCGAGCGACCGATTAGCAGGTCCACCAACTCATCTGCCAGCGACTCAACCGTATAGAGGCCGTCAAAGCGCAGCGGCACGCCTGCCTTCGCAAGCGTCAGCGCCATGCGCTGGGCAGCGGGAACACCCAAGCCGATTGATTTAAGCTCATCCGCATGCGCAAAAACCTGAGTGGGCGTGCCCTCGGCAAACACCGCGCCCTCGTTCATCACGACAATACGGTCGCAGCAATTGGCCAGGTCATCCATGCTGTGCGAAACCATGACAACGGTCAGGCCATCGCGGTGAAGTCGATCGATGAGCCCTAGGAAATCCCTGCGCGCAGCCGGATCGAGCCCCGCCATGGGTTCATCGAGCACCAGGACTTCGGGCTCCATGGCGAGCACGCCGGCGAATGCCACGCGCCGTTGCTGACCGCCCGAAAGCTCAAAGGGACTCTTGTCGCCGACCGTGGAAAGGTCGAGGCCCACGCGCAAGAGCGATGACTCGACACGACGGTCGACTTCATCTTGCGGCAAGCCAAGGTTATGCGGACCAAACGCCACGTCCTGCGCCACGGTTTCGGCAAACAGCTGACGCTCAGGATATTGAAACACCACGCCGACCTTGGCCTTAACCGCGGCGGCGTCTTTCTTGTTTGACAGATCGAGCCCCAGCGCGCGAACGGATCCCTCCTGGGGGCGAATCAAACCGTTGAGATGCTGGACCAGCGTCGACTTACCCGAACCGGTATGACCTGCCAAGCCCAGGAACTCGCCGCGACGCACCGTCAGCGATACATCGCGCAGCGCCCACGGGCTGCTTGGGTCGTTTCCCCAGAGAGCCTGTTTGCTCGATTTGCCCGCAGTGGCCGAGCGCTTATGCCAGCGGCGGCGCTCGCGCGGACTGAGCGAATAGCTAAACGAAAGGTGCGAAATCTCGATAACGGGCTCCAGCGCGTCTGCGCCATCGAGCGCAGAGGAAACGTTGTCGGGAATACGAGGATCGAATGCGAAAGGCCGCCCGGCGATGCCTGTCCTACTCCGCTCGGCATAAGCCTGCGCTATACCGGCGACCATATCCGCCTCGCGCACCTGCGCATAAACGGGCACGCCCTTCGCACGAAGCGCCACGCCCAAACGGCACGACTCCGGCATATCCAGGTTCAGCCGCGCGAGCTCGTCCGCCCGCGTCAAGATCTCCTCGGGCGTACCGAGCATGGCAACGCGGCCCGCTTGGAAGACAGCAACGCGATCGGCCTCGGCGGCCTCTTCCATAAAGTGCGTAATCATCACGATGGTCATGCCGCGAGCGTGCAACACGCGGCAAGCCTTCATGAGGCCCTTGCGTCCACGCGGATCGAGCATCGAGGAAGCCTCGTCCAAGATGAGCACGCGCGGTTCCATGGCAAGCACACCGGCAAGCGCCACGCGTTGCTTTTGGCCACCCGAGAGCGCGTGGGTCTCGTGGCGCTCAAAGCCCACCAGGCCCACGCCCTTCAGCGCCTCGCGTACGCGCTGCGCAATTTGCGCCGATGGAACGCCAAGGTTTTCGGGACCGAACGCAACGTCATCTTCGACAAGCGTTGCCACCAGCTGGTCGTCGGGATTCTGGAACACCATGCCTGCGGTCGAACGAATGTCGTAGACCAGCTCGGGATCGGACGCATCCATACCGTTGATACGTACCGTGCCCGCATCGGGCTGCAGCAGCGCATTCAGATGCTTGGCAAACGTCGACTTGCCCGACCCATTGCCACCGAGGATGCAGAAAAACTCCCCGTCCTCGATGTTCAGATCGACACCGTCGAGTGCCGACACGGCACCGTCATAGCTAAAGGAAACGCCCCGACACTCAATCATGCGCGGCCTTTGACCTGGTCCTTTTTAGGCGTGATGAGGTTGGAGACTGCTTTATACACCGCTAGCGTCAACACCGAGTTAAGCACGGTCTTGATAAGGTTGAACGGCAGCACGGCAGGAATCATAAGCGGGGCGATCACATCGACCGAGCCATACCAGAACCATACGCCAATGGTAAGGTTTGCGACCATAGACAACGCCGTAGCGGCAATGACGCCGAGCACCAGACCAATCACGGCACCCTTATAGGTATGCATCTTCTGGTAGACGATAGCCGCGGGCAGAATGTAGCCCAGCGTGGCAACCAGGTTCATAAGCGCGCCGACCCAGTCACCCGTGGTGAGTGCATGGATAACGATCGCCATGGCGGCAACAGCTGTGCCGGCACCAGGGCCATACGCAAATCCACACACCATCGCCGGCACCAGCGACGGGTCATACGTCAAAAACGGCGCCGAGGGAAGGATGGGCAGCTGCACATACATAAACAGGGCACCCAAGGCGCACATCAGCGCCATGGTAACGAGCTGTTTGGTGCTCCACCTATTCGTGTTCTCAAAATGAATATGCTGCGACTGTTCAGACATAAGATCACCTGCCTCTTTCATCCGGACTCTAACCGTTGGTACTGGGATCTCACCAGTTCAGCCGGCATGCGAACCAACGCACACACGGGTCGCGGACTCATCGGCTCGGTCGCAGACGCCTCGCCTGCGCCACGGTACCCCTTTGGCACCGCCCAATTTACCGCCAGTGGGGAATTCCACCCCGCCCTGAAACAGCACTTGCAAGTGTAGCACGAGCAATCGTTCGCGCAAGTATGCCGAGGGTAATTTGTGGCGGGGATCAGTTGCCGCAACAACCACGTTCCCCACCCATCCCAAAGTAGCGCGCCTTTCGCGCAAAGCGCGAAACAGCAACCGGGATACGTATCCCCAACAACCACGTTCTCCGCCCGCCGACCTCAAGGCCGTAAACGCAGGGAATCCGGGGGCGGGACGGGGGTTTCTCTCCGGAACATTCCGCAGGACGCAAAGAGGCTCCGCAGCGCGAAGCGCGATGCGGAGCCTCTTTGCATGTCCGAGGACGTTCCGGAGAGAAACCCCCGTCCCGCCCCCGGATTCCCGGTGGGAGTTCTAGACCTTGTCGGCCTTAGTACATACCGCCGCCCTGCTGACCAGCGGTGGCAGCAGCGATAGCGTCCTCAAGCTGAGTGTTCTTGGGCACATCGGAGACGGTAGCCTCGGTGATGAGAATCAGGCTGGCGACAGAAGCAGCGTTCTGCAGGGTGACGCGGCTGACCTTGACGGGGTCGAGGACGCCCATCTCGATCATGTCGCCCCACTCGCCGTTGGCAGAGTTGAGACCCTGACCAGCGGGCAGCTCGGCAACCTTGTCGACCACGACAGCGCCCTCAAAGCCAGCGTTCTTGGCGATGGTGGCGACCGGAGCGGTCAGAGCCTTCTTGACGATGTCGACGCCGATCTTCTCCTCGGGGTCGTCGATCTCGACAGCGTCGAGCGCAGGAGCAGCGTCCATGAAGGCGACGCCACCGCCGGCGACGATGCCCTCCTCAACAGCAGCGCGGGTAGCCTGCAGGGCATCCTCGACGCGGTGCTTGATCTCCTTGAGCTCGGACTCGGTAGCAGCGCCGACCTTGATGACGGCAACGCCACCGGAGAGCTTTGCCAGGCGCTCCTGGAGCTTCTCACGGTCGAAGTCAGAGGTGGTGTTCTCCATCTCACCCTTGATCTGAGCGATGCGGGCGTCGATGGCCTCCTTGGAGCCAGCGCCGCCGACGACGACGGTGTTGTCCTTGGAGATGGTGACGGACTTAGCAGTACCGAGCATATCGGCGGTGATGTCAGCGACCTTCACGCCCAGCTCGTCCAGAGCGGCCTGGCCACCGGTGAGGACGGCGATGTCCTCGAGGATGCGCTTGCGGCGATCGCCGTAGCCCGGAGCCTTGACGGCGCAGACGTTGAGGGCGCCACGGATCTTGTTGAGGACCAGGGTAGGCAGAGCCTCGCCGTCGATGTCCTCAGCGATGATGAGCAGGCCACGGCCAGCGCGCTGGACAGCCTCGAGAACGGGCATGATGTCCTGAACGCTGGAGATCTTCTGGTCGGTGATGAGGATGTACGGATCCTTCATCACGGCCTCCATGCGGTCGTTGTCCGTGACGAAGTAAGCGGAGACATAGCCCTTGTCGAACTGCATGCCCTCGACGGTGTCGATGGTGATGTCGAACGTCTGGGAATCCTCGACGGTGATGACGCCGTCCTTGCCCACGACCTCCATGGCCTCGGCGATCTTCTCGCCGACCTCGGGGTCACCGGCAGAGATGGTACCGACGGAAGCAATCTGCTCCTTGGTCTCGACCGGCTTGGCCTGCTTCTTCATCTCGGCGACGGCGGCGTTGACGGCCTTGTCGATGCCGCGACGGATGGCCAGCGGGTTAGCGCCAGCAGCAACGTTGCGCAGACCGTCGTTGACGATGGCCTGAGCGAGCAGGGTTGCGGTGGTGGTGCCGTCACCCACGGTGTCGTTGGTCTTGGTGGCAACCTCCTTCACCAGCTGGGCGCCCATGTTCTCGATGTTGTCCTCGAGCTCAATCTCCTTGGCGACGGAAACGCCGTCGTTGGTGATGGTCGGGGCACCGAACGTGCGCTGCAGCGCAACGTAGCGACCCTTGGGGCCCATGGTGACGGTAACGGCGTCGGCCAGAGTGTTGACGCCCTTGGCAAGCTTAGCGCGGGCATCGGTGTTGAACGTAATGTTCTTTGCCATGGTAGGTAATCCTCCAAAAGAAATGTGACTCGCGTCGCCGCTTCCGAGTCCTATGCGGCAGGCGCGTTCAAAGACGAATCAGAGATTCCGACGAGACTAGGCCTCGACGATAGCGTAGATGTCGTCGGCGCGCATCAGCAGATACTTCTCGCCGTCGACCTTGACCTCGTTGCCACCGAACTTACCGTAGATGACAACGTCACCGACCTTGACGTCCATGGGGATGCGCTCACCCTTGTCGTTGACCTTGCCGGCGCCAACGGCAACGATGGTGCCACGCTGCGGCTTCTCCTGAGCGTTGCTGGCGATATACAGACCAGAAGCGGTCTTCTGCTCGGCCTCGTCGGGCTTGACCAGAACACGATCTGCAAGCGGCTTCAAAGACGACATGCTTGTCTCCTCCTTTTTGGGCCGCGCGGTTATACCACGCGAATTAACCCTTTTTGTTTGCGTACGCGTTGAATGGTACCCACGAATGGCGGGTTATACAACACAGAGTCAAAAAATCTTATTTTTTGGCACTTAGATTTTCTGAATGCCGGGGGATAACTTAGC
>UQXP01000079.1 GCA_900545055.1 uncultured Collinsella sp.
ACCCAGCGCCTCGCGCAGCACACTCGTGGTGGCAGCGCCACCGGCATCGGCGATAACGGCGGCAACAAGCTCACGCGCATGGGCCTCGGCGGCAGCGGACAAGGCAACGTCGCGCTCGACCTTCACGATGGAACGGTTGAGCGAAAGCTCGCGCAGGGCACGCGTCATAGTGTCGCGGCCGAGCTGCAGCTGTTCGCCCACCTCGGGAAGCGCCGGTGCATCCAGGCCAGCCTCGTCAAGCAGCGCGACGATGCGCTCGCAAGCCTCTCGCACCACGCGTGCCGCCGCGGCGGCCGAATGCGGATCGAATACCTCGGCGCCCTTGGCGGCGCACACGCCACGGGAGCAGCCCTCGGCAATCAGGGCCGCGGCAACGCCTTCATCAGCGGCAGGCCACGCAGCATGGGCAACGGCACCAGGCGTAAAGCCCGTCTCCTTGGGAGCCGTCGCGTGCATGGCTGACAAGGTCGCCGCAAGGGCATCCATCGCTGCGTCGAGCGCGGAAGAATCTGCATACAGCGAGCCATCCGAGCCGGCAAGCTCGCACACAGCACCTCGCGCCACCAACTCGTTCAGCGCGGCATCGACTCCACCGGAAACAAGATCCAGCGCCGCGGCAACGTCGGCAGCCACGACCGGCAACGTCTGCAGCGCCAGCCACGCCTCAACACCAGCGGCGGTATCGCCGGCCTCAAGCGCCACATACAGCGCACGCTCTCCTTCGGCAAGCTCGCGCGAACGACGGCAACGCGAAAGCAGCACACGCCCGCCGCCAATGAGCATAACGGGCGAATACGACAGCACCACAGCATGGTCTCCGGCTCGCAGCGGCAGCGGCTCCTCCAAGCGCACCTGCACGGTACGGGTCTCGCCCACCGCCATGGGGGCCTCGCCCTCCATAAGCATGATGCGGCCGACAACCTCGGCCGTACCCGCCATCACATGCACGCGCGCGCCCGACTCAAGCACGCGCGGCTTGGCGCCCTCGCGGCCCAGGTAGGTGAACGTCATCATAAAGCGCAACGTCTGACCAAAGCGGTCCGCCACGCCCAGCATCTCGCCACGGTCAAGCGCCGCGACACCGTCACCAACCAGGTTGAGCGCCACGCGTTGCCCAGGCAGCGCGCGCGGCGTATCGCCATGCACCTGAATCCCGCGGACACGGCAGACCGTACGCGACGGCAAAGCCATCAGCTCGTCGCCCACCGCAACCGGCGCATCGTGCAGCGTTCCCGTCACGACGGTGCCGGCGCCCTTGATCGTAAAGCAGCGGTCAATCGGCAGGCGCGGCGCGGCATCGCTCCGCTCGGCACGCTCGCGACAGGTATCCCAGCAGACACCCACCTGCTCGTCGAGCACCGCAAGCAGCCCGTCAATCCCCTCGCCCGTCTTAGACGACACGGGCACAATTGGCGCGCCCGCAAACACAGTACCCGACAAAAAGTCATCGACATCGAGCTCGGCAAGCTCGGTCATCTCGGCGTCGGCCAGGTCGCACATCGTCAGCGCGACCACCATATGCGTAACGCCCAACAGCTCCAGCACATGCACGTGCTCGCGGGTCTGCGGCATTACGCCCTCAACGGCAGAGACCACCAGCACGGCAACGTCGATGCCTGTCGCACCCTGCACCATAGCGCGCAGGTAATGCGCGTGGCCCGGCACGTCGACAAGGCCAACGATCTTGCCGCTCGGCAGTGCCAGTTCGCCAAAGCCCAGCTCCACCGTCATGCCCCGGCGACGCTCAACCTCCAGACGGTCGGGATTCTTGCCGGTCAGCGCCTCGATCAGTGCCGACTTACCGTGGTCAACGTGACCCGCCGTGCCAACGATAACGGGACACTCCACCAGCGCTTGAACCTCACTCATCGAGCAATCGCCTTCTCAACGCATGCGGCAAGCGTCGACGCCGCCGTCTCGATATCGCGGTCGCCCACAAGCGTACGGACGTCAAACAAAATGCGATCGTGCGAGGTTCGCGTGACGACCGGCGTGTCGAAGTCCTGGACAAGCGAGCGCTTGAGCGCGTCGACCGTCAGGCGCTTGTCAACAAGACGCACGGCAACGCACATCGTCGGCAGTTCCACGGTAGGCAACGAGCCGCCACCGGGCGTTGAGGACTCCTCGACGATCTCCACCTGCACGGCGCACGGGCAACCCGCCTTATCGAGCCCGGCGACCATACGATCGCGCAGCTTGCGGGCACGTCGTTCCAAATGGGCCTGCGGTAGCGTAAGCATGCTGAGCACCGGAATATCGCGATGGGCAACATCGGCGCCGTCCATGTAGATACGCAGCGTGGCCTCGAGCGCCGACAGAGCCAGTTTGCCCGGGCGCAGGGCACGCATAAGCGGATGCGACCCGCAGGCCTGGACCAGATCGCGACGGCCCATGATAATGCCCGCCTGTGCGGCACCGAGCAGCTTATCGCCCGAGCACGACACCAGATCGAGCCCCGCCGCTACCGAAGCCGGCGTGGTTTCTTCGCCGCCGCGCACCAGGATGTCATCGGGCAACAGCGCGCCCGACCCCTGGTCCTCGTAGAACAGCAGGCCATGCTTGTGGGCCAGAGCGGCAAGCTCCCGAGAGCCCACCTCCTCGTGAAAACCCTCGATGCGATAGTTGGAAGGATGGACCTTAAGGATCATCGCCGTATCGGGCGTGATGGCGCGCTCGTAGTCGCCCAAGTGCGTGCGGTTGGTGGCGCCGACCTCGACGAGTTTGGCGCCCGAAGCCGCCATGACATCGGGGATGCGGAAGCTGCCGCCAATCTCGACAAGCTCGCCGCGGCTGACGATAACCTCTTTGCCTGCGGCATGGGTCGCCAGCACCAGCAGCACGGCGGCCGCGTTATTGTTGACGACCAGCGCATCCTCGGCACCGGTAAGCGAGCGGATGAGCTGCGCGGCATGTTCCTTGCGCGACCCACGCGAGCAGGTGTCCACACTGTACTCGAGCGTGCTGTACCCGCGCGCGACCTCGGCCACGGCCTTTGCCGCCGACTCCGCGAGCGGGGCGCGACCCAAGTTGGTATGGATAACCACACCCGTGGCGTTGACGGCGGGGCGCAGGCTCGGCAGCGCGGAGCGGTGCGCACGCCACTCGATGGCCGAAGCCAGATCGCGCTTAGAGCGCGGGGCGGCACCGGCGCGAATGGCGGCGCGCTCCTCGTCAAGCTCGGCCGTGACGGCGGCATGCACCACCGCGTCGCAGGTCTCCCCCGCCGCCTTCACAACCGGCCACTCTGCGAGCAGCTCGTTGACGGATGGAATGGCGCGCAGGCGGGCGCGCACCTCATCGGACATGTTCTGGCTATCGCTCATGTGCGGCCTTTCAAAACCAAAGGTGAATCAATCGTTCGAACGTCAAACTATCAGCCAATTCGATCGGCTGAGTCAATCAATCGCTATTATCCTCGCGCGCCGCGATCTTTTCCACGCGAACGGCGTTTTCCTGGGTGAGCGCGGCGCCCGTCAACGGGTCCCAACGCAACGGTGTATGGTCGAGTGGGCCGACGCCCAAGGCTTGAGCGCCGCCGACATCAGCGCCAAACGAACGCCCGCCGGGGGCGGCCGACGTAAAGATACACGCCGGATGCAGATACGGCGTCGTCTCCACGCGCACGCGGTCGCGGCCCATATCACTCACGAGTTCGACGATCTCGCCGTCGGCGATGCCCATGTGCGCAGCGGCATCGGCATTCATCTGCACGGCATCCAGGTCCGATCCAGCCTCGGCGGCACCTTGGGCCGCAAGCCTTCGCGAGGTATGCGACTCAAAGGGACGGTTGCCGCTAATGAGGCGAAACATTCCCAGACCGGGCTCCACCATGGGCGCGACCCAACCGGGAACGCGGCCCAGGCCGGCTCGTTCCCATACGTCGCTTGCCAGCGCAATTTTGCCGCCATCCAAGGGAATCGCCGGCTCGCCCGTACGCGACGGCAACGAAACACCCGTGTCGGCCCACCCGCGCTCCTTGAGCGCAGCGAGGTCAATTCCAAACGGCGCCACCTGGGCAGCCGCCAGGTCGTCGGACGTAAAGTCGAAGCACTCACCAACGCCGCAGGCCGCAGCCAAACCGGCAAAGATCTCCCGACCGGGACGCGTGTCGTTATGCAACACGGGCAGTACGGCGTTGCGGTAGAACACGCGCGAATCATTGGCGCCCACGACTGTGCCCACACCGCGGTCGGCCTCCAGATACGTCACGTCGGGCAGCACGAAGTCAGAAGCACGCGCCGTCTCGGACCAGCGAATATCAATCGTCACGAGCAAGTCGAGCTGCTGCAAAATACCCAACCAAGCCTGCGCATTGCCATAGCCCGCGCCGGGATTGCTGGCGTAAACGATCAGCCCGCGCAAGTCCCCGGTAAGAATCGACTGACCGATGGTCGTGCACAGACCGCGCACCGGATCGACCAGTGGATAGCGCTCGGACCCCAACTTGGGCTCACGTGGCATCGACGGCGTCGCGAAACACGCAGGGTCCAAATCGCCCAGCGCAAGCGGTGTAGGCGGATTGAGCGCGCCGCCTGCGTGTCCAATACAGCCCAGCAGCACATCGACCAGACAAATCGCGCGCGCGGTCTGGGTGCTATTGGCATACGCGATACCGATGCCGCCATGAAAGCCGGCGTCCACCACGGCAGCAGGCGCGGCGGCAGCTAGATCGCGCGCCGTGGCGGCGATCTCTGCGGCCGGCACGTCGCACATCGACTCGGCCCACTCGGGCGTCCAAGCGCTCGCCGCCTGCGCCAGCTCATCAAACCCCGTGGTATAGCGGGCAACAAACTCGCGGTCGTACAATTCCTCAGCAATGAGCACGTGCGCAATGCCCAGCAGCAGCGCCAAGTCGCAGCCCGGGCGCACGCGCAGCCAACGGTCGGCAAGCGCGGCCGATCCGCTGCGCCGGGGGTCAACCACGATAATCTTCGCCCCACGGCGACGGGCATCGTTAAGCACATCAACGGCCCCCATCGTCGACGAATCGACAATAGAACGCCCCAGGTACATGATGCAATCGGTATGCGCCAGGTCGGAGGCGGGACTATAGCCCAAGCTGTGCTCCCAACCGGTAAGTCGGCTTACCTCGCAGGAGCCGTCGGCACCGTACACGTTGGGCGAACCAAGCGCATGCATAAAGCGATACGCCCAGTAGCGGTCGAACGAGGGCACGCCGAGCGTC
>UQXP01000080.1 GCA_900545055.1 uncultured Collinsella sp.
AAAGAGAAGAGGCGGGGCATGCCCCGCCTCTTACACCACATCTCTGCGCGCTACCCTCGTGCCTGCCCCAAACAATCAAAACAAGCCCTTTTCGCCGCACCCTCAAAGGTCTGTGGGCAAAAAAGGGCAAATATGAGTACTGTTACCATTTTAGTAGCAGGCAAAACCACCCAAAATGACGTCCGAGCGACCCCTACAACCCCCTAAAGCAGCCAACCTGACTGGTTTAAGGCGTATTGGAGCCAATTTTAATGAACATACTAAAGGCTATGTTCATTATCTTTTAGGATGTAAATGCTATTCACTTAGCAACAGTACTCATATTTGGCATTTTTTGTCCATTACTATATAACTAACACCCTATAGCAGACAAAAAACAGGCCGCAGCCCATCGCTGCGGCCTGTTCGGAAGCAAAAGTGGGCGTTAAGCGCTGTAGCCCATCGCCTGCAGAACAAACATGACGACCGTGAGCACCGTAATCACACCGATAGTCGCCCAAGTGAGCACATTCCACACGCGGCCGTTGCGGTTGGCACCCATAATGTGACGGTCAGCGGCAATAACCACCTGGAACACCAGAACCACGGGCAGCAGCACGCCATTGATGACCTGCGAGGTCATCATAATCTGGAACAGATCGACGCCGGGCATAAGCACCAGCACGGCAGAGATACCGATGATGGCCGTAATGATGCCGCGATAGACCGGGGCCTCGTCCCAGCTGCGGTCGGCACCGCGCTCCCAGCCAAATGCCTCGCAGATAGCGCTCGACGTAACGCCCGGCAGCACGCAGGCAGCCAAGAAGCTCGCCGCGACCAGGCCCGAGGCAAACAGTACCGTGGACCACTGACCCGCAATAGGCTCCAACGCGCGGGCGGCATCGGCAGCATCGCTAATCTGAATACCCGCCGGGAACAACACCGTACCGGTCGTGATGATAATAAAGCCGGCAATGACATCGGCGGCAAGCGAGCCGCTCACGGTATCGATGCGCTGCAGCACGATATCGTCCTCGCCCGCGTTCTTATCGACCACGTTGTTCTGCGCCAAGAAAATCATCCACGGCGCGATGGTGGTACCGATCGTTGCGACCACGAGCGACACGTAGCTGGGGTCATTTTGAATGTTAGGCACGACCAGGTCGACCGCGACCTCACCCCAGTTGGGGCCAGCCATAAACGCGGCGACAATATAGGTCACGAACACGCAGCTCACCAGCAGCAGAATCTTCTCGATGCGCTGGAAGCTGCCCGACATGGTAAGCATCCACACCAGCAGCGCCACCAGCGGCACCGAAATGCTCGCCGGCACGCCAAAGAGAGCAAGACCGCTGGCGATGCCCGCAAACTCCGAAATGGTCACAGCCGTGTTGGCGATCAACAGCGCCGCCATAGCAAGTACACTCTTGCGCACGCCAAAGCGCTCGCGAATGAGCGATGCCAGGCCCTTACCCGTGACGCAGCCGCAGCGCGCCGCGGTCTCCTGCGTCACGATGAGCAGCACAGTCATGACGGGAAGCATCCAGAGCATCTTGTAGCCATAGCTGGCGCCCGCACTGGAATACGTTGCAATGCCGCCGGCGTCATTGCCCGAAAGCGCCGCCAGCAGACCGGGACCCATAGCGCCAAAGATGGCCGCGATGGTCAGCTTTTGCTTGGTGCCCGACTTTTGCTTGGTATTTTGCACGCGACCACCTAACCCATGACTGACATGGCGAGCAGCACCGCGGCGATGCAATACGCCACACACGAGATCATGACGGCAATAACGTTCATGGCGGTGCCCGACGTGTTGAGGTCATGCTCGTCACGCCAGAACAGCACCATCAGGTAAATCACGGCGCTCATGTTTCCAACCAGGCAAATGATGGCAGCGATATTAAAGCACCCGGTAAAGAGTTGCTCCTCAAACATGGGCGCATCGGGGAACGCGGCGGTGCGCACCAGCTGGGCGCACAGGTAGGTCACGAGTGACAGAATCAGGCCCATGCCCGTGCTCTGGAAGAAGAATCCCAGGTAGGGCTTAGGCTCGTCGTCGTGGCCGTCGTATTCCAGGAAGTAGTTCTTGACGAACGACACCATGCGCGAGGCCGCCAGCAGCACGAGCGGCATGGCGCACATGGGGAACACCACCAGATGCGCGGAGCCGAGCGCCGTTCCCAGCACGGTCGCTATAATGCACGACGCGATGCCCCATACAACAACCCAGTACTGGCGATGCACGAACCAGCTGAGCACGTTCGTCGAGTCGTCCGACGCGCTATCGCCCGAGCCGACACCGGCGATCTGCAGGTCCTCCTGATGCTCCTCGGCGATAACGTCCATGGCGTCGTCGAAGGTCACGATACCAAGGATATGACGATTCTCGTCGCAGACGGGGATGGCGACCAGGTCGTACTTGGTCATCTCGTCCGTTACGTCTTCCTGGTCGTCGTCGGGCGACACATAAACCAGGTCGCGATAGGCCAGCTGGCCCAGCGTGGCGTCGCGATCGGCCACGATCAGCGTGCGCAGCGAAAGCACGCCAGTCAGCATGCCGCTCGGATCCTCGGTATAGACGTAGTAGACGCTCTCGAAGTCCTCGTCGAGCTCGCGAATCGCCTCGATGGCATCACCGACCGTTGCCGTTGCGGGCAGGGAGACAAACTCCGAGGTCATGATGCGGCCGGCGGTGTTGTCCTCATACCCCAGCAGATTACGAATCGCCTTCTCCTCCTTGACGCCCATCAAGCGCAGGAGCTTCTCGGCCTTCTCATAATCGAGCTCGTCGATCAGGTCGGCAGCGTCGTCCGGGTCCATCATGGCCAGCATCGACGATGCGTCGGTGTCGGACAGGCCCTCGAGCATCTCGGTCATAAGCTCGTCGTCATCGAACTCCGAGATGGCCTCGGCGGCCTGGGCAGTATCGAGCTGCGCAAACACCTGCGCACGCAGGCGCGGGTCGAGCTGCTCGATAATGTCGGCGATGTCGGCAGGGTGCAGCTCGCCGAGCGTCTTGTGCGACACCGAGAGTTGAATGTTCTTGGTCGAGCGGTCGAGCAGGTCCATGTAGGACCAAGCGATGATGTCCTCACTGAGCGGCTTGCCCAGGTGCTTCATAAAGCCTTCGACGATATGCTCGAGCGCGGGGCTGATGGCGCGTAGCAGACCGCGAGCACCGACCTCGGCGCCCAGCAGGCGCAGCTGATTTTCGCCCGACATGGAAAACTTGATGTCGTTTACGCGCACGACCTTCATGCCCTGCGTGTCGACGATCTGCTTGTTGAGCACGTCGCGCGCCAGCAGGAGCTCGGTCGGCTGCAGGTACGAAAAACGGATTTCGGTGGCCGACGTCTTAAGGTGTACGCCCGTCTCGTCGATACGGTCGACCCATTTGCGCCAGCTGATCATAAACGGCGTCTTGCCGGGGCCGCGGAACGCGAGCGACGTCACGTGTGGAAAAACTTCGCCGGTAGCAATACCAAAATCGTTGACCACGCCGAGCTTTTCGCCGTCGACGTCCAAGACCGGCAATTTGAGCATCTCACTCAGATAATTCAATGGTGCTCCCCATCATTATTCCTCCGGACGCGGCCGCGCGTGCGGCGTCCGGGGGCTTCTGGATATGTATACGCATGCGCGGGCGGCACGCCGCTCGACGCTTACACCCCGTGCATGCGCAAAAAGCACCTGCATGGGGTCATCGACTGTATGGTCGAGGTTTGGATTTCACCTGTAACCTTTCTCTTGACCCTCATTAACCGCAGTAACTATAGCATCAGCATCGCGCTGCGGCACCGAATTTATGCGCTGCACATCGCAGGCATACCAAACGCTAACGCATCCGTGACATAGTCGTCCGCAGCGAAGTGGTGGGACAAAAATTATCAGGAGTGTTTGTCCCACCGGCGCCCTTGCTTGAGCTACTCCGTAGTACTGTCGTCCTCGGCGAGTTGGGGAAACACGGCGTCCTTTGGCATGGTGACCTTCGTCAGTGACGTGAGCTTTTTGCTGAGCGACGTGTCCGTCTTGACCAGGTCGCTCAGCGTCACGATCTTGTAGCCGTCCGCAACGAGGCCGTCGATAATCTGCGGCAGCGCCTCGAGCGTCTGCTCGGCGCATTCGTCTCTATCGGTGAGCAGCACGATATTGCCCGGCGTCACCGAATCGAGCACCGTCGAGACCTGCTCGTCGGCACCGTTGAGCAGCCAGTCGCCCGAGTCAATATTCCACGAGACCACGGCGGAGACCAGGTCCATCGCATCAATCCAGTTTTGCTCGTCAAAGGCAGCGTAGGGAGCACGCAGCAGCATCGTCTTCACGCCGGTCGCCGACTTAATCGCATCGGTGCCTTTCGTGATCTGTTCGCGTACCGCCTCACGGTCCCGACCCTTGAGCGAATCGTCGCTGTAGCTGTTGGATCCGATCTCGCACCCGGCATCGACAATCGCCTTGGCCGTGGCAGGCGAGGCCTCGGCCGCATCGCCCGAAAGGAAGAACGTCGCGGTGACGCCCTTTTCCTTGAGCACCTGCAGGATCTGCTTGGTGGCGCCGCTCGGACCCTCGTCAAACGTCAGCGCCACGTACTTTTTGTTGCCCTTGGGCGCCACGCTGGCGCACGCAACGACGCAATCGGTGGCGGGCACAACCTCGCCGCGGTCTTGCGTCTTGCCCGACTGCTCACCAACCCACACCTCGGAGCGGCCCTGGACACCCCACGTCTGCACATACTCGATAGCGCCCGTACCCTCGACCTTGAGCTTGGGCTCGATAACCGTAGCCTGAACCTCGTGCTTCTCGTAGATGTTACGGCCATCCTTGACCGTCACCTTCTCGCCGCCCTCAAGTTCGCGGCTATCCCATTTGCCCTGCTTCACGCGCTTGCCGTCGACCTTCACCGACAGCTTTTCGCCCCCATGGCGCTTGAGCACGCTGTCATCGACGGCCAGCAGGTCGCCTGCGTCGTAGGTGTCAGTCAACTCCTGGTCGTCGATGAGATTCTGCAGCGTAGAGCCCACACGCACCGCGGTCTTCTGGCCGTTGAGCTCCACGTCCACACTGCGGTTGACGTAGCCCACGACGGCAGCGATAAACAGCACGAGCGCGCAACCCACGGCGATGAG
>UQXP01000081.1 GCA_900545055.1 uncultured Collinsella sp.
GATCAGCATCGGAAATCTCGCCAAGGCCCAGCTCCTCGAGCGTCGTCGGCAGACCAACGCGCTGGCAAAACTCGAGCACCTGATCAAGCTCGGGCGCACGCTCCAGGCGCAGCTGGACCACCAGGCCAAATGCCACGGCCTCGCCGTGCATGGCCTTGCACTCGGGCAGAATCGTCAGACCGTTGGCGATGGCATGTGCCAACGCCAAGCCACCGCTCTCAAAGCCGACGCCCGAGAGCAGAATATTGCACTCGATCAGACGCTCAACCGCCGGCGATATACGCCCCTTCTTGAGATCGCGCTTGGCAGCGACGCCGCACTCCATAAGCGTGTCATAGCAGGCACGAGCCGCAACCAAGGCCAAGTGTCCCGGCGCGCCACCGTGCTCGTTGGCGCCATGCGCCGCGGCGCACGAACGTGCCTCGAAGTACGTTGCCAGCGCGTCGCCCATGCCGGCGACCGTCATACGCAGCGGGGCTGCCGCGAGCACGTTGGTATCGACCACAACTAGGTCTGGATTCTTCTCAAGCATCAGGTAGCGGTCGAACGATCCGTCCTCGTGATACAGCACCGAAATCGCGCTGCACGGACCGTCCATCGAAGCCGCCGTGGGGCATACGCACAACGGCAACTCGGCATAAAACGCAACGGCCTTGGCGATATCGAGCATCTTGCCGCCGCCAATACCCACCACCATGTCGCAATACTCAGCCTGGGCTTCCTTAGCCATTTCGACAACGGTCTCTTCCGTACACGGACCGTCATAAATCTTAAAGAACGGCTCACTCAGATCGTCGTCCAGAAATCCATCGACGATCTGCCTGCACAGCCGATCCTCGGTGCCCTGGTCAAACAAGACATAGGCAGCGCAGCCCAACCATGACAAATACTTGCCCTGACGCGAGAGCTCACCCGGCCCCTGAACATATCGTCCGGGACCGCCATAAACCATGGGAAGCGCCATACGAGAATCCGCCCTTTCATCAACAACAATTGGTGCAAAGCAACCTGACCCCTTTGCACCATAGCAAAAAGGGGCAAAGCCATCTGCTGGCTTTGCCCCTTCCTTAGCTTGATTTACTCATCCATAAGATAGTAGTGGCCCAGCGCGTCGGCACCCAGGATGGCGTTTGCGACCATCTCGGGCGTCACCTCAAACGGCATGTTGCACATGGTGTCATCGGGCGCGCAGGCGGCCTCGGCAACGACCATGGCCTGCTCGCGCGTAAGCTCGGCAACGCCAAGTTCCTTCATCGTGACCGGCAGGCCCAGCTCAATGCAGAAGCCCAAGACTTCCTCGAGCTTCTCGGTCGGGGCATCCTCAAGTACCAGCTGGACGATGGTGCCAAAGGCGACCTTCTCGCCGTGATACATGCCATGGCACTCGGGCAGCATCGTCAGGCCATTGTGGATGGCATGAGCAGCAGCAAGGCCCGAGCTCTCAAAGCCAATGCCGGAAAGCAGCGTATTGGCCTCGATGATATGCTCAACGGCAGGCGTGAGCGCACCCTTCTCCAGCGCGACCTTGGCCTTGACGCCATCGGCCATAAGCGTCTCGTAGCAGAGCTTGGCGAGCGCCAGGCCGGCCATTCCGCCCTTGCCGCCGGCGCAAGTGCCACCGTCGGCATCGTGCGTCGCCTGGGCCTCAAAGTAGGTTGCGAGTGCATCGCCCATACCGGAAACCGTCAGGCGCACCGGGCTCGCCGCGATAACCGTCGTATCCATCAGGACAATGTTGGGGTTTGCCTTAAGGAATAGGTACTTATCGAACTGGCCGTCGTCGGTGTAGAGCACCGAAAGTGCCGAGCACGGCGCATCGGTCGAGGCGATGGTGGGGCAAATGATAACCGGGGACTCCAGGTAGTAGGCAACGGCCTTGGCAGTGTCGAGGATCTTGCCGCCACCGACGCCGACGATGATGTCGCAACCGTTGTCGCGAGCGAGCGCAACCAGGCGATCGACCTCGCCCTTGGAGCACTCGCCGTTAAAGTCCTCAAACAGCAGCTCGGCCTTAGCCTCGGCAAAGCCGCCCTCGATCTTGGCACCGACGCGCTTCTTGCCCGAAGGCGTCACAATAACGAGGGCCTTAGCGCCGAGCGGCTCGACATAGGAGCCGAGCTTGGCGAGCTCGTCCGGACCCTGGATGTACTTGCTGGGGCTATTGAAAATTGCAGCCATAACTATCCCATTCTCTAAAAGAAAAAAGAAAGGGGCTCCGTACGGATACGTGCGGAGCCCCTCGTTACGATAACAAGAGTCGATTAGAAATCGATGTCGGTGTCGTAGTAGCAGGCCTTGAGAATCTTCTCGAAGTCGGCAGCCTTGGTCTCACGCGGGTTCTCGGGCGTGCAGGCGTCCTGCTCAGCGTTCGCGGCAATCTCGGGCAGCTTGGCGAGGAACTCCTCCTCGGAAACCATCTGCGGGTTCTCGGCGTCGACCTTCACGCCGCCATTCGCGTAATCCTTGATGGACTGCGGAATGTTGAGCTGGTCGTTGAGGTCGCGAATCTTCTGGACGAGCGCAGCGATGAGCTCCTCGTTGGTCTCGCCGGGAAGGTGCAGGATCTCCTTGGCCACGTAAGCGTAACGCTCGGCAGCACGCGGGTCCTTGGAGTTCCACTGGATGACCTTGCCCAGGTACATGGCGTTAGCGGCACCGTGGATGATGTGGCCGTTCTCGAAGGCAGCACCGGTCTTGTGAGCCATGGAGTGAACGATGCCCAGCAGGCCCGAGGAGAAGGCGATACCGGCGATGCACTGAGCCTCGTGCATGTGCTGACGGGCCTCATGGTCGCCAGCATAGGACTTGGGCAGCCACTCGACGATCTCGCGGATGCCGTGCAGAGCGTTGGCGTCGGTGAACATAGAGGCGCAGGTGGAAACGTAGGCCTCCATGCAGTGGGTCAGAGCGTCCATGCCGGTATGAGCGCACAGCTTGGCGGGCATGGTATAGGTGAGCTCGGGGTCGACGATGGCGACATCAGGGGTGATGTTGAAGTCGGCCAGCGGGTACTTGATGCCCTTTTCGTAATCCGTGATGACGGAGAATGCGGTGACCTCGGTAGCGGTGCCGGAGGTAGAGGAAATGGCGCAGAAGTGAGCCTTCTGACGCAGCTCGGGGAAGCTGAACGGCTGGATAATGTTGTCGAAGGACTCCTCGGGATACTCGTAGAAGACCCACATGGCCTTAGCGGCATCGATGGGCGAACCGCCACCGATAGCAACGATCCAGTCGGGCTCGAAGTCGCGCATAGCGGCTGCGCCCTTCATGACGGTCTCGATGGAGGGATCGGACTCGACGCCCTCGAACAGCTTGACCTCCATGCCGGCCTCTTTGAGGTCGGCCTCAACGTCCTGCAGGAACCCGCCGCGGCGCATAGAGCTGCCGCCAGAAACGATGATGGCCTTCTTGCCCTTGAGGTTCTTCACCTCGTGGCGAGCGCCCTCACCAAAGTACAGATCGCGAGGATTGGTAAAACGTCCCATACTGTGCCTCCTAAACAAGCCCCTCTTAGACTTGCGTATATAACGGAGCACCCGATTGGCTCCGTTAGGACCATTTTGTGCGTCGCCGGCGATAGCGACGCAATGTCTAAACGTCTCAACGCTCAGACAAACACTATTTTACCGTTCTGGTTGGTCAGTTATTCACCTAAAGCCAACAATGATGAAACGTTTTTTCTATCCCTGAAGACCCTTGTGGGGCATTCATACTCCCAAGCTGGGCAAACGTTTTATCAGGGTTGACCACATATCCCGGGTAGGACTGTGCCCCTCCAAAATGTGCCCCGTTCGCCGCCAAAAATCGACCGTTTACGGCACTGTGATACCACCCGCGCAACTGAGGTGCCGACATTTGTGCGACATCCGTCTTCGTGGTGCAAAGGTGCAAGTCCAAGTGCGGCACCCCCGGTGTGCCACATGCGGGTAAACTAGACCTTTATATAGAGACATTTGAACCCTAACCGCAGCAAAGGAGGCCCCATGGCATTCGATCCCATTCAAGAGGATTGCCATCGCCTCGTTCTTGAGGCCTTGCGCCGCGACAATATCCCGCTCACTGACGGCCCCGCCGTCGAGCGTCTGATGGAACAATTCACCCGCAACCCCGCGCCGCTCATCGTGCACGATCGCGACCGCGCCGGGCACCTCATTGCCAAGGTGGTCGAGGCTGTCGACTACCGCATCCCTTTTATCCCCGACGACGCCCAGGCAGAGCAAGAAGAAGCCGCAGCCGAGAACATGCTCCGCGAGGCAGCCGCGCTCGATCCGGCCAACTGGGATGCCCAGCGCATGCTGACGGCGCTCACCGCCGAATCCAACGAGGAATACGTACAGTATCTGGTGTCCAAGTGCGACGAGGTGGAGCACGATTTGGCGCTCAAGATCGCCTCGGCGCAGGACCCCTACGAGCGTGAGGCCGCAGGCGACCTGACCCGCCGTCCCTACCTGCGCTGGCTTGCCGCCTTGGCATCGCGCGCGCTCATTAGCGGCCGCTACCGCATGTCGCTGGATGCCGCGAATCGCAGCCTGGACTTTGCGCCCAACGACCCCGCTGGCGTCCGCCATACCGCGATGCTTGCCATGGCAAAGCTCGAATACCCTGCCGAGGAGCTCAAGCGTTTTCGTTCCGCCCACTCCGTGCCCTATCTTGCCAACACGCCGCTGCGCCGCCGTCCCAAGGATGCAGAGCGCGACCTGGACCCGTGGACGCTCATCGCGCTGATGAGCGCAGCCTGGCGCGAGCTGGACTACGAAGGCGCCGAACACTACCTGCGCATCCTGGTGCGCTCATGCCCACACGCGGCCGAGGCGCTCTACTTCCAAACCGAGTTTCCCGATGGCGTCTATGCCCGCGTCAACGTAGGTCCGGGCTCCACCGATGAGCTTGTCCTTGCCCTGTCCGAGGCGACACCGGTGCTGCAGGAGGGCCTAGGCGCGCCCGACAACGCCAGCTTTGCCGCCTGGGTCGCCACCAACGACATCGTGCGCTCCCAGATCGACGAACGAATCCTGCGCGCGGCCGAACAGGGATTGCCGTTTAAGGGAGGAGACCTCTAATGGATCCGAGCGTCTACATCCCCGCCTA
>UQXP01000082.1 GCA_900545055.1 uncultured Collinsella sp.
GTGGTTGCCGAGCAGGGCACTCCGGCGCAGCTCAAGGCGGCAGGTGGAGAATTCGCCCGCATGGTTGCGCTGCAAAAGGAAGCGGCGGACTGGCAGCTGTAGGAAAGGGGACCAAGATTTCCAAAGGTTAACTTTGGTTGACCATAATAGTTCGACTAAACTAGTCTCAAAAGCGTGCTCGAGCAAACTAATGAACTCGGGTGCTAAGGCACCATGCCGCGCTTGTGCGGCAAAAGGGAGAAGCAACATGAAGAAGTCGACTTTTAACACCCTGCTTGTCGGTGGCGGTTTTCTGCTTGGCACGGCCGGCATCAAGCTGCTTACCAGCGCTCCGGTAAAGAATGCCTGCGTGCAGGGTATCGCGTGCGGCATGCGCATCAAGAACGGCTACCAGGACATGGTCGAGCAGGCCAAGGCCAATGTCGATGACATGGTTGCCGAGGCTGCTTACATCACCCAGAGCGAGGCCGCTGCTGACGAGGCAGCCGAGTAACGCTCTCAGGCACAAATTATGAGATTCTCGATTATTAGCGAGATCCCCGGCAGGACCCGTCTTCAATTGGCGGGTCCTGTGCCAGAGAGCGATCTCGATGCACTTCTTAAGCTTGGCGGCGACATCGACGGCGTGCACAAGGTGCGCGTCTACGGCCGCATCGGCCAGATGGCACTCGAATACGACGAGTCGCGCCGCGATGCCGTGCTGGCCGCCGTCGGTGCGCTCGACGCTCAGGCCATTGCCGACGCAAAGACAGGCTACGTGATGCAGCTTGAGCCACGCAAGCACAAGCTCGTCATGGATCTTGCCACACTTATCGGTGCCCATTACGCACGTCGCTGGTTCTTGCCGACGCCTCTGCGTGCGGTGTTTGTCGTGGCCGGTTACATGGCATTTTTGCGCGCCGCTCTCCACGAGCTCTCGCAGCCGCGCCTGACCGTTCCTGTGCTCGACGCTTCGGCCATCGGTATCTCGTTTGTCAAACGTGATGTCGATACCGCGGGGCAGACGATGTTCCTGCTCAACGTGGGCGAGCTGCTCGAGGACTACACCCGCGCCATGAGCGAAAACGAGCTCATCAACTCGCTGCTCGATGTGCCCGACAAGGCGCAAAAGGTCGTCGGCGACACCGAGGTGAGCGTTGCCGCCACCGAGCTTGAGCCCGGCGACTTGGTCGCCGTTCGCACCGGCATGTCCATCTGCATCGACGGTGTTGTCGAGCAGGGGAGCGCTATGGTCAACCAGGCGACCCTGACCGGCGAGCCACTGGCCGTCGAGCGCAGCGTGGGCGACGACGTGTTCGCCGGTACCGTCGTGGAAGACGGCAGCATCTTGGTGCGCGTGCGTGCCAACACGGCGCAAACCAAATTGCGCTCAATCGTCTCGCTCGTGCAGACGGCCGACTCGCTCAAGTCCGAGGGTCAGTCGCATATGGAGGACCTTGCCAATAAGATCGTCCCGTGGAACTTCCTGCTCGCGGGCCTGGTTGCGCTTACCACCCGCAGCCTCATCAAGACCTCAGCGGCACTGATGGTCGACTACTCGTGCGCACTCAAGCTCACGGGTTCCGTTGCCGTCATGACCGCTATGAGCGATGCTGCCAAGATGGGCGTGATGGTCAAGGGCGCCAAGTACTTTGAGTCGTTTGCCAAGGCCGATACCATTGTGTTTGATAAGACCGGCACGCTTACCGAGGCGCAGCCGCGTCTTGCCTGCGTGCTCACCACCGATGGTTGGAGCGAGGACGAGGTTCTGCGCCTTTCCGCCTGCTTGGAGGAGCATTTTCCGCATCCGGTGGCGCGCGCTGTGGTCAACGCCGCCCGCGAGCGTGGGCTCGAGCATCGCGAGCGCCACGCCGCCGTCGAGTACATCGTGGCACACGGCATCGCTTCGTCCATCGAAGGGCGTCGCGCCATCATCGGTTCCGCGCACTTTGTATTCGAGGATGAGGGCGCACAGCTCGAATCCGACATCAAGGAGCGCATCGAGTCTCAGATGCAGGGCTTGTCGCCGCTGTACCTGGCGGTCGACGGCACGGTCGTGGGCGTGCTCGGCATCGAGGATCCGCTCAAGCCCGGCGTGCGCGAGGCCATTGCCGACCTGCATGCGCTGGGCGTCAAGCATGTCGTTATGCTTACGGGCGATTCGGAGCGCACGGCCGAGCGCATTGCGCGAGAGGCAGGGGTCGACGAGTTTAAGGCCGAGCTGCTGCCCGAGGACAAGTACGCCTATGTGGAGCGCATTAAGAGCGAGGGGCGCCACGTTGCCATGGTGGGCGACGGCGTCAACGATTCGCCGGCGCTCGGTTTGGCCGATGTGGGCTTGGCAATGGGTGGCGGAAGCGACATCGCCAAGGAGGTCGCCGACGTCATCCTGGCGGATACCGATCTCGCTGCAATCGTGCGTCTACGCCGCATGAGCCAGGGCCTCATTGATCGTCTGACGAGCTCCTACTCTAAGGTGATGCTCACCAACTCGGCGCTCCTGGCGCTGGGCATTACCGGCGCGATTACCCCGCAGGCATCGTCACTGCTGCACAACGGCTCAACGATCGCCTACAGCCTGGGCAACGCAAAGGCTTACCTGCGTTAGCAGACGTGTTCGCCCACGTTATCTGGCCTGCACCCAGACGGCATCGGTGCTGTCTGGGTGCAGGCCTTTTGCATTTGACCATTTGCTAGCTTCTCTATATAGTGTTGCTAGCAGGGCTAGCAATTGAAGGGAGCGGGATCGACGTGGGTGCTGTTAGCGGCATGGCGCAGGTGAACGTTCGCGTGGATCGCCAGGTCAAGAACCGTGCCGAGGAGGCGATGCGGCTTTCGGGCGGGTCACTGCCCGAGCTCATCAAAAAGGTGGTGGCCAAGGTCGCGCAGGGTGGCGGGCAGTGCGAGGAAGTGCTTGCGGCCGTCGACGACCGGCATCGGACCGTCGCGCCCGATGCTCCGTTCGCCGCATCATGGGCGGTGGCTGATCAGCTTTACGCGGGCCTGGGCATCGCTACGTCGCCCGTGTCCGACGATCGCGATTGGGACACAATCTATTCCGAAGCCATGGACGAGCGCTATCGCCAAAAGGGGATGATCCTGTGAGCGGGGCTCCCCTCAAAATAATGGTGGACGCCAACGTATGGGTTGATTCGTTTTGCGTCGACCATGCCGAGTCGCTTGCCGCGCGTGCGTTTATTGGGCAGGCGGCGGAGACGGGGGCGTTGCTGTTCTTTCCGGTGCATATCGCCAAGGACGTGCTGTACGTTGTCCAACACGAACTGAAGCGTAGCGTTCTTGCCAGCGGGGGAGCGCTCGACGAGGCTTCTGCCCGCGCGATTGGCGATGCGGCGCTGGCGTTTGTTCGGAATATGACCGAAAACGCTATGGCCGTGGGCGCTGATGCATCCGATCTGTGGCTAGCCGACAAATATCTGTCGCTCCATCGCGATTACGAGGACAACTTGGTACTCGCCGCGTGCAAGCGCGCGCAGGTCGATTACTTGGTGACCAACGATCGCAAACTGCTCGAACATGCCGATCTTGCAGCAAAGACACCTCGTCAAATGATGCCGATTCTTGCTTTGGCCGAACGCGGCGGCGCGGCTATCGGTTGACGCGAACGGTTTGCGGGCCTCTTGGACGACGATGCGCCAAGGGGCCCGCGTCTTCTATTTACAAAAGCTCGGCCTTAATGGCGGGACTTTCTGCGAGCTGCTCGGCTGCCTTTTCGTCGGAGCTGTCGAGTGCTGCCAGGCTGCGGTAGACCCACTCGTTGACCTGGGTGTTCTTGACGCCTGCGGTCTGCATAAGGGCACCTACCTCGCGGATTGCTGCGAACAGATCGGCTTTGGGACCCGCGAGCTCGACCTCGATGCCGTGGTAGGCGGTCACGCCGCGGTTCTCACTCACGTGGTCGATAAAGCCCTCGACGGTCTCAAGCTGCTGGGCGAGAGCTGCATCATCGTCAGCGTCCAGCGCGACGAGTGCGTTCGATACCGTGAGGGCGGGATGTCCGCAGGGGACAAAGCCCTCGATGACATCCATAGCTTCGGTAATGGTTGAGCCCAGGCCTGCGAGGGCATTGACGAGTTGCTGCTTGGTATCCATAACGGTCCTTTCGACGGGTCAATTATGCTTGGCGAAAATATACGTGACGCGATCGGTAACAAAAGTGCGAAGTGCGGCGCACATTGGGGTCTTCACAGCTCGTGCATAGGACAGCTGTCCGCTTTCAGAACGTGGTAAGATAACACTCCACAAGCGGGGCTCGCCCCGTATGTTCCTTGAAAAGTCGACGGTTATCGGGTGTTTGCAGGCCCGATACCATCCAGACTTTCCCGACATTCGGGGGCGACTGGTTTCGACACGATAGCTCTGAGAGAGGAAGCAAGCCGAGGTCTCCTCGCCTCGTTAAACAGGGGTACCGTCAAATTGAATTGACAACAACTCTTCTTTTGAGCCTATGGCTCTCGCTGCTTAGTTTATAGCGGCGCGTCAACCCGGTGATTTCCCCGACACCGGCGCGACGTCATGTTAGGGGAATGCTCCCGCGCACGTAATCGGTATGGCGCGGGCTAAGACCGAACCGGTTAGGACGCCGCGAGCGTGTCGCTGCGCGCAAAGCGTCCGAGACTAAACCAGCGACTGAGCTTGGAGATGCCAATCAGGGGGCTTTCGTGGACCGGAGTTCGATTCTCCGCGCCTCCACCAATAGTTACAAGCAGGTAGAGAAGTGCCTCTACCTGCTTTTTTATTACCTATAGATACCGCGGAGAATCGAACTCTGTGCAGGGCGCGAGCGTTAAACAAACGCGGAGCGTTTGTAGCGAGCGGGCGAGGACGCCGGCAGGCGGCCGAAGCCGGTGCGGGTTTGCGAAGCAAATACGCAGATTCTCCGCGCAAAGCCCCAACCCAAAACAGATGCGATGTTTATCGAATCTCAGCCGGTCATGCGCCGCATCAACGGATCCCCCAAGCCGCGGAGAATCGAACTCTGTGCAGGGCGCGAGCGTTAAGCAAACGCGGAGCGTTTGTAGCGAGCGGGCGAGGACGCCGGCAGGCGGCCGAAGCC
>UQXP01000083.1 GCA_900545055.1 uncultured Collinsella sp.
AGGCAGTTATTCCGCACCGCGCTCTTATTCGGGGTGTTTCGGTCGCCGCCAGTCGGTGCTAAGCTGGTATTGGCTTTGGTCTTAAATTGCCGTTTTGTTGTTTGACGTACGCTGGCGGGGAGGGCGTGTGGCTAAGAAATCTACGGCTATCGATGTAACGCAGGGTGTCATTTGGCAACAGCTGCTGTCGCTGTGCGTTCCCATCTTTTTTAGTTCGTTTTTTCAGCAGGCCTACACGCTTATCGGCACCTATATCGTCGGTCAGTTTGGCGGCAAGCTTGCGTTGGGCGGCATTCAGGCCACGATGGTCCTCACCGAGCTCTGCATTGGCTTTTGCGTTGGCGTCGGCGCCGGCTGCGCGGTCATTACCGGTCAGTATTTTGGCCAGCACGATGATGAACGGCTGAGTCGTTCGGTCCATACCGCCATGACGCTCGCGCTGGTGGGCGGTATCGTTTTCTCGATTCTTGGCATAGTGTTCGTTGAGCCCATGCTGGTGCTTATGAACACGCCGCATGAACTATTGGCCGAGGGCGTGGCCTATGCTCGCTGTTATTTTGCCGCGATGGTTGCGGCACTGCTGCTTAATATGGGAACCGCACTGCTGCGTGCCGTGGGCGACACACGCGGCCCCGCCGTGATCATTGCCTCTGGCTGCCTGGTTAACGTGGTGCTGGATATCATCTTTGTCGCTGTGTTGCATATGGAGGCGCTGGGCTGCGGCATCGCAGTGGCGCTGACCATTTGCTCCAATGCAACGATGATCGTGTTTCGCATGATGCGCGCTCCGGGTGCATGGCGTCTTTCGCTGTCTAAGCTCGGCATCGATCGCGGTATTTGTAAGAGTATGATCTCGTGTGGTTTGCCACTCGGTTTTCAATCGGCTGCCTATTCGATCTCGAACGTGCTGATCCAGGTGTCGGTTAATTCGTTTGGCGCCGATGTCACGACTGCTTGGGGTCTATCTGGGCGCCTGGATGGCATTATCTGGATGGTGACCGAGGCGCTCGGCGTATCGATCACTACGTTCTCGGCGCAGAACTTTGGCGCGCGCAATTACGAGCGCATGCGCAAGGGCTACCATACGTCGCTCGTGCTGTCGTTTATGCTCATTGGTGGCCTGTCTGCCGTGCTGCTGGTGTTCTCGGGTCCGTTGTCGCGTCTGTTTGTCGACGATGCTTCGATTTCGGCGTACACCACGACGATTCTTCACTTTATCGCGCCGTTCTACGCGATTTTCTCGATTATCGAAAACGCGTCGGGCTCCATTCGCGGTGCCGGCGTGAGCTTGCAGCCCATGCTGCTCACGATTTTTGGCACCGTCGTGCTCAGGGTGATCTGGGTGTTCGCGATTATGCCGTTCGATCCGTCGCTTGAGCACCTGCTGCTGGTTTACCCCGTAACTTGGCTCATCACGGCCACGATGTTCACCATCTACCACCACAGCGGCAACTGGCTTGGCCGCGCCACCGCCAAATGATCCCTTGGGGACGGAGGAACGGATCATTGCTCTCCGTCGTGATGTCGATGGTCCGTTCCTCCGTCCCTTTCTGATCGATTAGTATTCGATGCCTTGGCGGGCTAGGAGGCCTTCGTCGAAGTAGTGTTTGACGGGGCGCATTTCGGTTACTAGGTCGGCAAGGTCTGTGAGGGGCAGCAAGCCGCGGCCGGTGAGCACGAGCTCCGTGGTGGTTGGTTTCATCGCGATCAATGCTTCGAGATCTTCGCGCGTCACAAAGCCCAGCCGCATGGCTTCTCCCAGCTCATCCAAGATCAGCACGTCGACCTGGCTAATCTACTCGCGTGCGAGCTCCATGATCTGTGCGGCGCAAGCCTCGGGCGTGTCGCGGTCGGCCTGTGCAATTCGTAACCCTAGGCGTGGTGCCGCATCATGCTCGGCGCAGTGCAGCTTCTTGGCCAACTGCAGCATGAACACGTTAAGTCCATAGCCCGTGGCGCGCAGTGCGAGCCCCAGCGCAGCCGTCGTCTTGCCCTTGCCACGCCCGTATAGATCTGAACCTTGCCGACTTCGAGTGATGCCATCTCTATCCTTTCGTGTCCGGCGTCGGTTTATCGCCGGCCGTGTTGGGTATTCTAGTTAGCATTATCAACCCCAGTAGATGGAGTTCAAGCAGATGGAGATGGATGACAACAAGCGTAGACGGAATATGATCCTCTACGTGCTCATCGCCTTCGTCGTCTACCTCGTGCTCTCGACCGTTCTGTTCCCTAACATCGGTCACACGCAGCAGATTACGAAGACCGATTACTCGACGTTTGTCAAAGCGCTCGACAAGAAGAGTGTCGACAAGGTCGAGTACAACACGGACGATTACACGATTTATTACACCAAGAAGGGCGAGGACGAGAACATCGCCTACAAGACGACCGGTGTGCCGAATGATGCGGGCTTTACCGATCGCGTGCTTGAATCTGGTGCGTCCCTGGAGTCGGTCGTTCCTGATAAAAACTCGGGTTTGATGACCTACTACCTGCTCACCCTCATTCTTCCCATGGCGATTTTCTTCCTCATCGGTTGGTGGCTCAACCGCCGCATGAAGAAGGCTATGGGCGATGACGGCCCGTCGATGAACTTTGGCGGCGGCGGTTTTGGCGGCGGCGGACTGGGTAAGTCCGGCGCGCGCGTGATCGCCTCCAAGGACGTGGGCGTGACCTTTAAGGACGTCGCCGGCCAGGAAGAGGCCAAGGAGTCTCTCAAGGAGGTCGTCGACTTTCTGGAGAAGCCGCAGCGCTACGAGGAGATCGGCGCCAAGCTGCCGCGCGGTGCTCTCCTTGTTGGCCCTCCGGGTACCGGTAAGACCCTGCTTGCCAAGGCTGTTGCTGGCGAGGCCGGTGTTCCGTTCTTTAGCATTTCCGGCTCTGAGTTCGTTGAGATGTTTGTTGGTCGCGGCGCTGCAAAGGTTCGTGACCTGTTTAAGCAGGCCAAGGAAAAGGCCCCGTGTATCGTCTTTATCGATGAGATCGATACCATCGGTAAGAAGCGCGATGGCGGCGGCTTTAGCGGCAACGACGAGCGCGAGCAGACGCTCAATCAGTTGCTGACCGAGATGGATGGCTTCGATAACCACAAGGGTATCGTTGTCCTTGCCGCAACCAACCGCCCTGACAGTCTCGATCCCGCTCTACTGCGCCCCGGTCGTTTTGACCGCCGCATCCCCGTCGAGTTGCCCGATCTGACCGGCCGTAAGAACATCCTCGAGCTCCACGCCAAGAGTGTGAAGACCGAGCCGCCGATCGATCTGACCGCGATTGCCCGCGCCACGCCCGGTGCCTCGGGCGCCGACCTTGCCAATATCATCAACGAGGGCGCCCTGCGCGCCGTTCGCGAGGGTCGCAAGCGTGCAACCCAGGACGACTTCGAGGAGTCGGTTGAGGTCGTCATTGCCGGCCAACAGCGTAAGTCCACGGTGCTTTCCGACCACGAGAAGCAGGTCGTTTCCTACCACGAGATCGGCCATGCCATCGTCGCTGCCCGCCAAAAGGGTTCCGCGCCGGTTACCAAGATCACCATCGTGCCGCGCACGAGCGGTGCTCTTGGCTATACCATGCAGGTCGAGGAGGACGAGCGCTTCCTGACGACACGCCAGGAGGTTCTGGACAAGCTCGCCGTCTACTGCGGTGGTCGCGCGGCCGAGGAGCTCATCTTTGGCGAGATGACGACCGGCGCCGCCAACGATATCGAGCAGGCCACCAAGCTTGCCCGTAACATGGTGACGCGCTTTGGTATGTCCGATGAGTTTGGCATGATGGCGCTTGGTACCGTTCAGAATGCGTACCTCAACCAGGACACGTCGCTCACCTGCGCCCCCGGTACGGCCGAACGCGTGGACGCGATTGTCGCCAAGCTGATCGAGGACGCGCACGATCGTGCCCTGCAGATCCTCAAGGAGAACAAGTTCAAGCTCCACGAGCTTGCTCGTTATCTGTACAAGAAGGAGACGATCACGGGCGAGGAGTTCATGAATCTCCTCACGCGCGAGAATCCGCTGATGCCGAAGCAGCAGTAATACTGGTTGCGCAGTGTCTATCGCCCCATTTGAGTGTCCATCTCAAATGGGGCGTTTTGCGTGGGGAGAGTTGAATATGAAAATCGTGGTAAGTGCCTGCTTGATGGGCGAGAGCTGCAAGTATAACGGGCTCGATAACTACCATCGCGAGCTGGTCGAAGCGTGCGAATGCACGGGGACCGAGGTACTCTTGGTGTGCCCTGAGGTCTTTGGCGGCCTGCCCACGCCGCGCAAGCCGTCCGAGATTGTGAACGGCGAGGTCCGTACCTGCGAGGGCATCTCGGTCGATCGCGAGTTTCGCCTGGGTGCCCAACGTGCGCTCGATATGTGCGAACAGGCGGGCGGCCCGTCCGAGATCGCTGCGTGCGTCTTGCAGGACCGTAGCCCCTCGTGCGGTGCGAGTCGCGTCTACGATGGCACCTTTAGCGGTACGCTCACCGCGGGCAACGGTGTTTTTGTCGATCTGCTGCTGCGTCACGGGTACCGTGTGATTCCGGCTAGCGAGTTCGATCCCAGCATGCTGGAACATTGTCCATAGCATTCGAACCCAACACTTCCTCACGGGTGACCGTTTTGGCATCATCCGTGAAGTTGATATTGAGTACGACCTGGTCATCAAAGACGTAGACCGAGTTGACAGGCGCCGTACCCAGGCAGCCCCTCCCCGCGGCCCTCGCGCAGGAACGCGCACGCGGCCTTCCCGTCTCTTGCGCCCCTCCTGGAACTGTCCACATCAGTGTAGCCAATTCAGTCCGCCAAGGGCTGAAGCCCGGACAACGCGGCGATGGAGGGCTTCTTCGGCCTGCTCAAGAAGGAGTTCTGGCACGGCAGGGACTGGTCGGACTGGA
>UQXP01000084.1 GCA_900545055.1 uncultured Collinsella sp.
ATCCGGTCCGACCGGGCCGCGCGGCAAGGAGATATATTGCCAGACCGGAGGGGCGCCGGGGGCGGGAATCTGGGCGTACACATTTCCTACACAATTTGGGATCCGACTAACGTTTGCCAGCCGTTAACTACCGCTCGCCGAGCATCTCTTTATATAAGGCAGCCTCATGGTTAAAGCGGATACGTTCCCCTAGCTAAAGCACAGCCAGCATCGAGCAACTCATCACGTTCTTCCACCGAGAACCCCTCGGCGTAGACGCGCACCACTGGTTCGGTCCCGCTAGGACGGACCAGCAGCCACGTATCATCCTCGAATGCTAAACGCAAGCCATCCATATGACTAACGTTTTGCGGTACCTTGCCACAAATCGACTTGGGGTTTACGCCCGGCAGCAGGGTTCGTAACGTTTCGGCATCTTCGGCCTCAAGGCGCAAATCGCGTCGACCGTAACTCGTCTTACCAAATCTGTCCTCGAGTTGGTCGACCAGAACGCCCAAAGGCGCGTCCGTCTTTGCCATAAGCTCACACAGAATCAGACAGGCGAGGATTCCATCGCGCTCGGGCATATGCGCGGCGATGCCGATACCACCGGCTTCTTCGCCGCCTATGAGGACGCCGCCCTTCTTCATCTCCGCCGCTATATATTTGAAACCGACTGGTTTGACGGTCACGCGGCAGCCAAGCGCCTCGGCAATGCGACGCACGAGCGTCGAGCATGAAAGATTGACGACGACGCGCCCCTCCAAATTACGAAATTGAACCAAGTCGCCCAAAACGAGCGCCATGATCTGATGCGGATGTATATATCTGCCGCGCTCGTCAACCGCGCCGATACGGTCGGCGTCGCCGTCGGTCACCAGGCCAGCGCAAGCTCCGTCCTCGATAACCGTATGCTCGCAAGCGTCCACCCACGGCTCAACGGGGTCGGGGCAGATATCTTCTTGGTCAGGCGCCTGCCCGGCGTGAATCTCGTGCACCTCAACGCCAAGCTCGCGCAGCAAGTCGGCTAGATAGCCCTGGGCTGCGCCGCCCATGGGGTCAACAACCACGCGCAGGTGCGCGGCGCGGATGGCTTCGGCATCGACAAATGATGCCACCGCTTGCATATAGTCAGGAATGATATCCGCGGTGCGATATTGCCCCTCGATCCCCATTGGCTCGGGAGCCATGGTCTCTTCGAGCTCTTCGATGACATCCTGGTTGGCGGTCGAGCCGTCACCCATGCGAATCTTGAGACACAGATAACCCTGCGGATGATGGGACCCCGTCACCATGAGCGCGCCGCACGCCTCACCGTCATAAGCCGCCGCCCACGTAAGGGCAGGGGTCGGAACAGGTCGCGAAGCGAGCACGGCGTCTAGCCCGTGCGCTGCTAGCACACCCGCCGCAAGCTCAGCGAACTCGCGCGCCAGGGGCCGAGTGTCGAACCCTATATATACCGTTTTGCCCGGATTGGTCTTTTGCCACAACTCGCCGACGGCATCGGCGATACGGGCAACGTTATCGGCAGTGAAGTCCTCATCGACGCGAGCGCGCCAACCGTCAGTTCCAAAATGAATTATCGCGCACACGCGCAGACACCTCACAGTGTTTGGATCATGGTACGCATGAGGTATACCCGCGATACACACTCGGCAACCTGCCGGCACCAGCATTCACCATTTGGGCAAATGCTGCCGAGGACATGCAGACAATAAAAAAACCGCCCCGTATGGAGCGGTTTTGCCCTTTATATATCGAGCGCCTCGGCCATCGCTGCCGTAGTGATTGCCGTGGTTCCACAGCAACTGCCCACCATTGCGGCACCGGCATGTCTCCATTCGATGCATGCGCGCGCGAAAGCTTCGGGGTTCTCGTGCCATACGGGGCCATCCTGAGTCTGGACCGGATCGCCCACGTTGGGACGCACCGTGACGGGAGTAGTCGCCGATGCAACCATCCTGGGCACCGCCGCGTTCGCGGCCGCAAGCGAACAGCAATTAACACCAACCGAGTTTGCGCCGTGTTTTTCGGCGTACAAAACGGCTGCCTCGATGTTGAGGCCATCGCCCAACAGGTCGCCTTTGTCATCAACGACAAAACTCACCAGGACAGGCATGCCGTCAGCGGCATCTCGAGCGCCGGCAAGCATGGGCTGCAAATTACGGATAGACGTCACCGTCTCGATCAGCAGACCATCAACACCAGCATTGAGTAAGGCGTGCGCCTGTTCGCGCGCAATGCCTCGGATCTCACGAAACTCGGCAGAGTCCTCGGCAAACCACTCAATACCGATCGGACCCATCGAGCCCAGCAGCAGCTGAGGGTGCGCCTGGCGGGCATCGTCGACGGCCCCGCGATTGACCTCCGCCACGGACGGCGCAATCTGGTCGTGCTTGAGGGCATAGCTTGATGCCTGAAAGGTATTGGTAATGAGTACCTGCGCGCCGGCGGCGACATACAAGCGATGGATACGAGAAACGGTCTGCGGCTCTGCCAGATTCCAAAACGCCGGTGGAATGTCTGCGGCGTCGTACTCACTCAACAGAACACTGCCCATGGGGCCCTGCGCCAACAAGGTCTCGCTCGACAAGCGGCGCGTAAGTTCCTCGGCACCAAAGCGATTGTAATAACTCGTATCCATATATATCCCGCTATTCCTCGACGCTGATTCCTTGCTTTTCGAGATAGGCGAGCCAGCGGTTCATCGTGTCCTCGGATAGCGCATGCTCCATCATGCAGGCCTCGGAATCGGCTCGCTCAAATTCGACACCGAGCTCCTGAACCAAAAACGTGCGGACGAGGCGATGACGGTACCAGATAGCCGTGCCAACCTCGCGGCCGCGATCGGTCAGGACTACCTTGCCGTAGTGCGATTGCTCGACAAGCTCGGATGCCTTGAGCGCCGAAACCGCTTTATTGACCGATGCCTTGGAGACGCCAAGGCGCTGCGCGATGTCGACCGATCGCACGCCGTTGGTTTCCCCCTCTTCGCTTTCAATGCGAACCATGCACTCCAAGTAGTCTTCGTTCGCCACCGTCAGATGTAGTTCGCGCGAGCTATTTGTCGTATCCATGATCTTCCGTCCCTTCTGCATTCAATGGCTGATTCTACCCCATCCAAGCGTCGCGGTATGCCGTGGCATACCGTGCTAGAGTTCTTGTTGCACACGACGACCAAGATTGGAGCGATCTTTATGGAAAACACCACCACAAACCCCGATGTCCTCGAGCGCTTTTTGCGCTACGTCCAGATCAACACGCAGTCCGAGGATGCAAACTGCGACCAGGTACCCTCGAGCGCCGTTCAGTTTGATCTTGCCAACGTGCTGGCTGAAGAGCTGCGCGAGCTTGGTGCGGAAGATGCCCACGTGACCGAGCATGCCTATGTCTGCGCGCATATCCCCGCAAGTGCGGGCGCTGAGGACAAGCCCGCCCTGGGCCTGATCGCCCATCTCGACACCACCGAAGTTGCACCGGGCGCCGGCGTGAAGCCGCACATCGTACACTACGAGGGCGGCGACCTGGTCTGCGGCACGGTTGACGGTAAGCCCGTTGCCATGAGCACCGCCAAGCTTCCCGCCCTGAACGACCTCGCGGGTGAGGACCTGGTCTGCAGCGATGGCACCACGCTGCTGGGCGCGGACGACAAGGCAGGCGTCGCCGAGATCATGTCACTTGTCGCGCGTATCGCTCAGGACCCTTCTCTGCCCCATCCCGCACTCGGCATTTGCTTCTGCCCTGACGAGGAGATCGGCCACGGAGCCGAGCTGCTGGATATCGATACCTTTGGCTGCAAGTACGCCTACACGGTCGACGGCGGCCCCATCGGCGAGCTGGAGTGGGAGTGCTTTAACGCCGCCGAGGTGACCGTCCGCTTTGAGGGCCAGTCCATCCACCCGGGCGACGCCAAGGACCGTATGGTCAACGCAGGCAATCTGTTCTGCGACTTCAACGCGTTGCTCCCCTACGTGCAGCGCCCGGAGTATACGGAAGGCTACGAGGGCTTTTATCACCTTGAGGGTGTATCTGCGACCGTCGATCACGCCACAGCGCGCTATATCGTCCGCGACCATGACGCCGCCAAGTTCCAGCAGAAACTCGACCTTATTGATGCCGCCGCCTCGATGCTCAACCAGCGTCTGGGTGAGGAGCGCGTGACAGTCGAGATTAAGCAGCAGTATCGAAATATGGCCGAGATCGTTCGTGACTATCCCGAGCTTATTGATGTTGCCAAGGAAGCCTACCTTGCCTGCGGCGTTGAGCCCCAAGTGCTGCCGATTCGTGGCGGCACCGACGGCGCTCAGCTGTCGTTCCGCGGTCTGCCCTGCCCCAACCTTTCCACCGGCGGCTATTGCTACCACGGCGTCAACGAGTTCGTCCCGGTCAGTTCGCTCGTCAAGATGACCGACGTGCTCCAGGAGCTCGTCGCCCGCTTTGCATAAGCCTGGCTGCACAAGTCCAAAAGACGAATCGCCCCGTCCTCAACCAAGAACGGGGCGATTTTTTTGCTGCAATGAGAACAGATTGACGCACGCCAGCCTCTTAACGCAAGGAGTGTCCCAAACTGCCGGCACAAAAGGAACGTCCCCAAGTGCCGCAAAATGACGACATCCACTCTCGCTTTGTGGGTAGTCATTGGGGACGTTCTTGTTTGACTAGTCGTTTAAAAACGTCCCCAATGACTACCCAACGACTAGTCCGGACCAAGGCAACGCCGATGTTTTGGCAACGACAGACACTATGACCCAATCCGAGGGCACTAAAAAGATAGGAGCCCCCGCTCGT
>UQXP01000085.1 GCA_900545055.1 uncultured Collinsella sp.
AGAAGCCCTCGCCGCACGAAGTGCGCAGCGAGGGCTTCTTGCATGTCCGAGGACGTGCCTAAAAGTAAACTAATGGCGGACCCGGACGACTACAGGGCTATCGATTACCCCGTGTTCTGCAGTCCTGCCGAGACGCCGGTCACAGTCGAAAGAATCAGGCTCATGTACTCGGCCTTCTTCTCCTCGGCCATCTCGTCCTGGTTCATACGCACCTCGCGAAGGGCGCGGACCTGAGCGATGGATAGGGCGTCGACGTAGGGGTTGCGCACGCGGACAGCGCAGCCGAGCACGCGGCGGCGCTGCAGCGGCCACTCGTCACCGACGATGGCAAGAACCCACTTACGGGTGAGCTGCATCTCGGTGAAGACCTTCTCGGACAGATCCTGGCGATCGCCCAGGTGCAGATACATCTTGGCGATGCGCTGGTCGGTCTTGGCGATCGACATCTCGATGTTGTCGATAAAGGTGCGGAAGAACGGCCACTCCTGGTAGGCAGCCTTAAGCTGGTCCAGATCGCCAAACTGCTCGCAGGCGGTGCCCAGGCCGTACCAAGCGGCCAGGTTAATGCGTGCCTGGCTCCAGCTGAAGATCCACGGAATGGTACGCAGGTCGTCGAGCGACTTGGCGCCCAGGCCGCGCTTGGCGGGACGCGAGCCGATCGGCAGCAGACCGACCTCGGTCAACGGCGTCACGGTCGAGAACCACGGTGTAAAGTCCTCGGTGTTCAGCAGGTCCAGATAGCGCTCGTGGCTTGCGGCGTTAAGCTTCTCGGCCATATCCCAGAACTTCTGCGTGGTCTCGGTGTTGGTCTTCTCGACACTCGGGGCCGACTGCAAAAGCGTTGCGGCGGCAACGGACTCAACATGGCGCTGAGCCAACGTGCGGTTGCCGTAACGGGCAAAGATGACCTCGCCCTGCTCGGTGAGCTTAAAGAAGCAGTTGACCGAACCCTTGGGCTGCGCCAGCACGGCCTTGTTGGCCGGGCCGCCGCCACGGCCCACGGCACCGCCGCGACCGTGCATGAGCACCAGGTCGATATCGTTCTTCTCGGCCCACTTGGCAATGCGCTCCTGCGCGGAGTGCAGCGCAAGCATGGCCGTGGTAGGACCGGCATCCTTGGAGGAGTCGGAATAGCCCAGCATGACCTCCATGCGGCGGTTGGTCTGGGCAAGGCGCTTTTGCACCACGGGCAGCGTGAGCATCTGGTCGAGCACGTCGACGCAACCCTCGAGGTCCTCGAGCTGCTCGAACAGCGGGATCACGTCGAGCTCGGGGACATCCTCCTCGTGTGCAAAGGACAGGTGGGCAAGCTCAAAGACATCGGCCACATGCTGGGCGCTCTTGGTGAACGAGATGATGTAGCGGTGCGCCATCTTCTTGCCGTAGCGCTTTTGGATGGAGCCGATGGCACGGAAGGTGTCGATGACCTCGCGTGTCATGGGCTGCAGATCACCATGGATACCGTTCTCGTGGATATCCTTGAGGGCGCGGGCGTGCACCACGGAGTGCTGACGGAACTCCATCTCGACCATGTGGAAGCCGAAGGACTCGACCTGCCAGATGATGGTCTGGACCGGGCCGTAGGCAGCACGGACGGCTCCGCAGGCGGCCAGCGAGCGCTGGACGACGCGCAGGTCCTCCAGGAACTCATCGGCACTGTGGTACATGGTGTCGGTGATGCGACGGACGGTGGCGTTCAGACGATCGGCCATGACGAGCATGACGGCGCGATGCGGCTCGTGCTCGGAGATCAGCTCGGCACGTGCGGTGTACTGGGTGCTCATCTCGACCTGATGGTTCCACAGGTTGATGAGCTCGGCAGACGGCTTGCTGTAGGTGGCCTCGAGCGTCAGGTTGCGGCCGATGCGGCGGCACTTGTCCTCGAGCTTGAGCACCATGTGCGTAAAGTACTTGGCGGCGACTTCGCGGCTCACCTTGGCGGTGACGTTGGGGTTGCCGTCACGGTCGGAACCGATCCAGCTGCCGGGATGGAAGAACGCCGGGCACAGCGGCGGTACGGTACCGGCCTTATCACCCAGCACCCAGTCGTCAAAACGACGATAGATGACGGGGATAACGTCGAACAGCGTGTTATCGAAGATGTCGATGATGGTATCGGCTTCCTCGACCGGCGTGGGCTTCTTGAGCGCGATGGGGCTCGTACGCACCAGGGCGTCGATCTCCTGCAGCATATGGCGCTCGTTCTCCACCAGGTCGGAGCCGCCCAGACGCGGACGCTCCTCCAGCAGGTTGGAGATACGGCGAATCTTGCCCTCGACGGCCTTACGACGGGCCTCAGTGGGATGCGCGGTAAAGACGGGGTGGAACTCAAGCTTGCCGAGCAGCTCGTTGGCACCCTCGACGCCCATCTCGTTTACCAACTGGTGATAGGCGACGGTGAGTTCGTTGGCGGGATCGACCTCGGTATCGGTCGATGCGCCGGCCTCGCGCTCACGCAGCTGCGCGACACGGTAGTTCTCCTCCGACAGGTTTGCCAGATGGAAGAAGCTCGTAAAGGCGCGGACGATAACCTGCTGCTTATCGAGCGGCAGGCTGTCGATCAGATCGACGACCTCACGAAACGCCACGGCGGTGGGCTCGTCGGCAGTGGGCACGCCCTGCTCGTCGACGGACTCGTCGGCAGCACGCGTGCCGGGGTTTCCGGCGTTGGCCACAATCTCGGCTGTCAAAATCTTGTCGAACAGGTCCGCGATCTCGGGATCATACTCGCTAAGCACACGGCGCTCCAGGCGCAAGAACAGCGCCAGATTGTCGCGCAGCTCCTCGGGGATCTCGATCTCGGCGAGACGCTCCTTGGATTCGGCATTCGAGCCGATTCGGTTAACGAGGCGGTTGACCACGGCAGCGACACGCGCCGCGGCTTCGGGTACAGACTGGTTGCTTAGGTTCTCAGCCACGTTTCCTCCCATTCCTCCTTCTATGCACGTAACATGCGGTATTTATTATAGGCACTCGGCAAAAACTTTCGAAGCTGATTGCGCTTTACCACACAAAAGTATTTTCTGCATTGCAAGGCTTTTTGCCCCAAATGGTCGTATTTCTCGGTGGACGGCATATGCAAACGGGGGCATTCCGCATAAATGCGAAACACCCCCGTAACAATCGCTCTCCATGAGCAGGGCACGTTAGCAGGCCCGCAGCTCAAAAAACATGCGCTACAGGCGCTCGCGAACCGCCTCGACCACGTTGGCCAAATCGACCAGTACCTCGTCGTGGCTCTGCATATCGCGCACCTTGACCTTGCCGGCGGCAAGCTCGTCGCCGCCCAAGACCAAAATGAGCTTGGCACCCACCTTGTCGGCCTGCTTAAACTGGGCCTTGAGCGAACGGCCCTGATAGTCGGCCTCGGTCACAATCCCTGCAGCGCGAAGCTGCTGCGTAATGGTAAAGACGTTCTGACGCAGCTCCTTGCCGGCGTTGGCAACGTAGACGCACGGGACCTCCTCGGCACCCAGGTCGCTGCCAAAGGCCTGCAGGGCCAGCAGGGCGCGCTCAAAGCCGACGGCAAAGCCGACGCCCGCCGTGGGCTTGCCGCCCTCGAGCTCGACCAAGCCGTCATAGCGACCGCCGCCACCGATGGAGCCGACGCCGGCACCGGGAGCCTCGACCTCAAAGACGGTACGGGTGTAGTAGTCCAGGCCGCGCACCAAGGTGGGATCCTCGACATACTCGATACCCGCCGCATCCAAATAGCGCTTGACCTGCTCGTGGTGCTCGCGGCACTCGTCGCACAGATTGTCGCCCATCAGCGGGGCGTCGGCCATGATCTCACGGCAATGGTCGTTCTTGCAGTCGAAGGCGCGAAGCGGGTTGAGCTCGGCGCGCTCGCGGCACTCGTCGCACATCTCGTCGGCGTGGTCGAGGATAAACTGCTTAACCTGCTCGCGATAGGCCGGACGGCACTGCGCATCGCCCATCGAGTTAATGAGCAGGCGAAGCTTGGAAAGATCGAAGCCCAGGCGCTTGTAGAACTCCATGAGCATGATGATGCACTCGGCGTCTGCCGCCGGATCGGGAGCGCCGAGCCACTCGATGCCCACCTGGTGGAACTGGCGCAGGCGTCCCTTCTGGGGGCGCTCGCCACGGAACATGGCCTCGGCGTAATAGGCCTTAAACGGCGTGGAGCCCTGGGGCACCAGGTTGTTCTCCACGACGGCGCGCACCACGCCGGCCGTGCCCTCGGGACGAAGGGCCAGGCGCTGCTTGGGCTTAAGCTTGGTGTCGGTGCCCTCGGTAAAGACGCGCTCCAGGTTGGCGCCGCTAAACACGCGGAACATCTCCTTGCGCACGACGTCGGTCGACTGGCCGATACCGTGGACAAACACGTCAACCTGCTCGATCGCGGGCGTCTCGATGGGCTTAAAACCAAACGGCTCGAACACGCCGGCCGCAATCTGCTGCATCTTTTGCCAGGCGCGCATCTCGGCGCCGATAAGGTCGCGGGTTCCCTCCGCCTTCTGTGCCTGCATGGGCAAACACCTTTCTTTTGTATCGCGTCATAGGTAGTGGTCATTATACGGCACAAAAACAAAACGCGGCGGCGCGTCTGACCGAACGAGGGTATGGGGACTCGTTCGGCCAGACGCGCCGCCGCTGCTTGTGATCCGTTTTCCTCCGTCCCCTTCGGATCACGCGACCCCTTGGGGACGGAGGAAAACGGATCATTTCGTAGGCCTGTGGCCGCCTTGGAAACCGAATGATGGTACGAGCATCCATTCGGCTTCCAGGGCAGCCAC
>UQXP01000086.1 GCA_900545055.1 uncultured Collinsella sp.
ACGACGGTAACCGAGCTGCAGCCCAGCCTGTCCGATGTCGTGTGCGCAAACAAAAAGCTGCAGATTGGCATTATCATCGCGCTTGTGGTGATGGCGCTCCTTTCGGGCTTTGTCGCTCGTCCGCATTATGCCGACACCAAGACTTGGGACTCCACCATCGAGGTTATCGACCAAAAGAAGGGCAACGTGTTGGCGCTTACGACGTCGTGCGTTGCGCTGTCTGCGGGTATCACTGCGTTGCCGGGCGATACGGGAACGCCGGTTGCCGAGCAGCTCGCACAGCTTTCGGGAAACCTGGGCATCGTGCTCGCCGTGCTCTACCTCGAGAAATACTTGCTTACTATATTGTGGTCGGTGGGCCTGGGCATCCTGATCCCGTTCTCGCTCGTACTCTTCGCGGTGTCGCTTGGCATTCATGGACGCTGGAGCACCAGCGCCGTCCTTCGCCGCGTGGCGACGCGCGTGCTGGTGGTTGCCGTGATCGGCATGGCGCTCGTACCCGCGGGCGTATGGGTGTCGCAGAAGGTCGATGAAACGTATCGCGTAAGTATTGAGCAAGCTGAGCAAAAGGCTGCGGACGCTGCGGATGTGGCCGACACCACGGACAAGTCAGCCGAGACCAGCTCAAAATCGAACAAGAAAAAATCCGAGGCCACGGAGTCCAAAAACGTGCTCGAGCAGTTGACTGATGGGGCCTCGAGCCTGGTCACGTCGGTAACCAGCGGTGCCAAGCAGATGACCGACGAGATCGTGCAGCAGGTGACCGACCTCATCGAAGGCGTCATCGTGATGATCGTGACCTCGTGTGTGATTCCTCTGCTGGTGCTCGCGGCGTTCCTATGGCTAGGACACATGCTGCTGGGGATCGATATCTCCGGTCCCGCGAACTATCTGACGGGTCGTTTCTTGAGCGGTCCGTCCAAACATGCCAAGAAGAGCGGGCAGTCTGAGTAGGCGGCAAAGCAATCTTTGGAATATCAACCGTGAGAAGGGCGGCCGAGACGAGTTCTCGGCCGCCCTTTTGTTTGTTGAACACATGGTCGCTACGTCCGTGCCCAGTCCAAACGGTCAGCAATCATCTGTGAACGGTATTTGTTCAAAAAAGAACAAAGATAAACAAATAGTTGTTGCAGTTACTGTTCGAATGTGTTCAAATAAACATGAACAGTGAAGAACCGCACATTCAGATGCCCGGACCTGAACGCGATTCAACACTTCCAAACAGAAACTACGCACCTGCGTATCTCTCAAGGAGGATGTCATGAGGGTTGTAATCGCTTCCGATGCCGACGGTATGTCGATGAAGGAGTCCATCAAGGAGATGCTCATCGCCGACGGTCACGAGGTCGTCGACTATTCCGAGACCCCTGCCGCGGACTTTGTCGATTCCGCGACCGCCGTTGCCAAGGACCTGCTGGAGCACAAGGATTCCCAGGGCTTCGCATTCGATAAGTACGGCGTCGGCTCCTATATGGCCGCCGTCAAGATCAAGGGTATGGTCGTCGCCAACATTTCCGATGAGCGTTCCGCCTACATGACCCGCGAGCACAACGGTTCGCGCATGGTCACCATGGGCCCGGGCGTTGTGGGCACCGAGGTCGCTAAGAAGATCGCCCGTGAGTTCCTGCGTGCCCAGTACGCCGGCGGCCGTCACCAGATCCGTGTCGACATGCTCAACAAGATGGCCTAACGAGAGCCACCGAGAACTCGAACTTCTACCTCAACTTGTGAATTCAGACGAAAGGACGTTCTGATGAAGAAGACCATCGCAATCGGTTGCGACCATATCGTTACGGACGAGAAGATCTATCTGGCCGACCGCCTGGAGCAGGCTGGCTACAAGGTGCTCGACTGCGGCACCTACAGCCACACCCGTACGCACTATCCCATCTACGGCAAGGCCGTGGGCGAGGCCGTTGCCAGCGGCAAGGCCGACTTTGGCGTGGCCCTGTGCGGCACCGGCATCGGCATCACCAACGCCGTCAACAAGGTTCCCGGCGCCCGTTGCGCCCTGGTCCGCGACATGACCTCTGCCCTGTATGCCCGTCGCGAGCTCAACGCCAACATCGTGGGCTTTGGCGGCAAGATCACCGGCGAGTTCCTGATGGCCGATATCATGCTTGCCTTCCTGGAGGAGCCCTACGAGAAGACTCCCGAGCACGACGCCCTGATCGCCAAGATCGATGCCTGCAACAAGGCCGACGCCGAGGCTCAGGCTGACCCGCACTTCTTTGACGAGTTCCTCGAGAAGTGGGACCGCGGCGAATACCATGATTAGCGGGTATCCGGCGTAATTAACTAGTCCGTTGACGGCTCGCGTTTCTGTGAGGGGGCGCGGGCCGGTTTTCTATCAGCCCTATTGACTTGGTGGGCTGTCGTAAGAAAGGGAAGGCTCCTATGGAGTTTGTTCTTGATAACGGTTCTATCCGCGTGGCACTGAGCACGGCGGGCGGGTCGTTCACTTCTATTGCGGCCAACGGCCGTGAGTACCTGTGGCAGGGTGATCCGGCGGTCTGGTCGGGCCAGGCACCCATTTGTTTCCCGATCTGCGGTGGCCTTCGTGACGGTCACGCAATGACCATGGGCGGCCGCGAGGTCAAGCTCGCCCGCCACGGCTTTGCTCGCAAGCAGGAGTGGAAGCTCGAGGAGCAGGGCGACAACATGGTTGCGCTGAGCTTGAGTTCCGCCGACCATGCCGAGCTGCTCGAGCAGTATCCGTATCCGTTTAAGATCGTTGCGCGCTACACGATCGATGCGGCAAAGGTGGCCGTGTCGTACGAGGTGACCAATGAGGGAACCGAGGACATGCCGTTCTTTGTGGGCGGTCACCCCGGCTTTAAGTGCCCGCTCGACGAGGGCGAGTCCTATGACGATTATGAGCTTCGTTTTGAGCAGCGTGAGGCCACCGAGCTCTGTACTGCCGTTCCCTCGACGGGCCTGATTGATGTTGAGCATCGCAGCAAGAACCCCATGATCGGCCAGAACCTGCCGCTTACCCACGAACTCTTCGACTTCGCGGAGACCATCTTTGACGTGCTCGAGAGCCGCGTGGTTACGCTGACCAAGAAAACCGAGGACAAGGGCGTGCGCCTGACGTTCCCCGATATGCCGTACCTGATTGTGTGGAGCAAGCCCGAGGGCGACTTTGTGGCAGTTGAGCCGTGGGGTGGTCTGTCCACCTGCTCCGACGAGGACGATATTCTGGAGCACAAGCGTGGCTGCCTGGTGGCCAAGCCGGGAGAGACCGTCATCCGTGGCTTTGAGATCGAGATTCTTTAACGAGCTATCGTATGTTTGGGGACGCACACGTCGTGCCCCGGAAACAGGAGTTCAACATGATTCTGACCGTTACCATGAACCCGTCGATTGATACGCGCTATCAGCTCGACAAGCTGATCATCGACGATGTTAACCGCGTGACGCCCGAAAAGACCGCTGGCGGTAAGGGCCTCAACGTGAGCCGTGTGCTGCTGCAGCTGGGCGACGACGTGCTCGCGACCGGTCTGCTCGGCGGCCACATGGGTGCCTATATGGCCGAGCTTATGGATGCCGACGGCGTCAAGAACGACTTTGTGCCCATCGCCGGTGAGACGCGCATTTGCCTGAATATTCTGCACGAGGGTAATCAGACCGAGCTGCTCGAGAGCGGCCCGCAGATCGCCCCGGCCGAGCTCGAGGCCTTTACGGCCAAGTTTGCCGAGCTTGCAGCGAAGGCGGACGTTGTGACGCTTTCGGGCTCGCTGCCGCGTGGCGTCGATGCTGGCTACTATGCCGAGCTCGTCAAGATCGCCGAGGAGGCGGGCGCCAAGGTGCTGCTCGACACCTCGGGTGCATCGCTGGAGGCCGCGCTGGAGTCCGACGCTAAGCCTGAGCTCGTAAAGCCCAACCTGACCGAGATTAACGGCCTGCTGGGTACGTCCTTTACGACCGATGATGTCGATGCCCTGCGCGAGGCGCTTGCCGCCGATGACCGTTTTGCCGGTATCCCCTGGGTTGTCGTTTCGATGGGCGCTGCCGGTTCGGTTGGCTTCCATGAGGGTCGCGCGTTCCGCGCCAAGACGCCCGCGATTGCGGCTGTGAACGCGACGGGTTCCGGCGACTCGACCATCGCCGGCTTTGCACATGCCATTGCTGCTGGTGCCGACGACGTCACCGTGCTCAAGACCGCCAATACCTGCGGCAAGCTCAACGCCATGGATCCCAAGACCGGCCACCTGGTCATGGATCGCTGGGACGAGGTCTACAACAGCGTTGAAGTAACGGAGCTTTAGGGTTACGGCGTTTTACCAAACGCCGTAACCTGCCGACGCTGCGCGGGCCGCATTTGGACAATCTGACGTTCAACTTCAAGGGCGCGACCAGAAGGTCTGCGCCCTTTCGTTTCACGTCACCTTGTCTCAAATGCGGCCCGCTCGCTACCGTTGCCAAAACATCGGTGTTGCCTTGCTTCGGGAATGTGAACTGCCTCCCATTTCTTGGACACGAGAAATGGGAGGCTTTTTATGCGTGTCG
>UQXP01000087.1 GCA_900545055.1 uncultured Collinsella sp.
CGCGCGTCAACGGCCTCACCGACATCGCCGTGACCAAGCTCGACGTGCTTTCGGCTTTCGACACCATCAAGGTGTGCGTGGCCTACGACGTCGATGGCGAGCGCTACACCAGCGTGCCCGAGCATCAGGTGCGCTTTGAGCATGCCAAGCCCGTCTACGAGGAGCTCCCTGGCTGGAAGTGCGATATCACCGGTTGCCGCAGCTTTGACGAGCTGCCGCAGGAGGCTCAGGACTACGTGGCGTTTATCGAGGATCTGGCACACACCCGCGTGACGTTCATTGGCGTTGGCGCTGGTCGCGAGCAGATCATCAACCGATTCTGGAAGTAATCGGGACTATTTGGTTATTGCGATATACCCCTTTGCAGCCCGGGCGGGCGGCCGAGGGGTATATTTGCTTGCAAAGGGCTCGCGCGGAGCGGGCCGTTAATCCATAGAGGAGGCACCCTTGAAGGCGGACACTCAAACCATCGACATCCTGTTGTTGGGCAGCGGCGGCCGTGAGCATGCTTTGGCAGCTAAGCTCGCAGCATCACCGCGCGCCGGCAAGCTCTACATTGCGCCGGGTAACGGCGGCACCGCGAGCTGCGGCGAGAACGTTGTTCTCGACGACTGCGATCCTGCGGCCGTGGCGGCGTTTGCTCAGAGCCACGGATGCGGACTCGTGGTAATTGGCCCCGAGGCTCCGCTCGTGGCGGGCGTGGCCGACGCCGTGCGCGCGGCGGGTATTCCCTGCTTTGGTCCGGGTGCCGAGGGCGCCCAGATGGAGGGCTCCAAGCTGTTCTCCAAGCAGCTCATGGAGCGTGCGGGCATTCCGACGGCAGCCTATGGTTCGTTTACCGACGAGGCTTCGGCTCTCGCCTACGTGCGCGAGCAGGGCGCCCCGCTGGTCGTCAAGGCCGACGGCCTTGCCGCGGGCAAGGGCGTTATCGTGGCGACCGAACTTGAGCAGGCCGAGGAGGCCGTGCGCGAGTGCTTTGGCGGCACCTTTGGCGATGCCGGCAATACCGTGGTCATCGAGGAGATGCTGACCGGCCCCGAGTGCTCGCTGTTGGCCTTTACCGACGGCAAGACCGTGCGCCCCATGGCTACCTCGCAGGACCACAAGCGCGCGCTCGAGGGCGACAAGGGTCCCAACACCGGCGGCATGGGCGTCTACAGCCCAGTGCCCATCGTGACCGACGAGGAGCACGCCATGATGGTGAAGGTCATGGAGCAGACCGTTGCCGAGCTTGCTGCCGAGGGCATCGACTACCGCGGCTGCCTGTATGGCGGCTTTATGCTCACCCCCGCCGGCCCCAAGGTACTGGAGTTCAACGCCCGCTTTGGTGATCCCGAGACTCAGGTCGTGCTGCCGCGCCTTAAGAACGACCTGGTCGAGGTCATGCTCGCCTGCGCCAACTGCGAGCTCGATCAGATTGAGCTCGACTGGCGTGACGAGTGGGCCGTGGCCGTTGTCCTGACGAGCGCGGGCTATCCCGGCAGCTACGAGAAGGGCAAGGTCATCACCGGTATTGAGGATGCCGAGGCCATGGAGAACGTGACCGTGTACCACGCGGGCACTGCCGTGGTGGACGGCCAGCTCGTGACCAACGGTGGCCGCGTGCTTGCCGTGACCGCTCTGGGCGACACGTTCGAGAACGCTCGCAACCTTGCCTACGAGGCCTGCGAGAAGATTGATTTTGAGGGCAAGACCCTGCGTCACGACATCGGCCTGCGCGCGCTGCGCGGCCGCGATGCCTGGGATGCCTAAAATCCGAGAGGAATGAGACGGATGGACGAGAAGAACGAAGAGCTCGTGGACGCGCAGATCGTCGAAGAGGACAGCCGCATGTATGGGCACGCCGAGGGCGAGCCTGGTGGCGAGGTCGCTGACGAGCCGGCACTGGTGCTGGGCGATGACGCCCCGCACGATGCCGAGCTGCACGAGAAGATTCTTTCGGAGGAGTGCGCCTGGAAGGGCAAGATCCTCGACGTCCACCGTCTTGAGGTTGAGCTGCCCAACGGTCACCGCAGCGCCCGCGATATCGTTCGCCATCCGGGTGCGGCGGCCGTTGTGGCACTGACCGAGAGCGGCAAGATCGTACTGGTGCGTCAGTACCGCACCGCCATTGATCGCGTGACGGTCGAGATTCCCGCCGGCAAGCTCGACCCGGGCGAGGACCCGCTCGATTGCGCCAAGCGCGAACTGCATGAGGAGACGGGCTTTAGGGCTGGTCGCATTCGCTTTTTGACGTCGATTGTCACGTCCTGCGGTTTTTGCGATGAGATCATCCACATCTACTTGGCTACCAAGCTCGAGTTTGATGCGCCCAACCCCGATGATGACGAGTTTGTCAACGTGGACCTGGTGCCGCTGCACGAGCTGATCGACGCCGTACTCGACGGCAAGATCGAAGATGCCAAGACTGTCGTGGGCGCACTTGCCTGCGACAGCATCGCGCACCGTTTGGGTGGAACTGAGCTTTAACGAGCGGGGATGATCCCGCAGGTTTGTGTAAGTCAGCGAAAGTGCTCCATTTGAGACAAGGTGGCCTAAAAGAGGAGGGAAGCGTATGGATATACGCGACCGACGATTGAAGGCCAGATTGTCCAAATGGGGCACTTGCAGCGTCGAGATGAAACGCGGTTTGGTAAAACCGCGTAAGGTGATCATGTTTAGAAGATTCTTGTCTTATTACAAGCCCCAGATGGGGCTTTTTGTTGCCGATACCATTTGTGCTCTGGTGCTTGCCGCCATTGACCTGGCGTTCCCCATTATTCTGCGCAATCTGACCGGCGGGCTCTTCACCCAGGGCCAGGCCGCCATTATGCAGGCGCTCGGTATGATCGCAGTGGGTCTGGTGCTGATGTATACCATCCGTTGCGCCTGCCGCTACTTTGTGAGCTACTGGGGTCACGTGATGGGCGCGCGCATGGAGTCCAAGATGCGCGAGGATCTGTTCGACCAGTATGAGCGCTTTAGCTTTGCGTACTTCGATCGCAACAGCTCGGGCGACATGATGAGTCGCGTGGTCAACGACCTGTTCGACATCTGCGAGGCGGCACATCACGTGCCCGAGTGGATCATCATTTGCGGCATCGAGATCATCGGTTCGTTTGTAATCCTCTTTACCATCGCTCCGCTGCTGGCGCTCGCCATGGTCGTGGTGACGGCAGTGTTTGCGGTCATTATGTTTTGGCAGAACATGCGCATGCGCGAGGTCTTTAGCGACAACCGCAAAAAGATCAGTGGCATCAATGCCCAGCTGCAGGATTCGCTGGCTGGCATGCGCGTGGTCAAGAGCTTTGCGAACGAGGAGACCGAGCGCTCCAAGTTTCGCGCCTCTAACGACCGCTATCTTTCGTCCAAGGAGAATATGTATCACGCCATGGGCGTCTACACCGCGACGTATGGCCTGCTCTCGGGCGTGCTCTATGTGATTGTGGTGCTGCTGGGCGGTTGGCTGGTGGCGCAAGGTCAGCTGCAGGCGGTCGATATGGCGACCTTTGCGCTCTATATTTCGCTGTTCTGCACGCCCCTCGAGACGCTCGTCAACTCGGCCGAGATGTATCAGAAGGCCATCGCCGGCTTTAAACGCATGGACGAGGTGCTCGCAACTGCCCCGGATATCCAGGACAAGCCGGGTGCCGCGGACCTGCAGGTGACAGCTGGCGCTGTTGAGTATCGCGACGTGTACTTTAGCTACGAGGATGTTGAGCTGGACGCTTCCGGCGATGCGCGTCCCGTTATCGACCATATGGACCTGTCCATCAAGCCTGGCCAGACCATCGCGCTGGTCGGTCCCTCGGGCGGCGGCAAGTCGACGACTTGCTCGCTGCTGCCGCGTTTTTATGACGTGGCCGCCGGGTCCATCAGCATTGATGGCCAGGACGTGCGCGATGTGACGCAGCAGAGCCTGCGCCGTGCCATCGGCCTGGTGCAGCAGGACGTCTACCTGTTTGACGGTACGATTGGCGAGAACATCGCCTACGGCAAGCCCGGCGCCACGGCAGAAGAAATCGCCGAGGCCGCACGACGCGCCAATATCGATACCTTTATCGAATCGCTGCCGCAGGGCTATGACACCGTGGTGGGCGAGCGCGGCAGCCGTCTTTCGGGCGGACAGAAGCAGCGCGTCGCCATCGCACGCGTGTTCCTCAAGAATCCCAAGATCCTTATCTTGGACGAGGCGACGAGTGCTCTGGATAACGAGAGCGAGGAGGCGGTGCAGGAGTCGCTCGAGCGCCTGGCGCGCGGCCGCACCACGATTATCATCGCCCACCGCCTGTCGACCATTAAGCATGCCGACGAGATTGCGACCGTTGAGCATGGTCGCGTTGTGGAACGTGGCACGCACGAGGAGC
>UQXP01000088.1 GCA_900545055.1 uncultured Collinsella sp.
CACGAGCACTCTCGATAATGCCCGAGCACACGATGTCGCCGTTCTTCTTTTGCGTGTCAGTCGAATGGGTCTTCTCCGGATCGAGCAACACAAACGGCAGCGCCGGGCTGATAGTGCAGGTAACGCTCGGCGCACGTCCCTCGAGCTGCGTGCCCGCGGCGCCACGGTACAGCTCCAGGATCTCGGGCGTCATCGGGGCACCGTGCTCGATCGTGTCGACCCCGGCCTCAAGCGCGGCCTTCACGCCCTCGGTGCTCTCGACATGAGCCATAACCGGCAGGCCCACCTCGTGCGCCGCCCTGCACGCCGCCGCGGCAACCTCCACCGGCATACGCAGCACGCCCGGCTCGCCCACCTCGATCGCATCGAACACACCGCCCGTTACGAACAGCTTAATGACGTCGGCGCCGCGCGCATACAGGTCTCGCACCTGCTCGGCTGCCTCGACGGGGCTGTTGGCCACCTGGGCGAACAAGCCCGCGCCATGGCCGCCCGGCACCGTGACGCCCGTTCCCGGCGCTACCAGGCGCGGACCCTGATACTTGCCGGCGTCGATAGCGTCGCGCACGGCAATGTCGGCAAACAACGGGTCGCCCGCGCCGCGCACCGTGGTCACGCCGCTTGTCAGCTGCTGCTGGGCACTGCCCTTGAGGATGCGGCGGACGATGGCACGGCCCACGGGATTATCGAGTTTCTTCATCAGCGCGCCCGCATCGCCGGCCGAGACAGGCTTGCCCGAGCCGCACAGGTGCACGTGCATATTGATGAGACCGGGCATGAGATACGCGCCACCCAGGTCGATAACCTCGGCACCTGCAGGCGCCTGCGCCACAGCACTCGGCCCCATCCAGGTGATGACGCCGCGCTCAACAGTCACGGCCATATCGGGTTGCGGCTCCATATGCTCCGAACCATCCAGAATGGTCGCATTGATAAACAACGTGGAACGATCGGCAGACGCCATATCGAGCTCCTCCCTCACGATTAACTTGAACATTTGTCCATTATCACCTAATGCAGCGACCTAAAGTCGAGCATATCGGTTAACGGAAGGAAGAGGGGATGTGGGAGACGGAATACGCTGCAGCCCCACCCCAACGACACCAGGGAAATGTCTCGATCTGTAACAGGTACAGGGTTATTGGGCCCCTTGATGTTACAGATCGAGACATTCGGTCGACGTTTCACCGACTTGTCTCGATCTGTAACAATTACGAGCTCAAACAACCTCTAAACGTTACAGATCGAGACGAAACCTCTCAGCGCCCATACCACTGACGTCTCCACTCCTCAGCCAAATCGGGCCGTCGCGGAATACCCGCCAGCCTCATCTTCTCAACCAGCTTCCCCGGATTCTTGAGCTCATCAAACGTAAACCGAAGCACCTTATGCCCGAGCATTGTCAGATGAGATTCCCGCTGACGCTCTGCCACGAATGGGTCGACCGACTCCCGGCTCTCGCCGCTCTGCAGGGCGTACTTCCCCTTTCCGTCCAGTTCGCCAATCACGCACGTTCCGTCCTCGAGCCGCCAAAAAAGTCGACGCGAAACACCTGGCTCAAATCGAGCGGGTCGCGAAACTCCACCTGCAGCTCCGGAACCGGAAAGCCGTACGCAATAAAGAATGCTCGGAACCGAGACTCGCCGCCGTTTTCGGACAGCCCGTCTGCATACGACGCAATCACCTGTGCCCTGCGATACCCTCGCCTGCCCTCGCAATCGGCGCGGAGGCGCTCGCACAAATCCCCACGCGATACGCCTTTCGCCCGCAGTGCAGAATCGGCAATCGCCAACCCGTAGGAGAACGGCGCACGCAGCAGACAATCCTCCACCGTGCGCCAAAACGACGTCACCCGCACGCCATCAACACGCTCGAGCGCACCCGCCATCTGCGGACGCAACAACCTGCACCCGCTGCTCAACGTCACCGAGCAACCCGTCTTAACAAGATATCGTGGCCCGAGCAGATCATTCGGCACCTCCAAACCCCACAAAAGCGCCGCGTCATAGCCCCAAAACGCCCAATCGGGATGAAATTCCGCAAGCCCTTTGATAGTCCTCAGCGCTCGCTCCGCCGGCGTCAATGCATCCCAATCATGCTGAAAACAGAACAGGTATGGCTCGGGCTCCGCGATATCGTCGGTTCCAACATGGCGTCGCAGCCACATGAGCTCGGTATTGTCATGCGTTGCGAGCAGCGCACCTTGCTCGGTTGCCTCCGTGAGTCGCGCGAGCATCCTATTCCGCGCCAACGTGTTGCGAGTCGTATGCTTGTGCTTGAAAACGGTATTAGACGCTTCCATCACCACCACGTCGGACAAATGGACCATCGTCACCGTTGCCTCCGCTGATAAACGTCTCGATCTGTAACAGGAAGACCGATTTTTGGACTGTAGATGTTACGGATTGAGACATTCCCCCCAGCCAGGTGCCAAACGTCTCGATCTGTAACAGTTAGACGTTCTCCAGGCCCCTAAACGTTACAGATTTAGACAAACCAGCGGCGCCCAAGCATTCGTCTCGATCTGTAACAGGTAGACCGGTTTTTTGCCCCCAAACGTTACAGATCGAGACAAAAAGGCAAAAGGCAAGGCAGGCGACAACTACCCATCCCCTACTCCCACTCCTGTTCGTAGATGTTGAGCGACTTTACGTACCGCCCCTGGGCGCCCATGATGTCGCGAACCAGACGCAAGAAGAAGCTGATGCACGAGGTGTCAAAGCCGTCCTGCAGGTCCTCCGGATGCACCGCACCCGGCCCATCGACCGCCGTATCGCTCAGCCGCGCGATGTCATACAGGTAGAGCTGTCCCGCCGTAAGCCAGACATCGTCGACGCAGGCGAGGCGCACCGCAATCGCGCCGTCACTCCAGTGCTCCTTCTGCACGATATGCGGGTCGTAGACATCAAAGCGACGGTCGGTGCGCGTGTCCTTCAGCACGACCATGCCGGACGCAGGATTCTTGTCCAAAATGCCAAAGCGCGAGAAATACTGCGTGTCGCGTACCTGCTCGAGCCGCTTGAGCGAGGCAGGCGAAAGCGATGCCGGCGGCTCGTCAACATATAGCTCGAGCAGCGTTTTGCCATGGCGATAGGGGCGCTCAAACAGCAGCCAATCGGTAAATGCCATGTTGTAGGCCATGATTTCGTTTTGCGAAGGCTCGGTGCAATAGCTGAGCCACGGGTCGACGATAATCTCGAACTGCTCGCGCGCCGGCTCCAGGAATTGAAACTTCCGCAGCATCCAAAAGTGAGCCATATCGGCAATATCGTTGCCGACGGCTTCGGCCAACTGTGCTCGGTCAAAAACTTGGTCAGTCATGGCATCCTCCTCAAACTGATAGACCTCAATTTGAGCTTACGAGGAGGGCGAGCAACCGAGGCAAGCGCGGGCAAAATAGGCCTTCGGCTGCAAACCAGATGCTAACCAAACACTTGACGGGACACTTGACCGAATGAGCGCACAGCAACAAAACCGCAGGTAGACATAGACGTCCAACCCGCCCTTTTGAGCCAGATGCCCGCGGCCACCACAGAAACAACAGGTGACCACAGCCCAAGAAGTCGACAAATGAACACCCGTACGTCGACAAACGAGCAAATCGCTCGCAAAGAGTGTCCCCAACGACTAGACAAAAAATGACTAGTCATTGGGGACGTTCTTAAATGACTACTTTACAGCTCCAGTGCCTCGGCGACTTCGGCTGCGCAGGCCAGGGCATCGGCCATGGCGCCCACAACGAGCGAGCTGCCGTTGCGGGCATCACCCGCCACATACACCGGTGCGGCATCCGCGGCGACACCCTCCGTGCGGGCCGCGAGGTGCGAGCCCTCGGCAGCCATCACCGGCAGCGGACGACCAGCGGTGGCAACAGGCACGTTCACCGCATCGAACACGCCATGCTCGGGACCCGTAAAGCCGCAGGCGATGAGCACCAACTGCGCCGGCACCTCGCGCTCGGAGCCCGCGATGCGCTCGGGCTTTCCCGCCGACCAGTCCAGATCGACCACGCGCAGACCAGCAGCCGCACCCTTCTTGTCCAGCAGTACCTCGAGCGTATCCACGCCCCAGGCACGCATCTCGCCACCCATCGCAGCGATAGCTTCCTGCTGGCCGTAGTCGGTCTTCTTGACGTTGGGCCACTGCGGCCAGGGGTTGCTCGCCGCGCGCTTATCGGGCGCAGCCGGCAAGAACTCAAACTGGCGCACGCTGCGCGCGCCCTGACGCACGGCGGTACCCACGCAGTCGTTTCCAGTATCGCCGCCGCCACTGACCACAA
>UQXP01000089.1 GCA_900545055.1 uncultured Collinsella sp.
AGTCTTTATAGCCCCATCCTAGATTGACCGCTCTGCTATAGGGAATGTCGATAGCGAGGCATCTTTGATTGGTATCCCCGAATAGCGAGTAAAACTCCACCGTGACACAGTGGTGCTGTAGAATCCTTACAACACATCACACTATTTAAGTATCTAAAGGAGCACGATATGCGCGTCGACGAGGTTTTTAAGCAGGCAGCACCCCAGGGCACCGCACCCGTTTCGTTTGAGATGTTCCCGCCCAAGGGCGAGCTTTCCCTCGACACGGCTCGCGAGGTGGCTGGCAATCTGTGCAAGCTTTCGCCGAGCTTTGTCTCGGTCACCTGCTCGGCCGGCGGCTCGGGCAACGGTGCCACCACCGCCCCCATCGCGCATATGATTACGAGCGAATTCGATACACCCTCGGTGGCACACCTTACCTGCGTGGGCCGCTCGCACGCCGATATCGCCGCCAAGATCGACGAGTATCGCACCACCGGCGTTGAAAACATCCTGGCCCTGCGCGGTGATCTTCCCGCTGGCGCGACCGAGGACGACAAGCCCGCCTCGGACTATGCCTACGCCCGCGACCTCATCCCCGAGCTCGTCGACGCCGGCTTTTGTGTGGGCGCCGCAGCCTACCCCGAGGGCCACATTGCCTGTGAGGACCTCAACGCTTCGGTCGAATACCTCAAGCAAAAACAGGACGCCGGGGCGAGCTTCTTTGTGACGCAGCTCTTTTTTGATAACGAGTGCTTCTACCGTTTTCGCGAGCTTGCCGACAAGGCCGGTATCACCGTGCCCATTACCGCGGGCATCATGCCGTTTATGGGCAAGTCACAGATCAGTCGCATGGTCTTTATGTGCGGCGCGTCGCTGCCCTCCCCCGTCATCAAGATCCTCGCCAAGTACGAGAACGACCCCGAGAGCCTGCAGGCAGCCGGTGTAGATTATGCCGCCCGTCAGCTTTGCGACCTCAAGGAGCACGGCGCCGACGGTCTGCACCTGTACACTATGAATCGTCCTGCAATCGCCGCAACCATTATGGAGCGCCTGGGGTAATGGAAAAACCGCACATCGATACAACTGCTATCGAAGTGCCGGCCGACCTTGCGTCGCCGGCGCTTTATCGTATCGATGCTGCCCACCATCCCCGCGTCGACCGTGCCGAAATGTTGCGCTATCTGGGCTACGGCGGTCAGCAGATTGAGCCCGAGTTGTCGCAGCGTATTGAGCTTGTCGTTGAGCGTCTGGAACTGGACATTGAGCCCCGTGGCGTGCGGCGCGTGTTTGCCGTCGATGCCACGGGCGTGGACGAGCAGGGCGAGCCTTGCATTCGCTTGGTCGGCACCAACGTTGAGCTGCGGGGTCGTGATATCTATCGCCACCTTAAGGACGCCCGCCTGGCGGCGCTCATGGCCTGCACCCTCGGGATGTCTGCCGAACGCCGTCTGCGAACCACCGGAGCCCAGCAACCCCTGGAAGGCGCCGTGCTCGACGCCGCGTGCTCCGCCTATGTAGAAGCTGCTATTGAGCAGATGGACCGACGGGTCAAGACGGACGCCGCTGCACACGGGCTCGCCGGCAACTGGCGCTTCAGTCCCGGCTATGGCGACTGCCCGCTCTCGGCCCAGCGCTCGATCGTGGATGCACTCAACGCCACGCGCCTCATTGGACTTACCGTCACTCCCACCAGCCTGCTCATGCCCACCAAGAGCGTGACCGCAGTGATCGGTCTGTTCGACGGCGAGGTCCACGACGCCCAGAGCCGCCCCACCTGCAATATCTGCCGCATGCGCGAGCACTGCCGCTTCCGCGCCGCCCACACCACCTGCTATTCCAGCCATTAGGAGCCATCGATGTTTACTCCGCTTATCACTCATGATCTGGACGGCGCCGCGCTGGCGGCACCCGTTGATGCCGCACGCCGTAATGGCGCTGCATACAAGACGCGCACGATCGACGACCTTCGCATTAAGGATGACCGCCTGCGTGCCGCCATCGAGGGCACGGGACACCTGCTGTTTGACGGCGGCATGGGCACCATGCTGCAGGCGTCCGGCATGAAGGCCGGCGCCCTGCCCGAGCTGCTCAACTTTGAGGAGCCCCAGGTCATTACCGACATTCAGCGCCAATACGTCGAGGCCGGCTGCGACGTGATCACCGCCAACACCTTTGGCGCCAACGCCCACAAGCTCGACGGAGCCGCCACCGTGGCAGACGTCTTTGCCGCCGCTGTCGCCTGCGCCCGTGAGGCCGGCGCCCGCTACGTCGCCGGCGACATCGGCCCCATCGGCGCCCTGCTGCGCCCCCTGGGCACCCTCAGCTTTGACGAGGCCTACGACCTCTTTGCCGAGGAGGTGCGCGCCGGCGTCGCTGCGGACGTCGACCTCTTTATTATCGAGACTATGACCGACCTGGCCGAGATCAAGGCGGCGGTCCTCGCCTGCCGCGAGAACTCCAACCTGCCCGTCTTTGCCACCATGACCTTTGAGGAAGACGGCCGCACCTTCTTGGGCACGAGCCCCGAGGTCGCCGCCATCACTCTCGACGCCATCGGCGCCGACGTCCTTGGCATCAACTGCAGCCAGGGCCCGGCCGAGCTCCGAGGACTCGCTGCGCGTATGCTCACCGTTACCGACAAGCCCGTTATGGTGCAGGCCAATGCGGGACTGCCCCACGTGGACGATGACGGCAATACCGTCTTTGATATCCAGGCGCCCGAGTACGCCGAGGCCGTCGCCGGCATGATCGAGGACGGCGTGAGCGTCGTCGGCGGATGCTGCGGAACCACGCCGGCGCACATGGCGGCACTTCGTACCCTCATCGACAACCACACGCCCAGCCCGCGTCACCGCAAGCCCAGCATGTCGGTCACGAGCGCCCAGACGGTCGTGGACCTCCCCTGCGACGGCCACAAGATCGCCGTCATCGGCGAGCGCATCAATCCCACCGGCAAAAAGCGCCTGCAGCAGGCCCTACGCGACGGCGACCTGGACTACGTCGTGAGCCAGGGCATCAGCCAACAGGAGCAGGGCGCCGACATCCTGGACGTCAACGTGGGCCTGCCCGAGATCGACGAGGTCAAGGTCATCCAGCAAGCGACCGAGCAGCTCCAAGGTTCCACGCTGCTGCCGCTGCAGATCGACTCCACCGACCCCGCCGCCGTCGAGGCCGCCGTGCGTCGCTACGCCGGCAAGCCCATCATCAACTCGGTCAATGGCAAACAGCAGATCATGGACGAGATCTTCCCGCTGGTCGCCCACTACGGCACCAACGTCGTCGGCCTCACGCTCGACGAGGGCGGCATCCCGGATACCGCCGAGGCACGCTATAGCATCGCCGAGCGCATTGTGGCCGAAGCCGCCCGTTACGGCATCGGTCCGGACCGCATCCTCATCGACTGTCTGGTCATGACCGCCTCGACCAACCAGCGCCAGGCTGAGCAGATCCTGCGCGCCATGTCTATGTGCAAGGAGCGCCTGGGCGTCAAGTGCGCACTCGGCGTATCGAACATCAGCTTTGGCCTGCCCGCGCGCCCGCTGCTGGGCTCGGTCTTTTTGGCCGCCGCCTTTGGTGCAGGTCTGGACGCCCCCATCATGAACCCGGGTTCCAAGCGCTTTATGGACACTGTCTACAGCTATCGCGTGCTGAGCGTTGAGGACGAGGGCTCGACCGGATACATCGAGCGCTACGCCGGCTGGACCGACCCGTACAAGATTGCCGCCAACCCGGCGGCCGCTCAGTCAGCATCGAGCGATGCCGCGCCTGCCGCAAGCACCACCGCAAGAGCCGATGACGATCCCATCCGCCACATGGTCGTCTCGGGTCGCAAGGGCGAAATCGCGGCCGAGACCGAGCGCCTGCTGGCCGACCACGACGCCATGGACCTCATCAACAACCACTTTATCCCCGCCCTCGATGAGGTCGGAGTCCTCTTTGACCAGGGAAAGTTCTTCTTGCCGCAGCTCATGGCCTCGGCCGAGGCCGCGCGCGTGGGCTTCGATACCATCAAACGCCTGATGCCCGCCGGCGAGATTGCCGACAAGGGTAAGATCTGCGTGGCCACCGTCAAGGGCGATATCCACGACATCGGTAAGAACATCGTCAAGATGCTGCTCGACAACTACGGCTATACCGTCTTTGATCTGGGTCGCGACGTCGATCCGCAGGAGGTGCTCAAGACCGTCAAGGAGCGCGACATTAAGCTCGTCGGCCTCTCGGCGCTTATGACCACCACGGTCGTCGCCATGGAGGAGACCATCAAGCTGCTTCATGCCGAGGTGCCGGGCGTCA
>UQXP01000090.1 GCA_900545055.1 uncultured Collinsella sp.
AGAACAGGCGCAGGCACTCGGAAAGCGTTGCAACGTACTCGCGGCTCATCCAGCGTGCGAAACGGGCAGCCTCGGCGGTAAAGAGCGGCTTGCTGAGGATAGCCTCGATAGGCTTGATGCGCGCGGGATCGAGAGCGTCGTTGCCTTGCAGGTCGGCCAGCTCGGGCGCGATGTCGACGATGTAGCCCGCGGCCGCACGGTTGCCAAAGTGGACCAGGACCGTAGAGCCGATCTGAGCTTCGTTAGCAAGGGACCGGGGGATGCCGTAGGCGAATGGCTCGGACAACGCACGCGTCGGGATGTCGAGGACTACGCTCGCATAGGCGACGACGGGTTCGGGTACGGGCTCGGGCTGCGCCGGGGCGGCGGCAGGAGCCACGGACTTCGGAGCCTCCTCCGGTTCCGGCGAACCAAACAGCGAAAGTTGTTGAGCCATACACCACCTCAAACGAACCTGGAAGGGGTGGGACAAAATAATCAGTAGTGTTTGTCCCATGGCCGATACGAGTGTCGAGCTCGTTACATCGCTCGAACATGGGACAAACACTACTGATTATTTTGTCCCACCAACCCACTCGCTCGGTATAGAAACAAGAGCCCCGCTCGGGTGAACGGGGCTCGGATACATACGTTTGCGCAGCAATTACAGCGCCATCGTGCGGGCGCGGTCGATACGCGCCAGGCAGTCGTCGCGACCGACGAGCGCCATGGTCGCGCCCAGCGGAGGGCTCACCATGTTGCCGCAGACGGCGACGCGCACGGCCTGGAACACCACGCGCTTCTTGAGGTCCATCTGCTCGGGCAGCGGCTCAAGCGCGGCGTCAATGTTGGCAGCCGTCCACTCGTTCACACCCTCGAGCGCGGCCTTGGCGGCATCAAGAATGGCACCCATGCCCTCCTTCGCCAGGCCCTTGTTGACGGATTTCTCGTCATACTCGAGCGTCTCGGCCGTAGCGAAGATGGGAGCGGCGACGGTCACGGCGTCGGCCGGCATCTTGGTGCGCGGCTTGACAATGGCGGCAAGCGCGTCGATCCAATCCTCGCCGTACTCGACATTACCCTCGATGAGACCCGCCTCGTGCAGCTCGGGGACCATGATCTCGTCGGCAAACTGAGCATCGGACATGCCATTGATGTACTCGGCATTGACCCAGTCGAGCTTCTTGGGGTCGAAGGTCGCCGGGTTCTTGGAGATGCGGTCGAGCGAGAACTTGCTGGCCAGGACATCGCGCGGGATGATCGTGGTCTCGCCGTCGAGCGACCAGCCGAGCAGCGCAAGGTAGTTGACGAAGGCGTCGGACAGGTAGCCGGCGTCGCGGTACTCCTCCACCGAGGTGGCGCCGTGACGCTTGGAGAGCTTCTTGCCGTCGGCGCCCAAGATCATGGAGATGTGAGCAAACGTGGGCACGGGCGCGCCGAGGGCCTCGTAGACCATGACCTGACGCGGGGTGTTCGACAGGTGGTCATCGCCGCGGATGACATGGGTGATTTTCATCATGGCGTCGTCGACGACGGTCGCGAAGTTGTACGTGGGCGTGCCATCGGAGCGGAAGATGACAAAGTCGTCGAGCTCCTTGGCGTCGAAGGTGACCTCGCCGTGGACGGCGTCGTGGATGACGACGTCGCCGCGGTCCTCGGGCACCTTGATGCGCAGGACGTAGGACTCGCCGGCCTCGATGCGGCGGCGGGCCTCCTCGGGATCAAGGTCGCGGCAACGGCGCTGATAGCCCTGGAAGGGGTCCTTGCGCTCCTGCGCGGCCTTGCGATCGGTGTCGAGCTGCTCCTTGGTGCAGAAGCAGGGATAGGCCTTGCCCTCGTCCCAAAGCTTCTGGGCGGCTTGCTTGTACAGGTCCAGGCGCTCGGTCTGGGCGTAGGGGCCAAAATCGCCGCCCACCTCGGGACCCTCGTCCCAGTCCAGGCCCAGCCAACGCATGGCGCGCAGGATAATCTGCGTGTTCTCGTCGGTGGAGCGGGTGGGGTCGGTGTCGTCGATGCGCAGGATGAACGTGCCGCCGTTTGCGCGGGCGAAAGCCCAGTTATAGATAGCGGTGCGGGCGCCGCCGATGTGCAGCTTGCCCGTCGGTGAGGGTGCAAAGCGGACGCGAACGTCTGATGCCATGGAAATCTCCTCGATTGCAGGATGGATGTCTAACCGCATCAGTATAAAGCATCAAAGCAACCTCCGCACAAAGGGCACCGACCAGTCATTGGGGACAGACTTAAATGACCATTCGTTGGGGACGTTCTTAGTTTAAGGCTGGTCATTTAAGTCTGTCCCCAATGAGTAGGTGCGGAAAGGGTGTGAATGTTTGATTTACGCGCTATGATGTGCCCTTGCATAGAGAGCCCGGCGGAATGGTAACGGTCGCCGGGACACGTTTTTTGAAAGGACAATCATGTCAGAAGAACTTCGTTCCATCCCGCCCCAAAATGGGTCCTTTGTTTTTACGTCGGAGTCGGTGACCGAAGGTCATCCTGATAAGATCGCCGACCAGATCAGCGACGCCGTCCTCGACGCAATACTCGCCAAAGAAATAGAGCTGCAGGAGCAGGGCTACATCGCGCCCAACGGCGTGCCCGCTAACGTCGAGAACGTCCGCTGCGCCTGCGAGACCCTCGTGACCACCGGCACTGTCATCGTCGCCGGCGAGATTCGCACCCAGGCCTACGTCGACGTACAGGAAATCGCCCGCGGCGTTATCCGCCGCATTGGCTACAACCGTGCCAAGTTCGGTTTTGACTGCGACACCTGCGGCGTTATGAGCCTCATCCACGAGCAGTCGCCCGATATCGCCCAGGGCGTTGAGGAGTCCTTCGAGACCCAGACCGGCGCTACCACCGACCCGATCGACCTGATTGGTGCCGGCGACCAGGGCATGATGTTCGGTTATGCCTCCAACGAGACCAAGACCCTCATGCCCATGCCACACTACCTTGCCAGCCGCTTGGCCGAGCGCCTGGCAGCCGTGCGCCACGACGGCACCCTCGCCTACCTGCGTCCCGATGGCAAAACCCAGATCACCGTGCGCTACGAGGATGGCAAGCCCGTCGAGGTCACGACCATCGTCATCTCCACGCAGCACGCCGCCGAGATCGAGGACATGGGCAAGATCAAGGCTGACCTTATCGAGCACGTCATCACCCCGGTCATGGCCGCCGAGAACATGCCGTGGGACAACGCGGACATCTACGTGAACCCCACCGGTCGCTTTGTCGTGGGCGGCCCCATGGGCGACACGGGCCTCACCGGCCGCAAGATCATCGTCGACACCTACGGCGGCTACGGTCGTCACGGCGGCGGTGCCTTTAGCGGCAAGGACTGTACCAAGGTCGACCGCTCGGCCGCATACGCCGCACGCTGGGTCGCCAAAAACGTCGTTGCCGCCGGCCTGGCCGACCGCTGCGAGGTTGAGCTGGCCTACGCCATCGGCGTTTCCAAGCCCCTCTCAATCATGGTCGACACCTTCGGTACCGCACATGTTGCCGAGGACAAGATCGTCGAGGCCGTAGAGAAGACCTTCGACCTGCGCCCAGGCGCAATCATCCGCGACCTGGACCTGCGGCGCCCCATCTACGAGAAGACAGCAGCCTACGGTCACTTTGGCCGCGAAGACGCCGACTTCACCTGGGAGAAGACCGACCGAGTCGAAGAACTCAAAGCAGCCTGCGGCCTATAAGCCAGCAGCAAAAGCTGCAACCAAATATCGACGCACCAAAAGAAGTACCGGCCCCAACCGGTACTTCTTTTTTATATAAACGGTGGTGAAGATGTTTCGATATACAGGGTAAAGCGCGTCACTAGCTGATGAATTTTGCCATCTGATAGTTCCAACCATGTATCCTAAGTTCCGAGGGCTTTGGTATTTGGTCGGTCGCGAGTTCCGCACGAGCCGGAGGCCACTTAATGTGGCCTCCGTGCGAGCCAGGACTGTAGAGCAGGCGACCAAATACCAAAGCCCTCGGAACGACGGGATAGAGAAGGAGCACCCATGGCAGGCAAGCCGCAAACACTAGCTACGACCTCAGCATTCGAGATCTTGGGCCCCGTCATGGTCGGCCCCAGCTCATCGCACACCGCCG
>UQXP01000091.1 GCA_900545055.1 uncultured Collinsella sp.
ACGGCGATGTAGTACACGCAGAACATGATGACCACAAAGATCGGCAGGCCCAGGATACGGTTGGTAACCACGCGGTCGATCTTCTCGGAGGTGCTCATCTTGGCCGGAGCCTTGGTGAGGCACTCGTCGATGATGTGGGCGATCACGCCGTAGCGCTCACCGGTGATGATGGACTCGGCATCGTCATCGCAGTCCTGCTCGCACTGAGCGACCAGCTGCTCCACGCGAGCGGCCTTCTCCTTGGTGAGGTTGATGAGCTTGCAGGCGTCCGCATCGCGCTCGAACAGCTTGACGGCATAGTAGCGGCGCTTGTTGGCGGGGACGCTTGCCGGCAGGTTGTTCTCGATGTGGTCCAGAACGTCCTCGATGGAGGAGTCGAACTTGTGCTCCGGCACCCGGCCCTTGGAAGCAGCGGACTTCTCAACCTGCTCAAAGAGCTCCTTGATGCCCTTGTTCTTAAGAGCGGAGATCATCATAACCGGGCAGCCGAGCTTCTTGGAGAGCTTGTCCGTGTCGATCTTGTCGCCGTTCTTCTCGACCAGGTCGGCCATGTTGAGGGCGACGACCACGGGCAGACCGGTCTCGATAACCTGAAGCGCCAGGTACAGGTTGCGCTCGAGGTTGGTGGCGTCGACCACCTGGACGACGACATCGGGCTCGCCGCTCATGAGGTAATCGCGCGAGCACTGCTCCTCGGGGCTGTAGGGGGAAAGCGAGTAGATGCCGGGGAGGTCCGTAATCGTGACGCTCTTGTCACTCAGGAGCTTGGCCTCCTTTTTCTCAACCGTGACGCCGGGCCAGTTGCCAACGTAGCCGTTGGCGCCGGTGATCAGGTTGAAAAGCGTGGTCTTGCCGCAGTTGGGGTTACCCGCCAGCGCGACATGGATCTGAGAATCCGCCATTCAATCCTTCTTCCTTGTGTGCCCGCGCTGCTTTCTCCGCGCGGGCTGGATAATGTGCTTCAAAGTTGCTGCATTAAATTAGAAATACCTAACTTTACCTGCAGAAATACACGCCGCGAGCCCTTACTGGACCTCGACGACGGCCGCCTCCTCCTTGCGGATGGAAAGCTCGTAGCCGCGCACGTTGATCTCGACCGGATCACCGAGCGGTGCAACCTTCACGACCTTGAACGAAGTACCCTTGATGAGCCCCAGGTCCATAAGGTGGCGGCGAAGCGCACCCTCACCGTGAAGCTTGACGATGGTAGAGCTCTCGCCCACCTTAACGTCACCCAACGTCTTCATCCTCTTGTCCCCCTTTCGGTTTTTATGAAATGCTGCAGACTAACCGACGGTCATGATGTGCATGGCAACCTTGGAATCGATGCCAAAGCGTGCGCCCAGCACCGTGACGATGATATTGGCACCACTCGAGCTCACCACGTGGATTTCGTTGCCCTCGACAAAGCCGAGGTCCTTGAGGTGGTGTTTCATGTCCTCATTGCCCTTTACACGAGACACGCGCACGGTTTCGCCCGCTTTTACCATCGAAAGCGGCATGGCCGGCATCTGCGGTCCGCAAGACATGAGTTGCTCCTAACGTCAGTTCGTCCTCAACATCGACGCGTAAAAAGTTAACCACGTCTATGTTCGCTATAGTAAACTAGCACGTGGTTAACTTTTTGGAAAGGGTCCCCATTCAGATTTCGAAAAAGTTTCCTATACGAAACAAAAAGGCGCGGCAAAGGACCATCCTTTACCGCGCCCTATCATGCTTAGAGCGAGAGATTTCTGATCGATGTGACACAGGAGGCCTCATCCACGCCCGAAACGCGGAACACGATGTCCTCGCCACATTCGCCACAGAGTGCCATGAGCCCTATAACGTCGCGGCCGTCAGTATGGCGGTCGCCGATGCTGACCGACACGTCGCTACGATGCTTGGCAATGATGTCATAGAGCAACGCAACCGGGCGGGCATGTAGTCCCAACGGATCTTTAATCGTCTTTGTAAACTCGACCATGTCCCCTCCCACGACATCGCACATTCGGCCGGCAAACCCAGCCACGTGGTAGTTATTGTAGCGTTAGATGCTTGTCGAGAGCTTCTCTGAACACCTCGTGGGCAAAAAGTGGCAAATATGAGTACTGTCACCAATTTAGTAGCAGCAAAATCGAGAGCAAATTGCCTACTTTGAGCGATTCGAAGAGGTTGAAAGCCGTCAAACGCCCTTTAAAGGGGGTTAGATAAATTGATTATGAGCCCATTTTCGCTCAGAACAGGCCAAAAAATATGACACCTCTTTTGCAACAGTACTCATATTTGGCATTTTTTGAACACGGGGTCCAAAACCATGCCCCAAAACACAAAAGAAGGGGCCTCGTAAGGCCCCTCCTTAGGAAAGGGAATCGATTTATTCCACAGCCGTAGATTAATCCTAGCCGCTACTCCATCATGTCGAGGACGGAGGGGCGAAGCTCGTTCTCGGCGGCCTCGGGATCGGTCTCGCGCAGGCGGTTAATGTAGCGGTTGTACCACATCACGGCAAGGCCCAGGAAGACAACCACACCGCCAACGTTGTAGACCAGCGTCAGCCACAGCGGCTGATCGAGCGGAATGGTGCCGCAGATAAGCACGAAGCAGAAGACCACAAGCAGGAATGCGGCAACGACCAGGCCAAAGCTGCGCGAGCCCATGCGGAAGCCACGGGGAGCAGCGTCGAAGTTCTTGCGCAGCATAAAGTAGGCAAGCAGGATCAGCAGCGGCGGGAGCAGAGCGGTGGCAGCCGTCATGTTGGTGACGATCATGAGCAGGTCGTCGAGGTTACCGGAGCCCAGGGCCGGAATGATCAGGATGGGGACGACGATGGCGAACTGCAGCCAAGCGGCGCGGGCGGGAATGCCATGCTCGTTGAGCTCGACGATCTTGCTACCAAAAACGCCCTTGGGGATCTCGGTGAAGAAGACCTTGATGGGAGCGGAGGTCCACATCATGAGGGAGCCCAGCGTAGCGGCGAGAAGGATCAGGCCGATGACGCGCGTAGACACTTCCATGGGAATGCCAAAGTGGGCAAAGACAGCGCCGAACACGTCGAAGATGCCGGTGGAGATGGCAACGCCGCCCTCGGGGATGAACAGGTTAACCAGCAGCGAAGCGCCTGCATACAGAAGGCCGATGGTCAGGCCGGCGATAACGACGGTGCGCACGAAGGCCTTGACGCCGCCCTTAAGGTCGTTAAGGAACACGCCGACGGACTCAGCGCCGCCAACGCCCTGGATGATCCAGGCAAGCGTACCGAAGAAGCTCCACATAGTGGCGAAGTTGCTCATGTCGGGAGCCATGTTGGCGGGAGTAGGAGCCGTAGCGAACTCAACGCCGCCAAAGGCAGCAGCCAGGGACAGCAGGATGAACACGGCAGTCAGGCCGAGAGCCGCGGTCGAACCGAAGGAGGAAATAGAGCCGATCCACTTAGCGCCCTTGGTCGAAACCCACGTGGCGATAGCAAAGACGACGATCTCGATAATGGTGATCCACAGCTGCGAAAGCTCGGCGTTGGCACCAAAGAACACGTAGCTCGCGTAGATGATGACGTTGGGCAGGACGGACGCAAAGAAGAACAGGTTAACGAACCAGTAGCTAAATGCCGTCAGGAACGCCCAGCGACCACCCATCGAGGTCTTAACCCATGCGTACACGCCAGACTCGGAGTCCTTGTTGAGGCCGACGAACTCGGCGGTAACCAAGGTATAGGGGACAAAGTACAAAAGCGTGGCGAAGAAGAACGACGGCGCAGCTGCCAAGCCGATGGCCGCGTTGTTGTTGATGATGTTCTTGATACCGAACACGGCGGCGACCGTCATGCCCAGCAGAGCGAACGAACCAATCGTTCCTCGTTTTTCAGAGCTCATAAGCCCTCCCAATCATCTATTAAATGTCATCTAAACCCGTCCGAGCTGCAAGTGCAAACACGGACGGTGCACCTGCTAAGGGGACCTTGAATATCAACTTCATCCGAACACCTCCCATATTCATCCGCACATGTACGGATGAATATGGGAACCCGATACCCTGAGGGCCGGATCGGCCGGCCCCGGGAGATCGGAGGACG
>UQXP01000092.1 GCA_900545055.1 uncultured Collinsella sp.
GTCGGAGCCGTCTACGTCTACTCGTATCTGCTGTGGCGCAAATCGCAGCGAGCCGCTCGTTAAGGTTGCGGAAAACTAGCGTACGCAGTTCATAGTATGTTCCGGGGGACTTTTCCCAGGTAGTATTAGGGGGTATGGGCAACCATGCCCCTTTTTCGTTAAGTTTCAGAGCTGGTTTCCTCATTTCGTTTCCACTAAAGCGAATCAAGAATAGAGAAACAGCAGGTAGAAAGGATAAAACAGACAAATGGCGGAGTTTATCTACCAGATGTATCAGGCTCGTAAGGCCCATGGCGACAAGGTGATCCTTGACGACGTGACCCTGAGCTTCTACCCCGGTGCCAAGATCGGCGTCGTGGGCCCCAACGGTATGGGCAAGTCGACCCTGCTCAAGATCATGGCCGGCATCGAGGAGGTCTCCAACGGCGATGCCAGGCTCACCCCCGGCTACACCGTGGGTATCCTGCAGCAGGAGCCGCCGCTCGACGACGACAAGACCGTCATCGAGAACGTGCGCATGGCATTTGGCGACATGATCGCCAAGGTCGATCGCTTCAACAAGATCGGCGAGGAGATGTGCGACCCGGACTGCGACATGGATGCCCTCATGGCCGAGATGGGCAAGCTCCAGGACGAGATTGACGCCGCCGACGGCTGGGATATCGATTCCAAGCTCGGCCAGGCCATGGACGCCCTGCAGCTGCCCGATTCCGACATGCCGGTCAACGTACTTTCCGGCGGCGAGCGCCGTCGCGTGGCCCTGTGCAAGCTGCTGCTCGAGGCTCCCGACCTGCTGCTGCTCGACGAGCCCACGAACCACCTGGACGCCGAGTCGATCCTGTGGCTCGAGCATTTCCTGCACAACTACCAGGGCGCGGTGCTTGCCGTCACGCACGATCGCTACTTCCTGGATAACGTTGCCGAGTGGATCTGCGAGGTCGACCGCGGTCACCTCTATCCCTACAAGGGCAACTACTCCACGTATCTGGAGACCAAGGCCGCGCGTATCGAGGCACAGGGCAACCGCGACGCCAAACTTGCCAAGCGCATGGAGGCCGAGCTCGAGTGGGTACGCAGCTCGCCCAAGGCCCGCCAGGCCAAGAACAAGGCCCGTCTGGCTCGCTACGAGGAGATGGAGGCCGAGGCCCGCGCGAGCCAGAAGCTCGACTGGACCGACATCCGCATCCCTGTGGGCCCGCGTCTGGGCAACAAGGTGCTCGAGGCCCATCACCTGCACAAGGAGTTCGATGGCCGTGTGCTCATCGATGACCTTTCGTTTACCCTGCCGCGCAACGGCATCGTGGGCGTCATCGGTCCCAACGGTGTCGGTAAGACCACACTGTTCAAGACGATTGTGGGCCTGGAGCCGCTGACTTCGGGCGAGCTCGAGGTGGGCGAGACCGTCAAGATTTCCTATGTCGACCAGAACCGTTCCGGCATCGACCCCGACAAGAACCTGTGGGAGGTCGTCTCGGATGGCCTGGACCACATGATGGTCGGCGAGACCGAGGTTCCGAGCCGCGCTTATGTGGCGAGCTTTGGCTTTAAGGGCCAGGACCAGCAGAAGCGCGCTGGCGTGCTCTCCGGCGGCGAGCGCAACCGTCTGAACCTGGCGCTCACGCTCAAGCAGGGCGGCAACCTGCTGCTCCTCGACGAGCCCACGAACGACCTCGACGTCGAGACGCTGTCCTCGCTCGAAGCGGCGCTGCTCGAGTTCCCGGGCTGCTCGGTGGTCATTAGCCACGATCGTATGTTCCTGGACCGCGTCGCCACGCACATTCTGGCGTGGGAGGGCACCGACGAGAATCCGGGCAACTGGTATTGGTTCGAGGGTAACTTTGAGGCCTACCAGGCCAACCGTATCGAGCGCCTGGGCGAGGACGCAGCTCAGCCGCATCGCATCCACCGCAAGCTGACGCGCGACTAGTAGCAAGTAGAAAGGCCGCCACCAAGGGCGGCCTTTCTTGTAGCAATTGCACTGCAGCTATGCCCTGGCTGCTGGTTTGATTCATAATCAAAGTCATCTCTTTGGGATTAAAGCCCGTTTTTGCTATGAGTGATTTTCTAATTCCGTTTAAAACGTAAAGACGCATTGGGTTGCAAGGACATAAGCAAATCGAATTGAAATATAACCAGTGCTGTAACGTAACAAAAAAGATTATAGAATAGGAGTACCTTATAAGTCGCTTCTCTAGAAAGAAGAACATATGCTTTCGCGTCGTCGTTTTCTGCAACTTGTCGCGTCTTCAATTGTCGCCTTAGCCGCACGTCCGAAAGAGGTTTTTGCTTCGACGGGCAATATTGATGGTGAGCAGATACAATTTACTTCTGAAATTGCGCAAGAGCTTGCCGATAAATATATAAAGGGACTCCTCGGCTATTCGTATACGCCTTCTGACCCTATTCCTTTTGTAGATGTTGATGGGTCCCCGCTTGGTTACATTGTTCCGGTTGTGACATCCAATAGAGCCGCGGGCTATTTGGTTTTAGATGCTTCAGATGATGAAATACTTACGGGATATCGTTTTGGAGACGGCTTAGTCAGCCCTATGGATCGGGGAGGAGATCTTGGTGTCGAGTCTTATTCTTTCAATAACCCAGTCGTAATGATCAATCCATTCGAATTCGGCGTGCAATCTTTGGACGGTTCAATAACAACAAATTGCGGAAGAACAATCCCGGCTGTTTCCATAGAAGGACGGCCTGTCGTTTTATCGAATAAACCTTCAAGCTGGAACGATGTTGTAATTTACGCAACTCAAATGCAGGATTACACAGTATCTGGATTTCGTTCCATTTCTCAGTTTATGTCATATGATGAAAGCGAGATTAAGAGGCTTACCGCCCACTATGCTTGTATGGTGACAGCTTTTTCGAACGTTGCGGAACTGTATGGCATTGCCAATTTATATAGCGACCCTTCGCAATATATGCAGATATGGAATTACACCAATACCCATGCTCTTTCCGATGAAGAACAGACTGTTCCCGGCGTTGTTTTGGGTGGAACGCCGATATCAACCTGTGCAACGGGGTTTACAAATTACTGCGCAAGCAGAGGAAGTACTCTTATCGCCCGCACTGTCTCCTCTCCGGCTATCGCGAGCATTCAAAATGAGATTAACTCTAATAGACCGAATGTTTTACATGCGAGTTTGTACAACGGATCAGCCCATTCTGTAACAGCGGAGGCTTACGCCACACTTACTGGTAAGAAAACTGGAGAGACAAGGCAGATGATTGGCATAGCGGACGGCTGGAATTCATCTTTATCCTTCCTGAAGTATGATCAGAGCTATTATGCGTGGACTTATGGAACGACTTTTTCGAAGTAGGGCGATTCGTCTAGCTCTGTCTTTGGTGCTGATGGCTTCATTGGTGGGCTGTTCAACAAAGGAAGAGATATCGCGCGGAGGTTCCGGAGAAGTGACTGCGACAGACTCAGGTTCATTAGAAATAGCTGGCGGGCATGCCGATGTGATGTTACACGGAAAAGGCGTGCTTAGGTCGATTGATGCTGAAGACGCTGTCTGCTCAATAGAGGATTTGAAGACAGGTGAAACTGCATCGTACCGAGTTTCAGATAATGCTGCGAATATGATTGAGTCGATACCGACTGGAGCGCAGGTTTCTTTTAGATACTTTGCTCCGCAACTTGAGGATGAGCTTGCTTCTCTGGTGTCTATATGCACCGATGACAACTAAAAGGCCTGAATTCAAACGGCCTCGGATGGTCAATTGGCTATCCGAGGCCGTTTTTTACTCGACCGGGGCTTCGACCTTGTCGATGGCCCAGGCGGCTCCGAGACCGCCGGTGGTGTTGCGGCGGATGCGCACGGTAACCTCGCGGCGCTCGCCGGCCTGCGTGTAGCACAGGGGGAAGTTTGCGCGGTTTCGCGCGGCCTCGATGGTACCGCGCTCGCGGGCGATCCAGTAGTA
>UQXP01000093.1 GCA_900545055.1 uncultured Collinsella sp.
CTTTGCTCGACTAAAGCGTACAATAGCGCCTATGCGAAAGGGGAACAGATGATCAACGAAACTATGTATGCTCGCGGTGCGGAAAGCTCCATCATCCGTGAGATCTTTAGCTATGGTCTTGAGCGCAAGGCACAGATCGGTGCGGAAAACGTATTCGATTTTTCGCTGGGCAACCCGAGTATTCCGGCGCCCGCTGCTGTGGTTGAGTCCATTAAGAAGGCCTTGGAGCTGCCGAGCGACCAGCTGCACGGCTACACCCCCGCACCGGGCCTGCCGCAATGTCGAGCGGCCGTCGCCGAATCGCTCAACCGTCGCTTTGGCACGAGCTATGAGGGCAAGGACGTCTTTATGACGGTGGGTGCCGCGGCTTCGCTCACCTGTACGCTCAACGCCGTTACGAACCCGGGCGACGAGGTTATTGTTATCGCCCCGTACTTTCCGGAGTATCGCGTTTGGATTGAGAAGGCCGGCTGTACGTGTGTTGAGACGCTCGCCGATGAAGATACGTTCCAGCTGAGCGTGGACAACGTGCTCAAGGCGATTACCGATAAGACGACTGCCGTCATCATCGACTCGCCCAACAATCCGACTGGTGCCGTATATACACGCGACACGCTGACGCGACTGGCCAATGTTCTGCGCGAGGCCAACGCTCAGCGCGATCCCGAGAATCCGATTATGCTCATCTCGGATGAGCCGTACCGCGAAATCGTGTACGGTGCCGAGGTGCCTTGGGTGCCCTCGATCTACGAGCACACCATCGTGTGCTACTCGTATTCCAAGTCGCTGTCGCTGCCGGGTGAGCGCGTGGGGTGGATCTTGGTTCCCAACACCAATCCGCAGGCTGCCCGTCTGATGCCGGCTGTTGCGGGTGCTGCCCGTACGCTGGGTTTTGTATGCGCACCGGCACTCTTCCAGCGCGTAATTATCGACTGCATCGATGAGCCGAGTGACGTTGAGGCCTATGCACGCAACCGCACCGCGCTTACCGACGCACTAGCGGAGTATGGCTACACCTATGTTGAGCCGGATGGCGCGTTCTACCTATGGGTGAAAGCGTTGGAGCCCGATGCGAATGCGTTTTGCGAGCGCGCAAAGAAGTATGAGTTGCTTGCGGTTCCCTCGGACAGCTTTGGTATGCCGGGCTGGTTCCGCCTGGGCTATTGCGTGAGTTACGAGACGATTATCAATTCGCTACCCGCTTGGAAACAGTTGGCGGACGAGTATCGTTAAAAGTAAAGCGCTCTGCCTACAATGTTTTACGTGAAACGGGGTTTGGTGTTAAGCCGGACCCCGTTGTCATGGACGTTGTGTCTTTGGGATGGAGTGGTTTTACGACTATCGAAGGCTATGCGTACAATGAATATAAGCGACGGCCGTGCCAGATAAGGAGACCTGATGCCCTACCTGCTTTCTTGTGACATTCATACCCATACGATGTTCTCTGCGCATGCATATTCGACCATTGAGGAGAATGTGTACTGGGCGGCAGAGCGTGGTCTGCAGGTGCTCGGATCTGCCGACCATCTGAGCTCTATGGTTACGGCTTGCCCCAATGACCTGCGCAGTTACCAGTTCTTTATCAACCAGGATATCTGGCCGCGCATTTGGAGCGGCGTGCTGGTGCTGCGTGGTGCCGAGGCCGATATCGTTTCGCCGGACGGAAGCCTGTTTGGCGAGGACACTCCTGTCACGCTCGATATTGCCGGCGATTCGTACAGCCGTCAGCATTCGCTGTTCGATTTGGTTACGCGTAATTTGGATTATTTGGTTGCGAGCGTGCATAATCCGCAGATTGCTGAAGGCGCGACGCTGGCCCAGACGACCGAGATGTATATCAATGCCCTGGAGCACCCCAAGGTGTTCATGCTGGGTCACACGGGGCGTTCGGGCGTGCCGTTCGATATCGACGAGGTGCTGTTGGCAGCTAAGGCCAAGCACAAGATTATCGAGATCAACAACCATAGTCTTGAACACGGTATCGACACTGAGCATTGGGTCGTATGCCGCAAGATCGCCGAGCGCTGCGCCGAGCTGGGCGTGGGCATTGGCGTGTCAACCGATGCCCACATTGGCATGGCCATTGGCAAGCTCGACCACGCGCGCAAGATGCTCGACGAGATTCACTTCCCGCTAGATTTGATCGTGACGCGCGACCGCGAGACGCTGCTGCGCGAGATGGCGGCAGCCGGCGTGTGCGATCTGCGCAAGGGGATGTAGCGGAATTTATAAACCAAGCGAAGGGGGCGGTCCAGGCGGGCCGCCCCCTTCTTGTGCCGGAGAATTAGCGGCGCTCGAGGAACGCTACGGTTTCGGTGTGGTCGGTGTGGGGGAACATGTCGACGGGCGTGATCTTGAGCAGGCGATAGCCTCCGTCGAGGAGCTGGTGCAGGTCGCGCTCTTGGGTGACGGGATTGCAGCTGATATAGGTAATGCGGCGCGGCTTAAGTGCGCAGGCGGCCTCAAGAAACTCGGGCGTGGAGCCGGCGCGCGGCGGGTCGATGGAAAGGACATCGACGCGCTCGTTGTTGTCGGCGGCGTCTAGGATGTAGTCGGTGGCATCGTCGGCCATAAACCAAGCGCTGCGGGTAAGACCGTTGAGCTCGGCATTGCGACGTGCGTCGGCAATGCCCGCCGGGTTGCGCTCTACGCCGAGCAGCATGATGCCGATGCCCTTGTTCTGGGCATCTTTGGCCGCGCAAAGACCGATGGTGCCGCTACCGCAGTAGGCATCCATAAGCACATCGCCCTGGCGCAGATCCATGCCGTCGATAGCGAGCTGGTAGAGCAGCTCGGTCTGCTGCGGGTTGGTCTGGTAGAACGCGGTGGGGGAGATGTCGAACTCGCAGCCGAGTAGCTGGTCGCGCATGCATTCGGCGCCATAAACGATACGGGTTTCCTCACCGAGGATGGCGTTGCCAGGGCGCCCGTTGATGTTTTGGGCGACGGTGACGATGCGCGGATCGAGCGCCGCGACGGCCTCAAAGAACTCTTGCGCATGCGGTAAGTCACTCTGGGCGGTCACGAGCGTAACCATGACCTGGTCGGTACGCCAACCGCAGCGGACGACGGCATAGCGAAGCAAGCCCAGGTGCTTGTCCTCGTTAAAGGCAGGAATGTGCAGGCACTCAGCTTCACGCGCGATGCCGTTAAGAATTTGTCGGGCGCCCGGTGCCTCAACGGGGCATTCGGGAACGGCAACGATTCTGTGCGTGCCGCGCTCAAAAAAGCCGCAGCGGACAGCGCCCTCTCTACCAGGGGCAAAGGGAGTGGCGGCCTTATGGCGAAACCCGCGCGGCGCAGGATATTTGCCCGGGTCGCCCAGGGTGACTCCCATACCGCGAATGGGGTCGACGCTAATACCCTCGCGCTCGCAAAGAGCGGCAAAAAGCTCCTCCATAACAGCCTGCTTGGCCGCCAGCTGCTTTTTATAAGGACGATTGAGCGTCGTGCACCCACCGCAGGCTTTCATGATGGAACAGGGAGACTTGGGGTCCACAGCCTTACGCGCAGGCGAAACCTGATCTTTATGCGAACGCTTGGAGCGAGTCTGAGATGCCTTGACCTCGCTCCGACGAGAGCCGGGACGCTTGGCCTTAGCCTTGCCCTTGACCGACTTACCCTTCGCATCCTGAGACGACTTTGATTTCTTGGAAGATTTCTCCTCCTTCAACCCCTCAGCCGCCTCCACCAAAGCACGACGAGCCCTACGCTCCGCACGAGATTCTGCCATGAATTAACCCCACTAATTTATAAATTTAAAGCCACAAGCATTGTACCGTGCCAAGCCAACAGACGATATGCAAGCGGTTTATTGGTATCAGTGATAGGTACAACGATGATTGCCCGCTGGGCTCCGGGGCGGGGGTTAAGTTTATCGCGAGTTCCGCACGAACAGGAGGCCACTTAATGTGGCCTCCGTCGT
>UQXP01000094.1 GCA_900545055.1 uncultured Collinsella sp.
TCGCTGCTGTCGCCCGACCGCGCTTTGGAGTATGGCGATTATCCAGCTACGGCGGGAAAATCGGACTCATTCCTTACGTACGCCACGGTGCGCAACAGCCAGGGTATACCAGAGACGGTCACTGCACGCCTATTCTCTCTTTAAGCTTAGAGGGGTTAAAAAGGCGCCAACAGGGGAATAAACGCGTTGTAATTGTGAGTACCGCCCGCCGAGCTGCCGCGTCATAGCGGCATCCGGCGGGCTCAGGTGCGTTAAAATGGGCTTGTTCTTAGCTAATTGAGACAGGGGGGCCGTGTTATGGCTTCAGATGCAAAAAAGATTCTGCTGGTCGAGGATGAGAAGGCAATCCGTGACGCCGTCGCTGCCTATCTCGAGCGCGAAGGCTACTGGGTTGTGGGCGTCGGCGACGGCCAGTCCGCGATCGAGGAGTTCGAGAAGCATCAGTTCGACCTGGTCGTGCTCGACCTTATGCTCCCCAAGATTCCCGGCGAGCGCGTTTGCCGCACCATTCGCGATACCTCGGATGTCCCCATCATCATGCTGACGGCTAAGGGCGAGATCGAGGACCGTATTATCGGTCTTGAGCTCGGCGCCGACGACTATCTGATTAAGCCGTTCTCGCCGCGCGAGCTCGTCGCCCGCGTTCGCGCTCTGTTCCGCCGTGCCCATCAGGCCGACGAGCCCGCCGTCGAGGTACTCGACTTCGGCGATCTGGTCATCGATATCTCGGGCCACAAGATCTTGGTCGAGGGCAAGGAAGTCGATCTGACGGCTTCCGAGTTTAAGCTGCTCACCACGCTTGCCCGCCATCCCGGCCGTGTGTATAACCGCATGGAGCTGGTCGAGAAAGTGCTCGGGTATGACTTTGAGGGCTATGAGCGCACCATCGATAGCCACGTGAAGAATCTTCGCGCCAAGCTGGGCGATGATCCCAAGAAGCCCAAGTGGCTCTACACCGTCCATGGTGTCGGCTATCGCTTCGAGGCTCCGGCCAAGACCGATAAGTCGGACGAGAAATAGGGAAATCACATATGACACCTGCGCGCTTTGAAATCGGACAAAAGCACAAGCAGGAGAGCGAGGCGGGTTCCAAGGCTAGTTGGAACACGCCTCGTTCCGATTCACGGCCAACGATGAGCTATCCCTCGCGCATGGCACTTGCTTTTGCTCTGACATCGCTCATGACGGTATTGGTGCTGGTGGGCGTTGTCTCTGTTGTGTGGGGCACGGTCTTTTCGGATTACACACGCTCCAATATCGTCGAAATCGCAAATTCCGCTGCCGAGAAGTTGGCAACCTCATATGAGGAAAACGGCTCTTGGACCGCGGGAGAACTGCGCACGGTCGCAACGTCGAGTTTGGTTTCCGACGATCTGGGTATGCAGGTCGTCAATAAAAAGGGCGTGATCGTTTATGACGATTCCTGGCCCTCGGCAAGCGCCACCGCCGATGTACGCGAAAACCAGGCTACGACCGACGACACGAGCGGCAAGAGGGCATCGCATAGTCCGGTCTCGTCTGCTCCAACCGACTCCGATAGCGTTGCTAACGTCGAGATTGTAACGTCTTCCGGCGAGCATGTCGGACAGGTAAAGCTGTGGGCCATCGGCTCCGACGCTCTGCTCACCAAGGCGGACTCTGCGTTTAGGGAGAAGACCTTTAACGCCATGGCCCTCGCCGCGGTTGTTGCAATCTGCATTTCGGTCGTTATCGGATCGCTCGTGTCGCGCATGCTCACCAAGCCGATTCATCGCATCACCAGTACCGCAAAGCAAATCCGTGACGGCGACCTGTCGGCTCGCACGGGACTGCGCGGTGATGACGAGATCGATCAGCTGGGTGAGACCTTCGATGAGATGGCCACTTCTCTCGAGAAGGATATGAAACACGAGAAGCGCCTGACCTCAGACGTTGCACACGAGCTTCGCACGCCGCTTATGGCCATGCTCGCAACGGTCGAGGCCATGCAGGATGGCGTGTATCCCACCGACGATGAGCATTTGGAGACCGTTGCTTCCGAGACGCGTCGCTTGGCTCGTCTGGTGCAGCAGATGCTCGACCTGTCGCGCATGGAAAACAGCGCGGCTCCGCTCAACCTTGAGCCGGTGGACATGGTTCCTTTCGTGCGTTCCATCGTCAATGCCCAGGAGCGCCTGTTTGTCGACCGCGATCTGCGCCTGCGTTTTGCGGACGAGACCCAGGGTCACGACGATGTCGTCGAGGCCGATCCCGACATGATCACGCAATGTGTTATCAACCTCATGAGCAACGCCATGCGCTACACCCCCGAGGGCGGTTGGGTCGTGGTGTCGGTGCTCAGTGACCGCAGGCACGTCAGCATTGCCGTTTCTGATACCGGTATCGGTATTGCCAAGGACGATCTGTCGCGTATCTTCGGACGATTTTGGCGCGCCGATGCCAGCCGCGCCCGCGAAGCCGGCGGCCTGGGCGTTGGCCTCGCCGTGACCAAGCAGATCGTCGAGCGTCACCATGGCTACATATCCGTGGAGTCGGAGCTTGGAAAGGGTACGACTTTTACAATTCATCTGCCCCGCGAGCACACGGCAGACGCGGCATCTACTACAATGGAGCACTAGCTTTTCGCTATTCGGTGAAGGAGGGGCCGCGTCCCTGCCGCTCCGAGTTTGCGAAAACATGCGGGAAAGAACCCGCATTTCTGTCGTATTTAGGTAAGGAGTGACTCACGTGACAACGATGGAGCGTCGTCCGGATTCCCGTGGCAAGGTTCGTGATATTTACGATGCCGGTGAAAACCTGCTGATGGTCGCCACCGACCGCATTTCTGCGTTTGACTTCATTCTTCCCGACGAGATTCCGTTTAAGGGAGAGGTGCTCAATCGCATCTCGGCATTCTGGTTTGATAAGTTTGCCGACATCGTCCCCAACCATCTCGTTTCCATCGACCCGGCGGATTTCCCCGAGGAGTTTGCTGAGTATCGTGACTACCTCGCTGGCCGCGCCATGCTGGTTAAGAAGGCCCAGACGATTCCTATCGAGTGCATCGTCCGCGGCTATCTGACCGGTTCGGGCAAGAAGACCTACGACGAGAACGGCACCGTCTGCGGCATCCAGCTGCCTGAGGGCCTGACCGAGGCTTCCAAGCTTCCTGAGCCGCTGTTCACGCCGTCCACGAAGGCCGAGATCGGTGACCACGACGAGAACATCTCGTTTGAGCGTTGCTGCGAGATCGTGGGCGAGGACATCGCCACGCAGATTCGTGACCTTTCCCTCAAGATCTACAAGGCTGCCGCCGAGTACGCCGCGACCCGTGGCATCATCATTGCCGACACCAAGTTCGAGTTTGGTGTTATTGATGGCAAGGTCACGCTGATCGACGAGTGCCTCACGCCCGACTCCAGCCGTTTCTGGCCTGCTGCCAGCTACGAGGAGGGCAAGATCCAGCCTAGCTACGACAAGCAATTCGTCCGCAATTGGCTCAAGGCCAACTGGGATATGACGGGGGAGACCCCGCACCTGCCCGCCGAGGTCATCGATGGCACGTCCGAGCGCTATCGCGAGGCCTTCCAGATCATCACGGGCTCCCAGTTCACAAGCATGAAGGAGAACGCATAAGTGAGTACCCGTAGCGCCACGAACAAGCGCACGCAATCCCACGAAGTTACCGGGGTTGCGCGCAAGTCTGCCGCATCTGCTAAGCCCGCCCGCCAAGCAGCGAGCTCCGTTCGCGTCGTGCCGGCTTCGTCTAAGGCACGCCGCAAAGAGCTCGAGAAGGGCGAGAACCTCGAGGGCCTCTCTAAAGAGGAGAAGCGCGCCCGCAAGGC
>UQXP01000095.1 GCA_900545055.1 uncultured Collinsella sp.
CCGCGGCATCAAGCGCCATCCGCTCGTCTACCCCATTGTGTTTGAGGACATGGACAGCATGGACGCCCTGTCTGAGCGTCTGGCCGAGGCTGACATCGTCGCATCCTTTATGCCCAGCACGCCCGAGACCCGCGGCTTGGCGAACGCCGAGTTCTTCGCTGCGATGAAACCGGGCGCCTTCTTTGCCAACGGCGGCCGCGGCGACCTTGTGGTCGCCGACGACTTGGTTGCCGCCCTGGAGTCGGGTCATCTCGCCGGCGCCGCGGTCGACGTCACCGACCCCGAGCCGCTGCCTGAGACAAGCCCACTGTGGGATGCGCCTAACATGCTCATTACGCCGCATATCTCGGGCTGGTTCCATCTGGCCGCCACGCTCAACAATGTGGTCGACATTGCCGCAGAGAATCTGCGTCACCTGCAAGCCGGCGAGACCCTGCGTTGCTGGATTGAGCATTAGGTTGTTCCGGCGTTTTACCAAACGCCGGAACCCCTCGACGCTGCGAGCCCGTCTGGACGGCAATCTGCCTTTCAATCGTCGGGCATGGCCAGAAGGCCAATGCCCTCCTCTTTCAAGGCACCTTGCTCGACCAGACGGGCTCTCGCTGACTTTTGTTCAACCTGCGGGGTCTAACCAGTGCTGGCTCAGCCCGGGAACTCTCGCTGACTATTAATTCGGCCAGTGAGGTTTAGAGCTATTTAAGCGTTGTTAGATAGTTTCTTGCGTTTTCGACGTTCATTGCTGCGACGGGCGCATGCGAAGAGAGCTTGACATCGTTGGTGACCAGTAGATCCGCCTGAGCACGTATCGCTGCCGCAATGATTAAATCGTCTTCGTAATCGCTATGGAGCTCACGCTGCCTGCTCGCCATCCATATATCGCTCAGGTCACAGGGCACTGGCGTGGCAAGCTGCGACAGCACGTTAAGACAATCCCATGCAAGCGATGTCGCTGCCGTAGCGGCATACTGGGAAAGCGAACCGTGCTCTCGCCGATACCATGCCTTATGTTCGCTTGAAATCAAATAGAACAGGTCTTTGGACGATGTCGCCGCATACAGCAAATCCACCTGCGCCGTGCATGCATCGCGTAAAAACTCAATCGCCACCGAACGACCACGTCGTGAGGGAATGAAGTAATCGAGCCACACGTTGGTGTCAACCAAGATACGCTTTGGAGTCTCACTCATAGAGCCAGCTCATCTCCTCGCCATAGCGATCCGCATAGGCATTCCGTTTGAGCTCTTCGTCGTCCGATGGCTGAGCCTTGACCATATCGATTTCCGACTCACAGCAAGCGGCAGCGAACAGCTTCGACCCCTGATCCATAAGCTCGAGCTTACGTTTGGCGGCCTTTTCGCGCTCGCGCTGTTCCGCCCGGGCACGACTGGGCAGCAGGATATCCTCGAGCGCGCCGGGGCGATCGGCCAGCGACGCTGCAAGCTGCCAGAGCGCTCGCACCGCTTGGCTCGGCGTCATACCGGCCTTGGAGAGAGCGGCGTCCCCACTCCTTTTAAGATCGGCATCGAGACGTACGTTGATCTGAGCGGCTGTTGTGGTCATGACCCCTCCTTAATACTTCAAAACTATCATAAAACTCTATGGTAGATACGTAAAGCATGTATAGCATTTACAAGCATCAGCCGTACTCTGTACACAAAAAGCCGCCGAGGCACACTGCACCTCGGCGGCTACGCATCACCAATCCAGTTCGGTTTCACCTTTTGCATTCGCCCAGATAAAACCTGCCGAAATTAACATCCCTTTTTGGCAGGTTTTAGAGCTCCACACTTTCGGCGCCGTTGATGGTTAGGTTTCGCTCGTAGAAGGCGGTGAGGGCGCGGATGGCGTACATTACGTCGCGCACGCCGCCGGTCTCGTAGCTCGAGTGCATGGCAAGCTGCGGCAGGCCCACGTCCACGGCATGCATGCTCGCCTGCATATTGGACAGATTGCCGAGCGTAGAGCCGCCGGCCATATCGCTCTTGTTGGCAAAGGCCTGCGTGGGCACGTCGGCGTCATCGCAGATGGCCTGGAACACCGCGCGGCTAAAGGCATCGGTGCAATAGTGCTGGTTGGCTGCCTCCTTGATGACGATGCCGCCGTTGAGCACCACCTGATTGCGGGCATCGCACTTCTCGGCGTGGTTGGGGTGCACGGCATGTGCATTGTCGCAGCTTACAAGCATCGAGGCGGCAAGTGCGCGATGGTACGACTCGTCGTCAAAGCCCAGCGATCCGTTAATGCGGCGCAGCGCGTCGGCCAAGAACGTCGACATGGCGCCCTGCTTGGTCTCGGAGCCAACCTCCTCATTATCAAAGCAGCAGAAGACCGAAACGTCGTGCGCGTTCTCGGCACCCAAAAATGCCTGCAGCGAGGTGTAGGCGCAGGCCAGGTCGTCGAGCTTGGGCGTCGAGATAAACTCGTCGGCCCAGCCCCAGATGCGTGCATCCTGACGATTGACCAGGAACAGATCGCGGCCCAAAATTTGCTCGGGCTCAACGTCCAGCTCGTCGGCGATCAGAGCATCAAAGTCGCCCTGCTTAAGGTCACCGGCGCTGATGAGCGGGCACAGGTCGACAGCACGATTAGGCGCAAAGCCCTCGTTAACGCCGCGGTTCATGTGGATGGCAAGGCTCGGGATAATAGCGACCTCGCGCTCGGTGGCAAGCAGGCGGCTCTCAATACGGTCGCCCTCGCGTACCAGCACGCGGCCCGCGAGTGCCAGCGGACGGTCGAACCAGGTGTAGTCGATCATGCCGCCGTAGGCCTCTGTGTTCAGGCGCAGCGTCTCGCCCGCGCCGTCGAGCTCGGGCACGGCCTTAACCTTAAACGTCGGCGAGTCGCTGTGCGACGCCGTGAGCTGAAAATGATAGTCACCGGCAACGCCGTCCTCGCCCCACGTCGCGGCCAGGTCCTCGCCCACCTTAAAGGCAATAACGCTCGAGGTATTGCGCTGCGTGTAATAACGCCCGCCCGGCTCGATGTCCCACGCCGCGTTCTCGGGCAGGTAGGTAAAGCCCGCCTCGTCGAGCTCGGCCATAATGGTCGCCGCCGTATGGAACATGCTGGGACATGCCTCGATAAAGTCGATGAGGTCGTTGGCGGCCTCGATATCGTCGGCCGTCACATGCGCGCGCTCGGGCGTTTCCTGATCCGTCATGCTCTCCCCTTTCGCTGGGTTGATGGTCCCTTCCAGCATACCCCGCCGCGCCAGCGCCGCACTCTTCATTCCGTGTTTAATCCCGCGCCGCTCGCCAAGTTGAGCCATCATGCCCGTGCACCTTTTGCGACAATTACGCTAACAGGACGAGAGGAGCCGTCATGAAGTCACGTAACATTGCCATCGCCTGCGGTGTCGCGGGAGTCGCCGCCGGCCTTGCCGCTGCCACCGGTATCGTTTATCACAAGCAAATCAAGTCCGCCGCGTCGCTCAAACGCTTGACCGGCTACGCGGATGGCTATGACCTGTACGCAATCGACATCGCCTACGACTACGATCTTGATCGCATCATCGCCGCTGGCGTGCGCGACGACCAGGCCTACATCGATGCCGTGGTGGCGCAGGTGCTGCCCGGTGTGCCGGTACATGTCCAGGCGCCCCAGTTTGCCTGCAGCGCTTTTGTCGCCGTAGATGCCGAAGGCCGCGTGCGCACCGGTCGCAATTACGACTTTAAGGACGACACCTCGGCGCTGCTGGTGCGCAATCACCC
>UQXP01000096.1 GCA_900545055.1 uncultured Collinsella sp.
ATCATGATGTCGACGCTCTCGCGGCGGTTCTCGTAGTGGCCGGCGTGCATGGTGTCCTCAAAGAAGGCATCGTAGTCCGAGCCCTCGGGCAGCACGCAAATGCCGCCCTGCGCGAGCATCGAATCGCACTCGTCGACAGCGCCCTTGGAGAGCATGATCACGCGCATGCTCGTCGGCAGGTTGAGAGCCGCATACAGGCCCGCCACGCCGCAGCCGGCAATAACGACGTCGCACTCCATATCGGGGTATTGCTTGGTTTCCACAGGAATCCTCTCCCTTGAATGTGACATAAGGGACCGTCCCTCATGCCGCATTGTTCTAGCACGCTGCGTACTCGAGCATGCGGTCGAGCGTGAGCTTGGCCTGATCGGCGGCCTCGTCCGACACGCCAATCTGCACCTCGCCCTCGCCCGTCTCTAGGCAGCGCACGAGCTTTTCGAGCGTGATGAGATCCATGTTGACGCAGGTGGGCTGCACCGCGGGGAAGTAGAACTTCTTGCCGGTGCCCTGGCAGCGGCGCTCGAGCTCGTAGAGCACGCCACGGACCGTCACGATAATGAACTCGCTCGCGTCGGACTCCTCGGCGTACTTGATGATGCCGGCGGTGGAGCCGATGTAGTCGGCCTCGGCCAAGACGTCGGCCTTGCACTCAGGATGCGCCAGCACGAGCGCGTCGGGGTGGGCCTCCGTCGCGTCGACAATCTGCTCGACGGTGATGATGTGATGGCGCGGGCAGTAGCCGTTGTTGAGAATGACGTGCTTTTGCGGCACCTGCTCGGCTACGAAGCGGCCGAGGTTTTGGTCGGGAATGAACAGGATATGCTGCTGCGGCAGCTCGGACACGATCTTGACGGCGTTGGAGCTGGTGACGCACACGTCGCTCCAGCTCTTGATCTCGACCGTGGAGTTGACGTAGCAGACCACGGCCAGGTCGTCGCCGTACTCGGCGCGCGCCGCGTCGACCGTCTCGCGCTTGACCATATGAGCCATGGGGCAGTCCGCGCCCGGCTCGGGCAGCAGCACGGTCTTGGTGGGGTTGAGCAGCTTGGCGCTCTCGCCCATAAACTCCACGCCGCACAGCACGATGGTCTGCTGCGGCAGGCTCTTGGCGAGCTTAGCCAGGTAGAAGCTGTCGCCGACGTAATCGGCCACAGCCTGGACCTCGGGTGCCACGTAATAGTGTGCCAGGATCACCGCGTCGCGTTGGGTTTTAAGTTGCTGAATGGCCTCGACGAGCTCTGCGGGCACCAATGCCGCGCGCTCCGTTGCCGTCGTTGCCGATGCCAGGCCGGCCGCAATGTCGCGTGCAAGCTCCGATGCATCCATGTTCGCGCTCTGTGCCATCAAGGCCCCTCTCTTTTGGCGAATCTTGGGGCTTTAGTATGACACCTAGGTTTACAGCTGACAAGACAGCTGTAAACCTAGGTGTAAAGTTGAAATAAAGATTCAATCATGCGGCAGGTCCATTTTCGAACTGGCAAGCTGAGGATAGCCGAGCTCTCGATAGCGCAGGAGGCATCTTTCGCCACCGCAATACCGCTCGGCGCGAGTTGCGCACCATGAGGCACGAACGGGCGCTCCCCCGCGAGCGGCACGCGCCCAATGTGGCAAAATCGAACTACTAAGGGGGCCCGAATGCTCAAGATTATTGCCTGCGACGATGACGTCGCTTTTCTAGATAGACTGCACCGGATGATCGACCGTTGGTCGACCGAGAAGGGCACGGCGGTCGATGTTGCGCTCGTTACGCGCGGCGAGGACCTGCTGGCGCGCCATGCCGCGTCGCGCGCCGACATCATCCTGCTCGACATGATCATGCCGCTCGTCAACGGCATGGACACCGCACGCGAATTGCGCCAGGCCGACACCGCCGTGCGCCTGGTGTTCCTTACCTCGTCGCCCGAGTTTGCACTGGAGTCCTACGAGGTCCGCGCCTTCGACTATCTGCTCAAGCCCGTGACTTACGAACGCCTGGCGCAGTTACTCGACGAACTTTCGAGCATGCGCCCGGCGGCAACCGACGAGCTCGTGATCAAAACGTCCTTTGGCTACCACGCCCTGCGCCTGTCCGACATCGAATATGCCGAGGCGCGCAACAAGCACGTGGTCTTCCACCTGCGCGACGGACGCGATATCGAGGCACTCGAGTCGTTCCGCAGCGTCGAGGACCGTTTGGCGCAAAATGCCACCTTCTTTAAATGCCACCGTAGCTACCAGGTCAACTTGCGCAACATCGACCACTTCGATCGCACGGACATCGTCATGCGCTCCGGCGTGTGCATTCCGCTGTCGCGTAGCAGCAAGCAGGGGTTCCAAGACGCCTACTTTGCGGTGCGCTTTGAGGGCGGGAGGCGCTGATGATCTCCTCGGTCGAAATGGTCCTTTGGGCAATCCACCACGCCACAACGCTACTCTTTGGCGTCTTTGCTTCGGCGGCGCTGTGCGGTATCGAGATCAACCGGCGTCATGCGCTTGAACTGGTGCTGGTCGGCGTCGTGACCGGCGCTGCCTTTTCGATCGCCAATGCCGTCGGCGGCGAGCTTTTCGCCCGCCAGGTATATCCGCTCGTCGTGCATCTGCCGCTCGTCATCTATTTGTGCGCGCGCTACCGCCTGAGCCCGCTGCTTGCCGTGCTCGGCATTACGAGTGCCTATCTGAGCTGCCAGTTCAGCAATTGGATGGGCATCGCCGCATTTGCCGCAACCGATTCTCAGATCGCGTACTATCTGGCGCGCATCGCGACCACACTCGCCGTCTTTGCCGTCCTGCTGCATTGGGCCGGCGACATCGGTCCGCGCTTGGCGATTAAAAGCACCACCGAGCTGGGCATCCTTTTAATCCTGCCGCTCGTCTATTACATCTTTGACTACGCCACCAACGTCTACACCACGCTGTTCCACTCGGGCTCGGTGGTGACAGTTGAGTTTTTGGCATTTGCGCTCTGTGCCTTCTATCTTATGTTTCTTGCCGTTTACCTGCGCGAATACGAAGAAAAGGAAACCGCCGAGCGAGAGCGCTGGATGCTCGAAACCCGCGACAGCGCCGCCATCAAAGAGCTCGAGGCTTGGCGTCAATCTGGGCGCGAGCTGTCGATTCTTCGCCACGATATGCGCCACTTCCTACGCGGCCTGGCCGCTTTAATTGAAGAGGGCCACACCGACGAGGCGCTCGATCGCATCGATGAGCTCTGCGAAGCCGGCGACCGCACCGCCGTACGCCGCTTCTGCGCCAACGAGACCGTAAACATCGCGCTTTCGTCATTCAACTCAGATATCAATAGAAACGGCATTACCGCCAACCTGCGCGCCGCCGTACCCGAAACCGTCCACGTAGGTGACGCCGACCTGTTTAGCGTGCTCTCAAATGCCTTGGAAAACGCTATCACCGCCGCAAGCGCCGCACCCCAAGGAAAGCGATTCGTCGACCTTGACCTGCGACTTGAGGACGGCCAGCTGTTGCTGTTAGTTTCCAACACGTTTGACCGCGCGCCGCGCATGGTCGACGGCATGCCCGTAGCCGGGCACACCGGACACGGCTTTGGAACCAAGAGCATTAAGCTTGCCGTCGAACGCATGAACGGCAACTGCCAGTTCCGCAT
>UQXP01000097.1 GCA_900545055.1 uncultured Collinsella sp.
GCAGCGCTCGCGCAGCGGCATTGAAAATACTGATTCAATGTAGCGCATCGAGCGCATCGATGCACCCCGCAACGGGCGCATGTGCAGAAAAAGTTTGCGAGCAGAGGGGATGGGCACGGCACCGGGCACGGTGAGTTCATGGAACACAGGGGCACCATAATTAGATGCCAATAGCGTGGTAGAACTGTGCTCGATATGCATCCGCAAAAGAAAGAGGCACCATGGTCTCGCGGGTTCTCTACCGACCGTTTGATACCGAAGACTTCGACGCCATCGCGCTGATTCTGCAGCAGCTTTGGCATAACAATTCGGATAACGATGAGTACAACCGCCTTGAGGCCGCGTGCGACCTCGCCTATTGCCTTTCTTCATCGACGTTTTCGCAGGTTGCCGTAATCGACGGTCAGGCGCGTGGCATTGCGCTCGCGCGCGCGGGACAGAGTTCCGGCGCCACCGTCAAGGAACATTGGATGGACACCGAACGCGCTCTGCTATCGCAGATGCGTGAACTGGAGCCCGATGCCTGCGCCGAGTATCTCTCGTTTGTGCGCGCAACCATCCGAACCAACAACCGCCTGCTCGAGAAAAGCCCACTGCCGCATGACAATGAGGTCACGCTGCTCGCCGTCGACCCTGACGTCCACGGCCTGGGCGTGGGATCGGTGCTGCTCGACGCCGCAATCTCACATCTGTCCTCGTGCGGGGCGACCAGCGCACACCTGTATACCGATTCCAACTGCTCGTGGAAGTTCTACGAGCTGCACGGCTTTAAGCGCACGGCCACGCACCGCGCCAACCGCGAAGAGCGCCGTCACGACATGCCGCGTGAAAGCTTTCTCTACGAACTCGACCTAACAGCCTAGCCCAGGCAGCCACACCTAGTCATTTAAGTCTGTCCCCAATGAGTAGCCTTGGTGATCTGCAAATAGCTGTGGTCAAAAAACATCAAATATGAGTACTGTTACCTTTTTAGTAGCAGCGATTTGGGGCATTTTTGATGCTTGTAGGCATGACGACCAGCTGCACGAGCTGACGTAACTCCCCAAATGTTTAATAAAATGGGCTCCTAACGAGAAGTACTCTCATTAGGAGCCCATTATTATGTGCAAACATATGTGACCAACGCAGCAACAGTACTCATATTTGGCATTTTTTGTCCACTGCCCCTTGCGCGAAGGTCCTCAGCGGAAAGTTTGACCCGTTTCGATGCACAAAAAAGGGATGAATCTTCCCTGGCAACCGCCCAGAAAGATCCACCCCAAAGCAAGCGCTCACTAGAACGTTCCGCCGCCGCCTCCGCCGGCGCCGCCACCACCGCCGCCAGAGAAGCCGCCGCCGCTGCCGCCGCTCGAGCTATCGGAGCTCGAAGCCAGCTCGCGGATGGTCTCGTGGTACACATCGTTGAACGAATCGAGCGGGGACTCGTTGCCGTAGTGATGGTAATACCACCAGTAGCAGGGGTAGTTGTCGTAGAAATCGTCGCTGTTGCGCAGGTCCGCAGGCACGGCCTCGGCCAGCTGTCGCAGCACTTCTTTCGAAACGCCCAGGGCAACGCCCATCACCAGCAGCTTGTTCCACAGCACCAGATCGCCCGGGACGGCTTCCTTTAGGCGTGTGAAATCCTCGAGCCAATGCTTGAGCGCCTTGCAGCGAGCCGCCACCTCGGCGCCCTCCGGCGTGTAACGGCGGAAGGTGCAGCTCAGGACAAAGCCCACGATCGTAACGGGGATCGAGATCATAGCGGCACCGACGTTGGCGTCCGCAAAGTCGGTATAGAACAGAGAGCCCAGAATGCCAAAGACAATGATGATGCCGAGAACCAGGCCGGCCACCATCGCGATAGTGCCATCCGATGCAATAAGCTCGCGCGCCTCCAGCTTGCCCTTAACTGTGCTCTGATAGTCCTCGAGCTTGTCGCCAACAGATGTGGTGCGCTCGCTAGCGTACTCCTCCAGCTCGCTAAACGTGCGCGAACGGACTCCGTCCTTATCGGGCTTAACGCCGGCGAAGAAGACCTTGAGCACATCGCGATCGATGCCGTCCTTCTTGGCAGCCTTCCAGGCCTCGTCGGTCACTGTGATGCGATACGTCTGCTCCTCTTTTTCGCGACGGAGCAGACCCTTCTTCTTGGTCTCGGTCGCTTCTTCCAGCTTGATCACGCGGTCGTCGGTGAGCTTCATAAGCGTGGCGATATATGCCTGATCGGGCACGTCGTTCCAGCTCATAAGAGCTGCAAGCACCGCGGGATGGTCGGCCGAGGGCACATCGCGGAAGTACTCGTCCTGGAAGAGCGGCTTGGGCTTGGGCCTGCGCAGCTTAAGCATCACGATCACACCGGTATAGGCAACCGCCACGACAACACACACCACGGCAATCGCGCCGGCAACCGCACGCGCGTGCTCACGGCGAGCGTTGGCCTCGTCGGCCCATTCCTTCTCTTCGCTCAGAATCGTCGACATGCGCTTTTCGCCCGAGACGGCAAGCTGCGGCACCCAGTCGCTGGGGAAGGCGATGCGTGCCTCGGCGAATTCGCCCTCATGCACGCAGGGAATGGTATAGGTGACCATGGGCTCGTCCGCATCGAGCGACACGTCGCCCGTCAGTGGGCCGTGGCCCCATGCGCGGAAGTTATCGCCCTTGACGGCCGCCGTCCCGGCAGCGGCATTTGCAAAGTAGACTTCCATCTCGACGTCATCGGAATCCGCCGACCAGCCGTCGCCGACGAATTTCCAGTAGAGCTCGGCGGTATCGGCCCAGTTCATAACCGCACCGGTCATGGAATAACTCACGTAGTAGATTGCGCTGTCGCCGCTCTCGTGAGGGCTGAACACCTTAATCTTTACGCCGTCGTCGGACTGTTCCACCGTGTAAACGCCGTCGTCGCCTTTATTTGCGCTGTCGACCTTGTTAAACGCAGTGTCGTCTTCCTCGACGCTCAGCACATTGACGACCACCGAGCCGCCTTGCTGGTTAGAGCCTGTATTGATATCCCAATACACGCCGTTAATGTCATCGTCGAAATCGAACTGGCGTCCCTCGACAACGGTCAGCGAGCCATCGGCCTCGACCGTGGCACCGATGTAGGTTTGGCTCATGGAGTAGCCGTCGGCGTGCGCGGCGGCAGGCAGCAGCAACAACGCAAGCGCGACGAGTGCGCAGACGGAAGCGAACCGCGCAAACAGGCGGCGCTGCCGACAGGGCTGGGCAACGGGGGCGTTCATAGGCACATCCTTTGTCTGTGGTACCAACAGCGTTATTGTCCCACGTTTACGGGCGCACATGACGAGCATCTAGGCCAGCGGAGTATTAAACAGGACAAAAGTTACGCCCGCGGCCGGCACCTGGGGACGTTCCTTATCTGCCGGCAATCTGGGACACTCCTTGGCATAGCCCGCTCCGGCAATAGATACCACTTCATAGCTCCATCACAGGTGTAGCGGCTTTGTGTGGGCGCGGCGTGAGCCGATTAAGCCGGCGAGCGAGGGGCATAAAGCAGTTGAGCGAAAACGGTTTGCCCCTTTGCCGTTCGCTCGA
>UQXP01000098.1 GCA_900545055.1 uncultured Collinsella sp.
GGCGTGGGCGATGGCCAAAAAGGAAAACCACATGGGATTCATGTCAAAGCTGCTGTCCTTTGGATCCGATAAGGACCTTAAGCGCTACTACAAGATCGTCGACCAGATCAACGGTCTTGAGCCCCAGTTTGAGAAGATGACCGAGGAGGAACTCCGCGGCCAGACCGATAAGTTCCGCGAGCGTTACGCCAACGGTGAGTCGCTCGACGACATGCTCCCCGAGGCCTTTGCCACCGTGCGCGAGGCTTCCAAGCGCATCACGGGCATGCGTCACTTTGACGTGCAGCTCATCGGCGCCATGGCACTGCACGAGGGCCACATCGCCGAGATGAAGACCGGCGAAGGTAAGACCCTCGTCTCCACGTTGGCCGGCTATCTCAACGCTATTGCCGGCAAGGGCGTGCACGTCGTTACTGTCAATGATTACCTGGCCAAGCGCGACTCCGAGTGGATGGGCCGCATCTATAAGTACCTGGGCATGACCGTCGGTCTGCTCCAGAACAACATGCCGCTCGAGCTCAAGCGCCCGGCCTACCAGGCCGACGTCACCTATGGCACCAACTCCGAGTTCGGCTTTGATTACCTGCGCGACAACATGGTTACCCGTCCCGAGCAGCGCGTGCAGCGCGGCCACAACTACGCCATCGTCGACGAGGTTGACTCCATCCTGATCGATGAGGCTCGCACCCCGCTGATCATCTCGGGCGCTGGCACCAAGTCCGCCAGTACCTACAAGGACTTCGCGCGTGCCGTGCGTGGCCTTGAGCGCGGCGAGGACGTGTCGCACGATATGCTTACCGCCACCGAGGATGTTGAACCCACGGGCGACTACGTCATGGACGAGGCCAAGCACACCATCGCTGCCACCGAGCGCGGTCTTAAGAAGATCGAGCGCCGCCTGGGTATCGATGACATCTATGCCGATCTCTCCGGCCAGCTGGTCAACCACCTGCAGCAGGCGCTGAAGGCCCAGTACATGTTCCACCGCGACAAGCAGTATGTGGTCACCAACGGCGAGGTCAAGATCGTCGACGAGTTCACCGGTCGCATCATGGAAGGCCGCCGCTATTCCGAGGGCTTGCACCAGGCCATCGAGGCCAAAGAGGGCGTGCTCGTGCGCGAGGAGAACCAGACCCTTGCCACCATCACCCTGCAGAACTACTTCCGTCTGTATGACAAGCTCTCCGGCATGACCGGTACGGCACTCACCGAGGATGCCGAGTTCCGCGAGATCTACAAGCTGCCCGTTGAGGTCATCCCCTCCAACAAGCCCGTTCAGCGTGTTGACCATGAGGACCTGGTGTACCGCACCATCCAGGCCAAGTACAACGCCGTTGCCGATGACGTCGAGCGACGTCACGCCAAGGGCCAGCCGGTCCTGGTGGGCACCGTCTCCATCGAAAGCTCCGAGAAGCTGTCGGCCGCCCTTACCAAGCGCGGCATCGCGCACGAGGTCCTCAACGCCAAGCATCACGAGCGCGAGGCTCATATCGTTGCCCAGGCCGGACGCTACGGCGCCGTGACCATCGCTACTAACATGGCCGGTCGTGGTACCGACATCCTGCTGGGCGGCAACCCCGACGAGCTGGTGCGCGAGCGCCTTGAGTACGAGGGCCTGACCATGGAGGACGTGACGCCCGAGCAGCTCGAGCAGTTTAACGCCGAGGCCAAGGAGACCTGCAAGGCCGAGCGCGAGCGCGTGCTTGCCGCCGGCGGCCTGACCGTCATCGGCACCGAGCGCCATGAGTCCCGTCGTATCGACAACCAGCTGCGCGGCCGCTCCGGCCGTCAGGGCGATCCGGGCGAGACCCAGTTCTACCTGTCGCTCGAGGACGACCTCATGCGCCTGTTCGGCGGCGACAAGATGGACCGCGTCTCCAAGATGATGGTCACGGCCGACATGGGCGACGACATGCCCATCCAGCACAAGATCATCTCAAAGGCCGTCGAGAGCGCCCAGCACAAGGTCGAGAGCATCAACTTCTCCATGCGCAAGAGCGTCCTTGAGTACGACGACGTCATGAACAAGCAGCGCCAGGTCATCTACGCTGAGCGCAATAAGATTCTGGACGGCAAGGACCTGACCGACCACATCACCGAGGTCATGCACGACACCGTGTACCGCTGCGTTCAGGAGTTCTGCACCAAGGACAGTCACGATGGCGAGCGCGACCTGGAGGGCCTGCGCAAGTGGGTTGTGGAGCTCACCGGCCACATCGATACGCCGAAGTTCCCCGACGAGGATTATGAGGCCCTGGCTGCCGATGTCCTGGCTTACGTAGAGAAGTGCTACAACATGAAGGCCGAGCGCTTGGGCGAGGACCTGATGCGCGAGCTTAACACCCAGGTCATGCTGCGCGTCATCGATACCCGCTGGATGAACTACCTGCAGGAGATGGACTACCTCAAGACCGGCATCGGCCTGCGCGGCTTTGGCCAGCGCGACCCGCTGGTCGAGTACAAGACCGAGGCCTACGGCGCGTTCCAGATCCTCGTCGACACCATGTACGAGGATTACCTGCGCACGGTTCTGCGCATCGAGATCAAGGCTGCCCCGCGTGCCGTGGAGCACAAGGAGGAGCCCGCGCTCGAGGGTGCGCACTTCTCCGGTCCTGCCGAGGTCGATGGTGACAACGGCGACTCGGTGCTGCGCAAGCAGGCGCAGGTGCAGGCCCGCACGGCTGTCCAGGGTGGTCCGGCTGCCGTCAACAACGGTGGCAAGGTGACCACCTATCGCAAGTCCGAGAGCGACGATCCGTACGTCAACGTGGGCCGCAACGACCCGTGCCCCTGCGGTAGCGGCAAGAAGTTTAAGTACTGCCACGGCAGGAATCGTTAATGGCTGAGGCTTTAGAGGTAACGCCCGCCGAGCTGGACGCGTTTGCGGACCGGCTCGGCGAGGTCGAGTCGTATCTCCACTTGGACGAAAAGCGCACGCGCGTGACCGAGCTCGAGGCCAAAAGCGTGGCCCCCGGCTTTTGGGATGACGCCGACGCCGCCCGTGCCACCATGGAGGAAATCGCGCGCACCAAGGAAGATATCGCTGCCGTGGACAACGCGCGCGGCGAGCTTTCCGATGCCCGCGCCGCGCTGGAGCTTGCCGAGGAGATGGGGGATGACCCCGACGCCGCCGCATTGCGCGAGGAGGCTGCCGCTACGGCAGAACGCCTGGCCCGCGCTATCGATGAGCTTGAGCTTTCGAGCTGGTTTACCGGTGAGTTCGATCACGGCGATGCCATTGTGACCATCAAGCCCGGACAGGGTGGTCTGGAGGCCCAGGACTGGACCTTCATGCTCTTTAAGATGTACATGAAGTACTGCCAGCGTCGCGGCTGGAAGGTCACCATCAACGACTGTCCCGCGGCCGAGGTCATCGGCATCGACCGCGCGACCTTTACCGTCGAGGGCAAGGACGCATTTGGCATGCTGCGCGCCGAGGCCGGTGTCCACCGCTTGGTTCGCATTAGCCCCACCGACGACAAGAAGCGCCGCCAGACCACGTTTGCCGGCGTCGAGGTCATCCCCGTGCT
>UQXP01000099.1 GCA_900545055.1 uncultured Collinsella sp.
CGACAAGAGCGCCGCGCGATACGGGCCATCAGATTGCAAAAGTGTAACGCTTGCATCCCCCGTTTTGGTTCAATTTAGCCAACCTTAGCCAATCGGGGCACTGTGTTAGTCAATCGGGCGCAGCGCGTCAATCTGCGCGAGCCACAGACGTGAACTGGCATCGCTCGGCATGCGCCAATCACCGCGCGGGCTGAGCGTGACCGAACCCACCTTGGGACCGTCGGGCAGGCAGCTGCGCTTAAACTGCTGGGCAAAGAAACGGCGGAAGAACGTGCGCAGCCACGTATGGATGGTGGCCTCGTCGTAGACGCCCTCAAAGCTCTTGAGCGCCATACGGTAGATCTTGCCCGGCTCAAAGCCAAAGCGCAGCAGGTAGTAGAGGAAGTAGTCGTGCAGCTCGTACGGGCCAACCAAGTCCTCGGTCTTCTGAGCGATCTCGCCATCGCCCGTCGGGGGCAAGAGCTCGGGCGACACCGGCGTATCGAGAATGTCGAGCAACGTGGTGGCGATGCGGCCGCCAAAGACATCGGCCGCGTAGCGCACCAGATGGCGCACGAGCGTCTTGGGCACGCTCGCGTTGACGGCGTACATGCTCATGTGGTCACCGTTGTACGTAGCCCAGCCGAGCGCCAGCTCGGACAGGTCGCCCGTGCCAATGACAAAGCCGCCCGCTTGGTTAGCGAGGTCCATAAGAATCTGCGTGCGCTCGCGCGCCTGGCTGTTCTCATAGGTCACATCCTGGACGGCCGGATCGTGCTCGATATCCTTAAAGTGCTGCTCCACGGCTGCATGAATCGAGACCTCCCGGAAGCTCACGCCCAGGTCGCGGGCGAGTGACTCGGCATTCGACTTGGTACGATGCGTCGTGCCAAAGCCCGGCATGGAGACGGCCGTGATGCCCGTGCGCGGCAGGCCCAAGGCATCGAACGCACGCACGGTCACGAGCAGCGCCAGCGTGGAATCGAGGCCGCCCGAAAGGCCGATGACGGCAGCCTTGGTGCCCGTATGGGCAAGGCGGGTCTTGAGGCCCGCGGTCTGTAGGTCGAGAATGGTCTCACAGCGCTCGGCCAGGTCGCCGTGGTCTGCCGGAACAAAAGGCGCGCGCGGGAAGACGCGGTCAATATCACAGGCATCGCGCAAGGCGGGCTCTTCGGTGAGCGTTCCCTCAAACGAAAACTCAACGGTCGTGGCCTCCGGCGCATCGTCCGGGCGCGTCCACGTCGTCGAGCGGCGACGTTCGGCCACCAAACGATCAAGGTCAACGTCGGCGATGGCCATATCGCAGGTAAGCAGTTTGGTCGCGGCGAGCTTCGAACCGTTTTCGTAGACGAGGTTCTCGCCCGCAAAGACCATGTCGGTCGTGGACTCGCCCTCGCTCGCGTCCGCGTAAGCATAGGCGCAGTACAGGCGCGCGCTCTGGTTGGAAATGAGGCTGCGGCGGTAATCCGCCTTACCGATAATCTCGTCCGAAGCCGACGGATTGAGGATCACCGTCGCACCGGCAAGCGCCATCTCGGTCGAAGGGGGCGCCGGCACCCACAGGTCCTCGCAGACCTCAACGCCCAGCACCATATCCTCGGCACCCTCATCACAGCAACGGTAGATAAGCCCCGAACCCAGCGGAACCGGACCCTGACCGGCAAATTCAACCCACACGGGATCCGCAGGCGCCGGAGCAAACCAACGGCGCTCATAGAACTCGCCATAGTTGGGCAGATACTTCTTGGCCGTGAGGCCCAAAAGCTCGCCCGCGCAGCACACGGCGGCGCAGTTGTAGATATTCTCGGCAACTGCAACGGGAAGACCGATGGTAAAGACAATCGGCAACTCGCGGGTTTCATCGAGAATATGTGCCAGTGCGGTCTCGCAGGCATGCAGTAATGTGCGGTTATGGAACAGGTCGGCCGCGGTATAGCCGGTCAGGTTAAGCTCGGGCAGCACCAGCGCGCGAACGCCACGCTCGGCAGCATCGCGAACAGCCGCCAGCGCAACCTCGGCATTGCCCTCGACATCGGCCACGCGAATCTGCGACGACGCCGCCGCCACACGCAAAAAGCCATCGTTCTTATTAGCCGAAACGCAGCATTGCCTTGTTGATCTGGACACTGGAGGCCCCTTCTACCCTGAGATTCAGTCTAACGGACGTTCACATATCTCTAACTAGCCAAAGCAACCTCCCAGTTTACTGAGAGGCCAACCTGTGCTAAGAGCATGTATTTCAAAAATATCTTTAATTAAAAAGGAGAAATCGATAATCGACTTCTCCTTTAAGCGAGGCGAGTAAATTCCGAAACTAATGGCAGAATTTATCCATGTAGTCCTCAAAGTCGAACACTTCTACCACGACGCCCTCTTCCTGAAACTCTTTCAGTTGCTCCAAGAGATCTTTGTTAATAACGTCCATGCAGAAACCTCCTCTATCTAATCAATTGTAGTATATCTGCTTTCATGCAATTATCAACCAACTTGTTTAATTGCTCCTCGCTTGCCGATAGTCCCTCTTTTTTCAAAATGTCGCGCACCTCGTTCTTAGTAATCGGCTTTTCAAACAACGAAAGCAAAGCGAACGAAAAATCATTAACCGCACACATTCTATGGGTGGCACAACTCAGCAGTACTCTTAACCCCTCTTTTGAGCGTCCGACTTCTTTCACAAACGAACTTTTAACCAATTGAAAACCATTATCGTGCATTACATAATCGGCATCGATATTTGTATTCAGCAATCCATAATGCAACAGTTCTTCTATCGCCCTTGTCAGCTCGAGATCGCCCTGATCAAGGATAAGAGAAATGCTACAATCGGCCTCCAATAAACGGGCCAACTTAAGGTATACCAACTGGGAAACAGCATAGACATGATGGTATTCAGAATTATAGAAGTAGGCAAATGGCTCAACGAGCACGACAGAGGTCTTGGAATCCAGCCAGATTCGATCAGCTGGATTTAGACTAGTCAGCCGTCGCTTTACTTTGGTCAAATGTCCCTTATACCTGACAGCGTGAATAGAATCTAGGATCCAGGTCACCTCTGAAATATGAAGCCGCTGGGGCAAGTCAATTGTGTCGCTACCGTTTATGACTTCTTGCATATAAAAATCAATATGATGCTCATCAGATAAGGATTTTGCTTCATTTAAAGTTAAACCAGTGCCTGAAACATAATCCACTTCGAGGCGCAAATCCTCATATTGGGACTTCGGCATTACAGAGACACCATACTTATCGGGATGATTCCAAACATCCGACCCCATAACGAGACCAAAATTCGTAAATCCTCTCGTGGAATATGGAACACCACATACCTGTTTTGAATAATTCAAAACATTCTCTGTATAAGCTAAGGTGTTCAGAGCCTCTTCTTTAGTTTCGGTCGGAAAGCCAATCATAAAGAA
>UQXP01000100.1 GCA_900545055.1 uncultured Collinsella sp.
GGACTTGCAGCGACGGACCTCAGGACACTCTTACACCACGTCTGCGCGCGCGACCAAGATACGAGCGGTTGGAAGAGCATTTCTCGAGCAAGGTGCTGCCGAGATAAGAGTTTCCATTGATGAGCATTCGGGCGATCTCGAGATGTTTAAGACCGCCGAACGAGCGAATATCGTTATAGAGGACCGAGCAAGGCGTCTCTGCTGCCACGGATACCTCCTTTGATTGTTTCCTAGCCAATAAGGCGATAGGAATTAATGGCCCCCGGCGGGCGACGTATTAAATGGCTGCGCAATATGTAGCGTAACCAAAGCAACATTATAGGCCACATGTTCGAAATTGCAGGAAGACCGAGAGATTTGGTTTGGACTGGACGGAAATCCCTCTCTGTCTTGTTCTGTAACAATTAGGACCGATTTTACTCGGTAACTGTTACAGATTGAGACGTTTGTGAATCGTGTCGACCGTTTGTCTCGATCTGTAACACGTAGAGGAAGATTTGCCCTGCAGATGTTACAGATTGAGACAATCAGCCGCGTCCGCCCCGTCATCTGTGGTTTACGTGGGGGCATGCGAAGCGCGGGTATACTAACCGGCGGCGAATCTGCTCCATCGCTTAGGGCTGCTGCGTCTGGACGGCGCGTGATAGGGCTGCCAAAGCGATCGCCAGCGTGCTGAGCAACGTCCTCTCTGTGCGCACCCGTTTTTGTATGTATTAGCGCACTACCAAGCACGCCCGCGCGGCCGCATGCCGCGTCCATCGCGCGTGCAGATAAGGAACAACAACATATGCGTAATTCTGTATCCGACGTCACCGACGCCGAGATCCTGGACGAGACCCGCGAGGCCATGACCCAGGCTGCCTTCGATGCGGCCGATGAGGCCAATGCTGCCCAGGCCGTCGAGTCCGCTACCGAGAGCCTGCCCGCCTTTGACGAGCTGGGCCTTTCCGACGAGATGCTTCGTGCTATCGAGAACCTGGGCTACACGGCGCCGACGCCTGTTCAGGCCGGCTCGATTCCTGTGGTGCTCGAAGGCCGCGACCTGCTTGCCGCCGCTCAGACTGGCACCGGCAAGACGGCCGCTTTCTTGCTGCCGACCATGAACAACCTGGAGCACATCGCTCCGCCCAAGCCTGTGCGCGAGCGCAGCGGCCGCAACCGCCGTCGCGGCGCTAAAAAGCCCGAGGGCAACGGCCGCGGCCCCGTGATGCTCGTCATCACCCCCACGCGCGAGCTTGCCCAGCAGATCGACGAGGTCGCGAGCAAGATCGCCGACGTCACCGGTCATGTCGCCGTGACCGTCGTGGGCGGCGTGAGCTACAAGCCGCAGACCACTGCCCTCAAGTACGGCTGCGACATCCTGGTCGCCACGCCGGGCCGTTTGGTCGATTTGATCGAGCAGGGCGCCTGCCACCTGGACGAGGTCAAGGTGCTGGTGCTCGACGAGGCCGACCGCATGCTCGACATGGGCTTTTTGCCCGCCGTCCGCCGCATTGTGCGCGAGACGCCGGCCGAGCGCCAGACGCTGCTGTTCTCGGCCACACTTGACGAGGAGGCTGTGGGCGAGATCACCGACCTGGTGAGCGACCCGGCTCGCGTGGAGATCGCACCGGCCACGTCGACCGCCGACACCGTCGACCAGTTTGTGTTCCCGGTGTCCATCGAGGCCAAGAACAACCTGTTGCCCGAGTTCCTCAAGAAGGAGGGTCCGGAGCGCACCATCGTCTTTATGCGTACCAAGCATCGCGCCGACAGCTGCTGCCGTCGTCTGGAGCATAAGGGCATCAAGGCCGCCGCGATTCACGGCAACCGCAGCCAGGCCCAGCGCGAGCGCGCGCTTTCGGCCTTCCGCGACGGTACCGTCGACGTGCTGGTGGCGACCGACGTACTCGCCCGCGGTATTGACATCAGCGACGTGCGCTACGTCGTGAACTTTGACGTGCCGGCCGAGCCGACCGACTACATCCACCGTATTGGCCGTACGGGCCGTGCCGGTGAGCTGGGCTGGGCCATCACGTTTGTGACCGAGCAGGACGTCGATGAGTTCTACGAGATCGAGAAGCTCATGGACAAGACCGCCGACATCTACGAGGCCGGCGACCTGCATGTGGGTCCCAACCCGCCTGCGGTTGATCCCGAGCGCGACCCCGCGGCCTTTAAGGTCAAGAAGAAGACCAAGCGCGGCAAGTCCAAGAGCAAGAAGAAGCTTGAGCAGGCGCGCCGCGACGGCAAGCGCAACGGCGATGACTACGGCGATGTGGCCGGTCGTTCCAACCGCGGTCGCGACGAGCGTCGCGGCGACGGTGAGCGTCCGAGCCGTCCCAAGCGTGGCGGCAAGACCCGCGTGCGCGAGGGCGTTCAGGCTCGCGTAGACGAGGCCGTGGAGAGCGTGGCCCGCGAGGTGGCTGCCGAGGAACGCGGCGGTGCTGGTGCCATCGAGCAAGCCCCGCGCGGCAACCGTGCCGAGCGCCGTGCCAAGCAGTTCCAGGGCGAGGCGCATCGCCGTCGCCGCGAGGACGAGGACCGCGGCGGTCGTCGCCGTGTTGAGCGTGAGGACGAGGGCCGCGGTTCGCGTGGCGGCAAGCGTGGCTCGGGCGATCGTCGTCGTTCCGGTCGCAATGACGAGCGCGGTGGCCGTGACGAGCGTCGCGGCGGCGAGGGCCGTGGTGAGCGTGGCGCCCGCAGCGGTGAGTCCCGTGGCGGCAAGCGCTTTGAAGAGCGCGGCGGCCGTGGCGGCGAGCGTCGCGAGGGTGCTCGCGGTAATGGCGGGCGCAGCGGCGCCGGCCGTTCTGGTGAGTCGCGCGATCGCCGTGATCCGCGTGCCAGCCGCGATCGTCGCGATGATTGGCGCAACTACGACGATACCCGCGAAGAGCGTCGCGGCGGCTACCGTGGTGGTCGCGGCGGCAACCAGGCCGGTTCCCGTGGCGGCCGTGCCGGCGGTCGCGATAACCGTGGCAGCTATGGCAACAGCCGTGGCGGCAAACGCGGCGGCAGCTCCCGTCGCCCCGGTGACGGCGGCGGCAAGCGCAAATAACATACGCATCGCACGCTAGAGCGATGCGAACCAAGGGCCCCGAGCAAAAACTTCGCTCGGGGCCCTTTTGTTTGTCGTATCCGACCGCTAGTTCGGATGCGATTTCCTCGGGAATGCATGTGGAGGGTCGCGAAGACCCGTTTTCTGCCATGTGGCAATGGGTCCCATGGGGTGCACCGTGCATTTTTTGGAATATTCTGCAGTTCGAGCCGGCTGCATGGTCGCGCGCGCAGACGTGGTGTAAGAGTGTCCTGAGGTCCGTCGCTGCAAGTCC
>UQXP01000101.1 GCA_900545055.1 uncultured Collinsella sp.
GGTCTGCCGACGACGCTCGAGGAGCTGGGCCTTGGCGAGATTTCCGATGCTGATCTGCAAGGTGTTGCAAATGCGGTCTTTAGAAACGAGCGCAATATGGCTAACGAACACGCCAAGGTGACCAAACAACAGCTCGTGCAGCTCATGTGCGAGGCATAGTTTGGCGCTTGATTGGCCTTGTGCAATCGAGGCGGCGATAGACCATGGGCTATTTGCCGCAAAGATGCTCCGCGTGTAATTTGCCCGAGGCGTGGGCCGATAGCGTATCATTATCTCTTGCTTGTTTGCACTGCTCAGGGAGGGGCCGCGCATGGCGCAGGAACACGATCTGTTTGATGACATTATCGAGATCAGCAAGGGTTTCGACTTTCTTAAAAACCCGCTTGGCGGTGTGACCGATGCACTCGATCCGTCGGCGCCGCAGTGGAATCCTGCCGACTACAAGGAGCGCCCGCGCGGCAACACCATTCCGTGCCTGACCTGCAAAAACGAAAAGAGCGGCTGCACCGCGTGCATGGACGTGTGCCCGGTCAACGCTATCGAGGTCGAGGAAGACGCCATCGAGATCCTCGACTCCTGTCGCAAGTGCGGCCTGTGCGCCGCTGCCTGTCCGACCGAGGCGATCATCTCGCCGCGCCTGGCGCCCAAAAACCTGTATGACGATATCGTCTCTGCAGCTACGAGCCACGAGACCGCCTACGTCACCTGCACGCGCGCCCTCAAGCGCATGCCGCGCGAGAACGAGGTCGTCGTCGCCTGCGTGGGCGATATTACGGCCGAGACCTGGTTCTCGGTACTGGCGGACTATCCCAACGTGAGTGTGTACCTGCCGTTGGGCGTGTGCGATAAATGCCGCAACACCGGCGGTGAGGACATTCTGGGCGAGGCAATCGCTACCGCCGAGGAGTGGGCCGGTACGGGCATGGGCCTGGAGGTCGACCCCAAGAGCCTCAAATGTCATAAGCGCCGCGAGTACGAGCGCAAGGAGTACATGGATAAGATTGCCCGCACCACGGGCCTTACCGTGACCAAGCTCAACCCGGCAACGGCGGCGCTGGCCTCGGTGACGCAGAAGCTCAAAGCCCACCGCCACCAGATTACCCAGCTGGAGCGCACGCTCAATACCATGTGCGGCACCACGACGACCAAGCGTCGCCGTTCACTCACGCACGGGCGCCAACTGGTGCTCTCGACGTTGCAAAACCACCCCGAGCTTGCCCAGAACATGCAGGTGAGCACGCCGGAATGCGATTTTGACAAGTGCACGTCGTGTGGCGAGTGCGTCAACGTGTGCCCCACGTTTGCCTGCGATCTGGTGGGAAGCGGTCGCTTTGCACTGGAGTCCACGTATTGCCTAGGCTGCGGAGCCTGCGTCAAGGTGTGCCCCGAGCATGCGCTTAAGCTGGTTGAACATGATGCATCCAACCTGGTCGTCGTCGATCCCGAGGCCGAGGAAAAGGCCGCCCAGAAGGCGAAGGCCCACGAAGAAGCCCAGAAGGTCAAGGCTGAGGCAAAGGCCAAGCTCGACAAGATGCTCGATCAGGTGGAGAAACTCGCGGACTAGTCAGCGACCCCTATCTCTGCTTCATTCGTGCCGCCGTGGCGTCCGGGTTCGCCCAGATGCCGCGGCGGCGCTATACTTATGCAGTTTGAAATGCTTGTACCAAAAGGAGCTGTCGTGTCCCTTTCCATCGGTATCGTGGGCCTGCCCAACGTGGGCAAGTCGACGCTGTTCACCGCGCTTACCAAAAAGACCGGCCTTGCCGCCAACTACCCGTTTGCCACGATCGACCCCAACGTGGGTATCGTTGATGTGCCCGATAGCCGCCTGCAAAAGCTCGCCGACATCGTTAACCCGGGCCGCATCGTGCCGGCTACGGTCGAGTTCGTCGACATCGCAGGTCTGGTGAAGGGCGCCAACGAGGGCGAGGGCCTGGGCAACCAGTTCTTGGCAAACATCCGCGAGACCGACGCCATCTGCGAGGTCGTGCGCTACTTTAAGGATCCCAACGTCATGCGTGAAGTGGGCCGCACGGGCGAGTTCGTCGATCCTGCCGGCGATGCCGATACCATCATGACCGAGCTCATCTTGGCCGACATGGGTACGCTCGAGAAGCAGCTGCCCAAGCTCGAGAAGGAGGCCAAGCGCGACAAGGAGCTCATGCCCAAGTTCGAGGTCGCCAAGCGTCTGCTTGCCTGGCTCAACGAGGGCAAGCGCGCTGCGTCTATGGAGATGACCGACGAGGAGCGCGCCGCTGCCAAGGGCCTGTTCCTGCTCACCATGAAGCCCATCCTGTATGTGGCCAACGTAGACGAGGACATGCTCAACGACGACCTGGCGCCCATCGATGGTGTCAAGCCACTGCCCATCTGCGCCAAGATCGAGGCCGAGCTTTCCGAGCTCGATCCCGAGGACGCCGCCGACTACCTGGAGAGCCTGGGCCTGGAGCAGCCCGGTCTGGACGTGCTCGCGCAGGCAGCCTACAAGCTGCTCGGCCTGCAGTCGTTCTTTACGGCTGGCGAGATGGAGGTCAAGGCCTGGACGGTGCGTCAGGGTGCGACCGCTCCGCAGGCCGCCGGCGTCATTCACACCGACTTTGAGCGCGGCTTTATTAAGGCCGAGGTCATTGGCTATGACGACTACATCGAGCTCGGTGGCGAGCAGGGCGCTAAGGCTGCCGGCAAGCTGCGTATTGAGGGCAAGGACTATGTCATGGCCGATGGCGACGTCGTGCACTTCCGCTTTAACGTGTAAGGACGACGCATATGTTTAAATATGGCAAAAAAGCTGGTTACATGGGTATTGCGCTGCTCGTACTTGCGGTGATTCCGCTGGTGGTCGCAGCGTGTGTTATCCCCAACATTGGTCCCGAGGTGGCAACAAAGTTTAATGCCGCCGGCGAGGCGATGCGCTGGGGCAAGAGCTACGAGTTGCTGGCGCTGCCGGTGCTCAACTTGCTGCTGAGCGTGGCGACGTACTTTACGGCGGGACGCCAGGCAAAGAACAATGATGACTCCGCCGCCATGGCGCGCATCGTGTGCGAGCGCTACCTGCGTAACGGTTGCATCACGGGTGTGTTCCTCAACGTGATCAACGTCTACTTTATGTATTCGGCGATTACCGGTATGGGCTTTGGCCTGGGCTTTTAGCTTGCGCCTTTAGGCAACGAGCCTGCAAGCATATTCGATGGCTGCTGCGAGGCCGCCGCTCGATCGTGGTGTAAAGACCATGTCGGCGGCGGTCTCGTTTTCGTATCCGGTGCCGCG
>UQXP01000102.1 GCA_900545055.1 uncultured Collinsella sp.
GGCTTAAAGCCGGTGCACCGCCGCATCCTGTACGCGATGAACGAGAGCGGCATCTACCCCAACCGCCCGCACAAGAAGTCGGCCTGGACGGTCGGCGAAGTTATCGGTAAGTACCACCCGCACGGCGATTCCGCGGTCTACGAGGCCATGGTCCGCCTGGCGCAGTGGTTCTCCATGCGCACGCCGCTCATCGACGGTCACGGCAACTTCGGTAACATCGACGGCGACGGCGCGGCAGCCATGCGTTACACCGAGAGCCGCCTGGCCAAGCCCGCCATGGAACTGCTGCGTGACCTGCAGAAGGATACCGTCGACTGGCAGCCCAACTACGACGAATCGCTCGCCGAGCCCGTGGCACTGCCTGCGCGCTTCCCCAACCTGCTGGTCAACGGTAGCCAGGGCATCGCCGTCGGCATGGCCACCAACATCGCCCCGCACAACCTCACCGAGGCGATCGAGGCCACCTGTTACCTGATCGACAACCCCGACGCCACCGTCGACGAGCTCATGCAGATCATGCCCGGTCCGGACTTCCCCACCGGCGCCATCATCATGGGCAGCGCCGGCATTAAGCAGAGCTACGAGACCGGCCGCGGCTCCATTACCGTGCGCGCCAAGGCTCACGTGGAGTCCACCAAGACCGGCCGCAGCCGCCTGGTCTTTACCGAGATTCCCTACATGGTCAACAAGGGCACCCTGCAGGAGAAGATCGCCCAGCTCGTCAACGACAAGCGCATCGAGGGCATCTCGGATATGCGCGATGAGTCCAACCAGAAGGGTATCCGTCTGGTCATCGAACTCAAGAAGGGCGTCATCCCGCAGGTCGTGCTCAACAACCTGTACAAGTACACCTCGCTGCAGACGACCTTCGGCGCCAACAACCTGGCGCTCGTCAACGGCGTTCCCAAATGCCTGAGCCTGCGCGAGATGCTGCAGCACTACATCGACCACCAGGTCGACGTCGTCACCCGACGCACCCGCTTCGACCTTAAGAAGGCCCAGGCCCGCGCGCATATCCTCGAGGGCTACCTGATGGCCCTTGACCATATCGACGAGGTCATCAGCATCATCCGTTCCTCGCAGACCGACTCCGAGGCCAGCAGCCGCCTGATCGAGCGCTTTGGCTTTACGCCCGAGCAGACCACAGCCATCCTCGAGATGAAGCTGCGCCGCCTGACCGGCCTGGAGCGCGACAAGATTCAGGAAGAGCTGGACGGTCTGCGCCGCGCCATCGCCTACTACGAGGACCTGCTGGCGCACGAGGAGAAGATCCTGGGCGTCATCAAGGAAGAGATGCGCGAGATCTCCAAGAAGTTTGGCGATAAGCGCCGCACCGAGATCAGCCAGGTCGAGAAGGACCTGGATGTGGAGGACCTCATCGCCGACGAGGACATGGTCGTGACCATCACCCACACCGGCTATGTGAAGCGTATCCCGGTGGCTGCCTATCGCGCCCAGAAGCGCGGCGGCAAGGGCGTGTCGGGCGTCAACCTCAAAGAGGACGATGTCATCGACGAGATGTTCATCGCGTCCACGCACGAGTACGTGCTGTTCTTCTCGAGCAAGGGCAAGGTCTACCGCCTGAAGGTGCACGAGCTGCCGGTCGGCACGCGCCAGGCGCGCGGCACCGCGATCGTCAACCTGCTGCCCTTCGAGGAAGGCGAGAAGATCGCGAGCGTCATCAGCTGCCGCGAGTTCCCCGCCGACGAGTTCCTGATGTTTGCCACCAAGAGCGGCATGGTCAAGAAGACTGTGATGAGCGCCTATGACCGCAGCCGTCGCGACGGCCTGATCGCCATCAACCTGAGGGATGACGACGCGCTGCTCGCTGTGCGCCGTGTGCGCGAGGGTGACAAGATCATCATGGCCACCACCGCGGGCAAGGCGATCATGTTCCCCGAGGACCAGGTGCGCGCCACCGGTCGCGATACCAGCGGCGTTCGCGGCATCGGCATGAAGGACAGCGTGAGCGTTCTGGGTATGGAGGTCACCAACGGCAACGGCGACCTGTTCGTCATCACCGAGCGCGGCTACGGCAAGCGCACACCGGTCGCGGACTACCCGGAGCAGAACCGCGGCGGCCAGGGCGTCTACACCATCCAGATGACCGAGCGCAAGGGCAACCTCGCGGCCATGAAGACGGTGGGCCCGCAGCACGAGCTGTTCATCGTGACGGAAGGCGCGACGGTCATTCGCGTCAAGACCGACGAGATCAGCCAAACCGGCCGAGCCACCCAGGGCGTCAAGATGATGACCGTCGACGACAACGACCGCGTATGCGCCGTAGCCCGCATGACGGCAGCCAAAGAAAAGCCCGAAGGCGAAGGCACCGAGGATGCAGCCGCAACTAGCACCGAGGAAGCCCCCGTCGACCTAGGCGACGGCAACGACATACCAGAGGATCTCCTAGACGAGTAAGTAGCCCTCTCTGGTTGAAAACTATCAGCCCCCTTATATCGGCGGTCGGCGCACTGCGCGCCGACCGCTTTTTTTGAAAACCTTGGGATCAGCGTTCGCCCCGGCCGCACGGCGGCATGTGAAGTCGATCGCGAGTTCCGCACGAGCCGGAGAGCACTTAATGTGCTCTCCGTGCGAGTCAGGACTGTCCGAGCAGGCGACTTCACATGCCGCCGTGCGGCCGGGGCGAACACCCCTCAAAGATTTTCAAAAAAGTTGTTGACGCGCGCGTAACGACTCGTCTAATATATCCCTTGCGCGATGGACCTGTAGCTCAGTTGGTTAGAGCGTCCGGCTGATAACCGGGAGGTCACAAGTTCGAATCTTGTCAGGTCCACCACTTTCTTTCGCAATAAACACCCCAGCGAGAGCCGAGTCGCCGCTGGGGTGTTTATTACTCTTTCCGTGGGGGTTTAGCTCAGCTGGGAGAGCGCGGGCTTTGCAAGCCTGAGGTCAGGGGTTCGATCCCCCTAACCTCCACCATGATGGACCTGTAGCTCAGTTGGTTAGAGCGTCCGGCTGATAACCGGGAGGTCACA
>UQXP01000103.1 GCA_900545055.1 uncultured Collinsella sp.
TTGACGAGCATTCTGGCCATGGTGGGGCCTCGGGTGCCTCTGGGGTAGCTGGCGCTGCCCGGGTTGAGGACTAAGCAACGGCCCACTTGGGCTTCTTTGGTTACGTGGGTGTGGCCGTTGATGGCTACGTCTACGGATCCCACCGGAAGGTCTTCGCGGTAGTGGGCTACGGCGAATTTAAGGCCTTCGTAGGTAAAGAGCGCAAGACGGTCTACATCGGGGCCGTAGTCGCGGTAGTAATCGTTGTTGCCCAGTACGGCCCGCACGGGAGCGATGGTGCATAGGTGCTCGTAGTCCATCTCTGACGTGAGGTCGCCGGCGTGGATAATCAGGTCTGCGCCCTCAAGCTCATCCAGAAGCGCAGGCGAAAGATAGCCGTGGGTGTCCGAGATGATGTCGATGCGCTTGGCGCTTGCACTGTTCATGGGATCCCTTCCGCAAAAAACGATTCAGCAGATACATACAAAAAAAGGCCCCACGGCTCCGCAGACGATGGGTCTACAGGGCTGCGGGGCCAGTGTGCTAGAGACTCAGGGCCTTCTTAAGCGGCACGACGCGGCGGCGCGAAACCGGCACGCGTTCGTCGACGCCCGTAATGCCCAGCTGGATGGCGCCCGAGGGCACCGTCTCGACGTCCGTAACGCACGCCAAGTTGACGATATAGCGGCGGTGAACGCGGAAGAAGCCAAAGTCACAGAGCTTGGCCTCAAACTGCGCCAGCGAGGTCGTCGACAAAAAGCGATCATCGACGGTATAGATGCAGGAGTAATCGTCCTTGGCCATGATAAAGCGAATGTCGTCCACGGGAATGAGCACCTTGCGGCCGCCCTTTTCCACCGGGATACGCTCGATGGTCACCTTGCTGTCCGTAACCGGCTTGGAGCGTTGCATGACCTTCTCAATCGCGCGATCCAAGCGAGCTTCCTCGACCGGCTTCATCAGATAATCGACGGCATCCACGTCGAATGCCTCGACCGCATGGTCACTATACGCAGTCACAAACACGATCGCCGGCGGATTTTTGAGCTTATGCAGCGCCTCGGCAAGTTGCAGGCCCGAGGCACCGGGCATCGAGATATCGAGAAACACGACATCCACGCGACTTTCCATAAGCATCTCGATGGCGGAGCGGACGCTCGACGCCTCCGTGATCGTGCCGATCTTGCCCGTTTGCTCGAGCAGGAAGCGAAGCTCCGAGCGAGCCGGCGCCTCATCATCCACAATCATCGCACGCAGCATAGGGATAAAACCTTTCGTCAACTAACTACGCCGGGCATCCGTCGCATGACGTTGAGCCCGTAGCCTTTTATTTTACTCTTGAATGTCGAAGATGCTCTCTGACAAATCAAGATGAAGGAGCACTTTGGTGCCCTTGCCCGGCGCCGATTCGACACGCGTATAGGAGTGCGGCCCATAAAAGCGATGGATGCGCTCCGAAATATTGTGCATGGCCACACCGGCGCCGCCACCCTGGGGAGAGCTGGCGTCGGGACGGGCAGAGCGCTCGTCAAACAGTCTGGCGGCGGTACCCTCATCCATGCCCACGCCATTATCGGCCACGGCAATCAAGATTGCATCCTCGCCGTCTTGGTGAACGGTCACGTCGATCCTCAGGGCGTCGTCATCGCCCATACCATGACGTACGGCGTTCTCGACAATCGGCTGGATCACGAACGCCGGCACCAGCGTATCTTCCACGTCCTCGGACACATCGAACGTCGCAAGCACGCGGTCCTCGCCAAAGCGGGCCTTCTCAAAGGTAAGGTAGCGCTTGGTCTGTGCAACCTCGCGCGAGACCGGAATAAGCGATCCCGAGTTGTCGAGCGTGGCACGATAGAACGATGAGAACTCACGAAGCAGTTCGCGGGCCCGCAGCGGGTCGGTGCGCGTAAACGATGCAATGGTGTTCAGCGTGTTGAACAGGAAGTGCGGGTTAATCTGCGCCTGCAGCGCACGCACCTCGGCGCGCGCCGTGAGTTCCTTTTGCACCTCGAGCTCGTGGATGGCGAGCTGCGTGGACAAGATCTCGGCAAAGCCCGAGGCAAGCGCGTACTGGGTACGGTCGACGGCGCGCGGGGTCTTGTAGTAGAACTTGAGCGTGCCGACGGTACGATCGCCCACCTTGATGGGGGCGATAATGCCGGCGGGAACTTGGTTGTGCGAGCCGTCCGAGCCCACGACATCCACCATACGGTTGAACGACTGCACGATGCCATGTTCGATAACGTAGCGCGTGGCAAGCGTGTGGATGGGAGAATCTGGCAGTAGTTTTTCCTCAAACTCTCCCGCGCAGGCAAGCACGTTGCCCTCGTCGGTGATGGCCACCGTCATGGCGCGCGTCTCGGGCAAAATGCGCCGGCACACCAAACGCGCCGACTCCTGCGTCAGACCGCCCTTAATGTCCTCGAGCATGGCCGAGGCCACCGAGAGCGTCTCCTCGGTGTACTGGGAGCGCACCGAATCGGGATTGAGCGTCAAAAAGATAAAGATGCACAGAAAGATGCACAGCAGCGCGCAGGCAATCACCGTGGCGATCGGCTCGATACCGGTCACCAAGGCAAAAATAAAGTACACCAGCACGCAAATGGCGCAGGCAACGGCAATGATGCGAAAGATTGATATTGAACTATCGCGTTGGGCGCGGCGGTCGATCATTCGGCCCCCTCCAGGATACTGATCAGTTGTGCGTCACGCCAAAGCCCGTCCATGATCTTGGGCCAAAAGCTCTGGAAACGCAGGTAGCTTGCAGCGTTTTGGCGCGCATAGGCCTTTGCCTCGCCGATACCATGGCGCCAGATGCGCAGGTAGCCCTCATGCTCGCGGGTAAACACGCTGCGGACCAT
>UQXP01000104.1 GCA_900545055.1 uncultured Collinsella sp.
CCCGGGTGATCGGCGTAAGCGCGACCGACCTCGTAAACACCCAGGTCAAGACCCTCTTCAGGCACCTGCGTGGTCATAACGACAGTGCGGCCCGAATCGACCCAGCGGAAAATCGCCTCCTGGAACGACTCGCCCGACTCTCCAAACTCCGGGATGCCGCCAATGCCAAAGGTCTCCAGAATCACGGCATCGTAGCTATCGGCCAGGGCGTCCAGAATGCCAGGGTTCACGCCGGGCGTGAGCTTAAGCACAAACACGCGCGGGTCGATGTTGTCGTAGAAGCACACTGGGTTTTCTCCCTGATGCGTGCCGTGAAGCCCGTTGCGCACAATGCGGTCGTTGCGGATATAGGCGATGGGCGGATAGTTCACGCTAATAAACGCGTTAAAGCTCATGGTGCGCTGCTTGCGGGCGCGCGTGCCGGCAATGGCCACGCCGCCAAACACGATCGAGACGTCGTGCGAATGCTCATCGAGCGCATAGAGCAGGCTCTGGTACAGGTTGAGCTTGGCGTCGGTAAAGGGATTGCCCATGGGCTTTTGCGAGCCGGTGAGCACGATGGGCTTGGGGCTGTCCTGGATAAGGTAGGAGAGCGCCGCGGCCGTGTAGCTCATGGTGTCCGTACCGTGCAGAACCACAAAGCCGTCGTGGTCGGCGTAGCCCTCGACGATGACATCGCGGATGCGCATCCAGTCGCTGGGGCGCATATTGGTGCTGTCGATGTTCATGGGCTGCACCACGTCGAGCTCGCAGAGGCCCGAGATCTCGGGGACGCTCTGGGCGAGCTCCTCACCGGTCAGGGCGGGGGAGAGGCCGTTGCCGTCCTCGGTCGATGCGATGGTGCCGCCCGTGGCGATGAGAAGGATGCGCTTCATGCTGGTATTCCTATCGTATTTGCCGCCGCAGAGGCGGAGTCGTTCGGCAGTATTGTGGCACAGGGCGTCCAATGTTCAAACGTATTACATCATCTGTAACGTTTGGTAACGCTTCAATTGCCGTCAAATAGGGGCCCAGGTCGTGCGTTTGCCGTGCGCTGATGGCTGCGAGGGACGAGAAACCCCATATAACGTGTACACTATGGAAGTTATTTTCGTTCATTCACGCGGGCGGGCACCGGCTCCCCGCCAACAGGAGGGGAAACCATGGATCAAAAGGCTTCCGCAAAGGTCCTCGTACTCGACTTTGGTGCGCAGTACGGTCAGCTCATTGCCCGTCGCGTCCGCGACCTCAACGTGTATTCCGAGATCGTTCCCTGCGACATCTCGGCCGACGAGATTCGCGAGATGAACGCCTCTGCGCTCATCCTTTCCGGCGGCCCGGCTTCTGTGTATGCCGAGGACGCTCCGTCCATTGACCCCGCCATCTTTGACCTGGGCCTTCCCGTCCTGGGCTTCTGCTACGGTCATCAGATCACGGCCGTGACGCTCGGCGGCAAGGTCGGCCACTCCGAGGTGGGCGAGTATGGCCGCGCCACCATCACGCGCACGGCAGGCGCCAAGCTCTTTAACTCCACGCCCATGGAGCAGACCGTGTGGATGAGCCACCGCGATGCCGTTTCCGAGGTGCCCGAGGGCTTTACCGTTACCGCCAGCACCGACGTGTGCCCGGTTGCCGCCATGGAGTGCCCCGAGCGCAAGATCTTCACCACGCAGTTCCACCCCGAGGTCAAGCACTCCGAGTACGGTCAGCAGCTGCTGAGCAACTTCCTGTTTGAGATCTGTGGCCTGGAGCCCAACTGGAGCATGGACAACCTGGTCGAGACCATGACGGCTGAGTTCCGCGAGAAGGTCGGCGACGACCGCGTGATTCTGGCCCTGTCCGGTGGCGTCGACTCCTCCGTCGTGGCTGCGCTGGGCGCTCGCGCCGTGGGCAAGCAGATGACCTGCGTGTTCATCAACCACGGCCTGCTGCGCAAGGGCGAGCCCGAGCAGGTGGAGGAGGTCTTCACCAAGCAGTTTGACGTCGACTTTATCCACGTCCACGCCGAGGACCGCTATGCCGAGCTTCTGGCTGGCGTGACCGAGCCCGAGGAGAAGCGCCGCATCATCGGTACGCAGTTCTGGAAAGAGTTCTTCGCCGTGGCGCAGCAGCTCGAGACCGATGGCAAGCCGGTCAAGTACCTGGCTCAGGGCACCATCTACCCCGACATTATCGAGTCCGGCGCTCGCAAGACGGGCGGCAAGACGGCCACCATCAAGAGCCATCACAACCTGATCCCGTTCCCCGAGGGCGTGCATTTCGACCTCATTGAGCCGCTTGATCACTTCTTTAAGGACGAGGTCCGCGCGCTTGGTCTGGCACTGGGCCTGCCGGGTCACATCGTGTTCCGCCAGCCTTTCCCGGGCCCGGGTCTGGCCATCCGCATCATCGGTGCGGTCGACAAGGAGAAGCTCGAGATCCTCAAGAACGCCGACGCCATCGTGCGCGAGGAGCTCGACGCCTACAACCAGCGTCTGTTTGAGCAGACCGGCGAGCGCAACTCCGAGCACAGCTGCTGGCAGTATTTCGCGGTCCTGCCCGACATCAAGTCCGTTGGCGTTATGGGCGACGAGCGCACCTATCAGCGCCCGATCATCCTGCGTGCCGTCGAGTCCAGCGATGCCATGACCGCCGACTGGGCTAAGCTGCCCTATGACGTCCTGGCCCGCATCTCCGGCCGCATCGTTGCCGAGGTTCCCGGCGCCAACCGCGTGTGCTACGACATTACGTCCAAGCCGCCCGCGACCATCGAGTGGGAATA
>UQXP01000105.1 GCA_900545055.1 uncultured Collinsella sp.
GCGCCGTGCACGCACACCAAGGCAGGAGCATCAGGCGACACATCTGGGCCGGCATATTCGCGACAGGCAATCGTGGTGCCCGCATTCTCGACCGTAAAATTCATGTTGTGCCCCCATCATCAATGCTCATCCAGTTGCACGTCAGCGCGGTTGGATGGACCCACATTGCCTTACACCTTGTTAACAGATTAACTTTACCCGACCCGAGGCTTTTCATGGCGCGGCATAATGGGCGACGTGAAAAAACGAAACTTGTAAAGCAAGAGCCCGCACCTTGCTTTGGAGCCGATGCTATGCTTAGGCACAATTGTCTTGAGGAGCATATGCCTATGTCTACGTTTTTGAATGCCAGCCCCATCTTTGGGCCCGTTCGCAGCCGTCGCCTTGGTCTCTCGCTCGGCGTCAACATGATGCCGGCCAGCGGCAAAATCTGCACGTTCGACTGCATTTACTGCGAAAACGGCCTCAACGCCGAGCGCCCCTGCCATGAGCCGTACAACACAGCTGCCGTGGTACTCGACGCGCTCGAGGCAAAGCTGCGCGAGATGGCAGCCGAGGGCGAGCTCCCCGATGTGATCACCTTCGCAGGAAACGGCGAGCCCACCGCCGCACCGGAGTTTCCCCAGGCGATTGCCGGCGCCGTCGCGCTGCGCGATCAGCTGGCCCCAAACTCCAAAATCGCCGTGCTCTCCAACGGTACGCGCGCCGACCGCCCCGAGGTGCACGATGCGCTCATGATGGTCGACGACAACATCCTCAAGCTCGATACGGTCGATCCGGCATTTATCCAGCTGCTCGACCAGCCTGTTGGCCCCTACGACGTCGAGCACCAGATTGAGACGTTCGCAAGCTTTGACGGTCATGTCATTATCCAGACGATCTTTTTGACCGGTGAGTATCTGGGCAAGCCCATCGACAACACCGGCGAGGAGTACGTTGCCCCCTGGCTCGCGGCACTTGAGCGCATTCGCCCACAAGAAGCGACCATCTACACGGTGGCTCGCGAGACGCCGGTCGCCGGCCTTGCCAAAGCAGCGCCCGAGGCCCTCGACGCCATCGCCGCGCGCGTGCGCGCCCTCGGCATTCCCTGCCAGGTGAGCTACTAGCGCGCAGCTGCCCTGTGAGTGGGCTATACTAGCTGCGAATGAAAGGAAGTTAGCCATGTTTGACAATGGACCCGTGCCCGGCCGCAACGACGTCTGCTGGTGCGGCAGCGGCAAAAAATATAAGAAATGCCATAGCGCCTTTGATGAGCGCCTCGAGCGCTTGTGGGAAGAGGGCTGGGAGGTTCTGCCCCGCACGCTCTACAAGACGCCCGCCGATATCGAGGGCATCAAGCGCTCGGCCGCCATCAACGTGGGTGTGCTCGATTACGTAGGCGAACACATCGCCGCGGGCATGACCACCAACCAGATCGACCAGATGATCTACGACTACACCGTCGAGCACGGCGGCACGCCGGCCGATCTTAACTACGAGGGCTATCCCAAGAGCGTGTGCACCTCGATCAACGACGTCGTCTGCCACGGCATCCCCTGCGATGCGGATGTGCTGCACGAGGGCGACATCATCAACGTAGACTGCTCCACGATCTTGGACGGTTACTTTAGTGATTCGAGCCGCATGTTCTGCATCGGCGAGGTCTCGGCCGAGCGCCAGCGCCTGGTCGACGTCACCCGTGCCAGCGTGGAGGCGGGTCTGGCAGCCGTCAAGCCATGGCTACCGCTCTCCGTTATGGCCGAGGCTGTGCAAAAGACCGTCGAGGACGCCGGCTTTAGCGTGGTGCGTGAGTACGGCGGACACGGCATCGGTAAGGAGTTCCACGAGGACCCGTTTGTGGGCTTTACCACCGAGGCGCCCGACGTAGACACCATCATGGTGCCAGGCATGGTCTTTACCATCGAGCCCATGGTCAACGCCGGAGCGCCCGATATCAAGATTAGCAAGGGCGACGGCTGGTGCGTGCGCACCAAGGACGGCAGCGATTCGGCCCAGTGCGAGGTACAGCTCGTGGTGACCGAGGATGGTTACGAGCTGCTGAGCTGGTAGCTGTGGATGCGCCGGGCTACGCGATGGATATGTTAACCATCGCGTAGCCCGGCGTTTTTATAACGTTTTGCCTGATACAACCTGCCAAAATAAACCTGTCCCTTTTTGGCAGGTCGAGCGGAAAGGACTGCTTGTGAACATCCTGGTTTTGCTGCCCGTCAACGACCGCCATCGCGCAATTCTTGAGTCGAGCGCTCCGGGCGAGGACTTTATCTACACGAGCTCCGACACCATCACGCGTGAACAGGTCGCCAATGCCGACGTGATCCTGGGCAACATAGACCCTTCCCTGCTGACCGCATGCGAGCGCCTCCAGCTGCTGCAACTGCAGACCGCCGGCTATGACGACTATCTCGCCGCCGGCACCGTGCCGGCTGAAGCCAAGCTGTCTTGCTCAATCGGCGCCTACGGCCAGGCCGTGAGCGAGCACATGTTTGCCATGGTGCTGTCTATGATGAAGCGCCTGCCCGGCTACCAGGACCTGCAGCGCGAGCATCGCTGGGAGGATTTGGGGCCGGTCACCTCGCTCAAAAACGCCAATGTGCTGGTGCTGGGCGCGGGCGATATCGGTGGCCACTTCGCCACGCTCTGCCGCAACATGGGTGCGCACGTCCGCGGCATCAAGCGCCATCCGCTCGTCTACCCCATTGTGTTTGAGGACATGGAC
>UQXP01000106.1 GCA_900545055.1 uncultured Collinsella sp.
AGCGGCGGGCTCATCACGTACTTGGCGCCCGCAAAGCCGTCCTCGCCCTGCTCCAAGTAGCAGGTATCGTCGAGCATCAGATACTGAGGGCAGGTCTCAACATAGATATTCTTCTGCCCGCGCGCCTTGGCGGCACGGATGGCCTCGAGCCCCAACTTGGTCGAAAGATGTACCACGTTGACCGGAGCATCGCCGGCCAGGTGCGCCAAATACAGCAGACGGCTCACGGCCTCGCCCTCGCATACGTCCGGACGGCTGAGCGCATGGCCCTCGGGCCCGTGAATCCCCTGCTCGTACACGCGCTTCTGCAGCTCATTCACCAGCGTACCGTTCTCGCAGTGCACGCACAGGATGCCACCCACGCGCTTGAGCTCCTCAAGCACCTCGAGCGTCTCGGCATCGTCCAAGCGCAGGTGATCATAGGCAAAGTAGGTCTTGAACGACGACACGCCCGCCTCGCGCATGGCCGAAAGGTCGGCACGGTTGCGGTCGTTCCACTCGGCAAGCGCCATATGAAAGGCGTAGTTGGCCGTGCAAGTTCCGTCGGCGCGACGATGCCACTCGGCCAAGGCATCGGGCATGGTCACACCGCGGTCGGCCGTCGCATAATCCACAATGGTCGTGGTACCGCCGCAGGCAGCCGCACGTGTGCCGGTCTCAAAGCTATCGGCCGTCCAATCCATACCGGTCCAGCACTGCATATGGGTATGTCCATCGATAAAGCCGGGGAATACCCAGCAGCCCGTGGCATCCTGCACGGTGTCGTCCTCGCCCGGCTTAATCTCCGCGGCAATCCGCACGATTTTGTCGCCGTCCATGGCAAGGTCGGCGCGACGAAGCCCCTGGGGCGTCACGAGTGCGCCGTTTTTGATGATGATCATAATTGCTCCTTATTGATTGATGCAGTTGGCCACGCGATCAAAATACGAGCAGGCGGCGATGTGCTCCGTTATACGACGCTGCCCCTTTACAGTATCGACATCCCAAAGCTCGTAGGCACGCGCCTCGACCAGCGCAATGTCGGTGCGGCCCCTGAGAATCGAGCCTCCGCCGTCTTTGCCTTCGAGAAGCATAAGCGCGTCGAACAGCTGCGCCGGAAAGAGCACCGGACTCGAGGGCTCGCCATTGCACGCCAAGCGCACCGGATGTTTGCAGTCGCGCTCGTCAAATGCACGAACCATGGCCTTAAAAGAATCCGAGCTCACGAGTGGCTGGTCGCCCGGCAAAAAGAGGCAGCCTTTCCAGTTGCGCCCGGCTCCCCAGGAAAGACCCGCACGAATGCTCTCGCTCCTGAGCGAACCGTCATGCAGCACGCACGGACAATGCTTGTCCTTGCAAATCTGGGCGACCTCGGGCCAGCGCGTCGAAACCACCATATCAAAGCCCCGGGAAACCGAATCAATCGTCCGCGCGATCAGCGGCTCACCATAAATGTCGGCGAGCATCTTGTTGGAGCCAAACCGTTTGCCCTCTCCCGAGGCCATAATCACGCAACCGAGTTTCATCTCCGCAAACCTCCCCTGGCCGCCTTGGACACCATAGTTGCTATACCCACCATACCAAGCTCACACTCCGTCGGAACAGGCACGCGCCAGTTTTCCAGCAAGCGCTCCCCAGCTCTCCATAGCACAAAGGAGGGCATCCCGCGGCGCAGGACACCCTCCTCTACATCAGTGCGATATGCCTACTCAGCGTCGCCGGTAAACGTGGTACCGGTCTTGCCGGCAAGACCGTCACGCGCCTTCTCGAGCAGCGTGATGAGCGCCGTACGGCCCGGCTTGCTCTCGGCAAACGTCGAGGCAGCCTGAACCTTGGGCAGCATGGAGCCGCGACCGAACTCGTTGGCCTCGGACAGACGCTTTACGTCAGCCGCGGTCAGCGTGTCGAGCCACTGCTCGTGGTCGGTGCCAAAGCCAATGGCAACCTTCTCCACGGCCGTCAGGATAATCAGGGCATCGGCATCGAGCTGCTCGGCGAGCTTCTCGGCCGCAAAGTCCTTATCGATGACGGCGGCAGCGCCCTTAAGGTGGTTGCCCTGGGCCTTGGTGACGGGGATACCGCCACCGCCGCAGGAGATCACCACGTGGTTGGTCTCGACGAGCGACTTGATGGTGTCGAGCTCGACAATGTTCACGGGCTTGGGCGAAGCCACCACGCGACGGAAGCCCTGCTTCTCGTCGTGGATGAACTGGTAGCCGCGGTCGGCTTCCAGCTCCTTGGCCTCGGCCTCGCTCATCCACGGGCCAATCGGCTTAACGGGATCGGCGAAGGCCGGGTCGTCCGCCGCAACCTCGACCTGGGTGAGCACGGTGGCGACACCCTTGTCGATATTGCGGTCGAGCATTTCCTCGCGCAGGCCGTTCTGCAGGTCATAGCCAATGTAGCCCTGGCTCATGGCGCCGCAGACGGACAGCGGGCAGGGAATGTACTTCTCGGGGTTAGAGCGCGTGAGCTCGGCCATCGCGTTGGCGATCATACCCACCTGGGGACCGTTGCCATGCACGATGACGACCTCGTTGCCCTCCTCGATCAGGTCGACGATGGCCTTGGAAGTCGTCTTGACGGCCTCCATCTGCTCGGGAAGGTTGGCACCGAGGGCGTTTCCGCCCAGGGCGACAACGATACGCTTAGCCATTTCTCAGCCCAGCTTTAGGCCTGGAGCCAACGGGCGGTGTTGCGCTCGTCGAGGGCCTTGAGGGTAGCGGCGGGATCGGCA
>UQXP01000107.1 GCA_900545055.1 uncultured Collinsella sp.
CTCGTCGGCAGCGTCAGATGTGTATAAGAGACAGCATTTGTCAAGCGCTATTTCTACCCCGTCCCCAAATGGCAGACGGCATGGCTACTCGTCCTGAGGCTCCTCGTCGGAGCTTGGCTCGGACGCCGACTCAGGTGCAGGTGCCGGCTCAGGATCAGGCTCGGGCGCAGGCGCAGGCTCGGGCTCAGATGCCGTCTCAGACTCGGGCGCCGGCTCAGACTCGGTCGCGGGAGCGGGCGCAGGCGCCGGCGAAGCATCCGGAGCGCTGTAACCCGAAGCAGCGGACTTCTTCTCGAAAGGCAACACAAAAGTCAGGACGTCGTCCTTATCCTCATCGGCCCACTCGCTTGCATAGCGTGCGGCCCAATAGCCAACGGCACGGTGCTTGAGCATCTTGCCAAAGACCGTAAGAAATACGGTGACGAAAGCGACCAGCACCAAGAACAGCACGAGCGTGACGCCACCGCCGGTAACAATTGCCTCAATACCCGTAGGACGATAGTAGTAGCTATACATACCGACAGAGGCAATGGCGCCAAAGACGGCCGTCAAGATCCATGTGACAACGTTGGCGACCAGGCCCGTCAAAAACTCGGGAAGGAACGAAGCACAGAACAGCTTGGTCTTGTTGTGCTTAAAGGTCGCCCAGACCTTATCGAGCGAAAACGCGCTCTCGACGCGACCGGTCACCGCAAAGTGCATCACGGCGATGTCGGCAAACATCTTAAAGAAGACCCCCAGGACCGCCGTGGCAATCATAGCCAGAACAAGCAGGCCAAGCGAGCCAAACAGCGCAGCTTCGAGCGCATAAGAGCCGTAATAAGAATACGAGCCCGCAGCGCCAATTACCACGCCCTCCACCAGCGAAAGCACTACACCGATCACGGGAATGGCAGCGACAACCTCGAGCACGACCGAAATAACGCTCGAAAAGACTCCGAGACCAAACGACGTGGAACGCATGAGTGGACGGTCCATGCCGTCATCGACCTTGAGCGACAGATCACGGCCCCACTCGATACCAAAGCCGGAACCGCACACGCTCGCAATGCAAGCTGCCAAAAAGCCGATGGCAGCCGCAATGCCGCCAATAACGGGAATAAACAACACGAGCACCGACACGACACAGATAAGTGCCGGCAAAAACGCGATTTGGCATACACGCTGAAGCACGCCCGGAGTCTTAGTCATATCTTGGAACGCCTGAGCCACACAGCCCTTGGACGCATTCGCCACGGGCGGTTGCGGAACAAACTGCTGGGGCTGACCCTGAGGGGCAGAGGCTGCGGCACCGGCATTAGGAGCACCACACGCGCCGCAGAACTTGTCGTTATCGCCCATGGGGGCGCCACACTGCGAGCAGAACATAGAATCATCCCTTCGTATCTTGAGCGAATCACTTGGATCGCAAACGATGTCTTTAGCATCATTATTGCCCAATGTGGGGTCAAATACTCAAAGATGACCGATTTGCAAGGTACACGGCGCCAGCAGGCGGTTCGTTGAATACGTCTGCGTTAGTTCGTTCCGCGGAAACCCTTGCCGACGATCTCGGAGCTGTCGACAATCGTGATAAAGGCACCCGGATCGATCTCGCGCGCGTAGCGACGCAGTTGCACGGCCTCGCGACGACTCAGCACGCTCATAATCACCGTCACGCACTTGCCCGAGAAAGCACCGTAGCCGCGGCTGATAGTCGCCGTACGGTTGAGATGCTTGACGATAAACTCCTCGACTTTAAGGGGCTCGGAGCAAATGACCGTGCAGACTTTACGCAGGTGGATGCTCTCGATGGCTTTGTCGACCACAAGCGTCTTGGCAAACAGGCCGAGCACGCAATACAGACCGACGCGCGGGCCGTACAAGAAGGCCGCGATGGTCACGATGCCGATATCGACCAGCAGCAGCGCACGGCCGATCTCAAGCGTCGTGCGGCGTTTGAGAATCATGGCGAGGATGTCCGTGCCGCCCGTCGAGGCACCAATATCAAAGACGATGGCGCTGCCGAGCGCCGGCAGAATCACGGCAAAGCACAGGTCGAGCCACATATCGCCCGTCATCGAGACATCGGTCGGAATAAAGAGCTCAAACAGCGAAACATAGGCGGACAGCGCAAACGAGGCAAAGACACTCCACAGGATTGCCTTGCGCTCCAAAAAGATAAAGCCCAGGATGACGAGCACCGCATTGATAATCCACATAAAGACGCCGACGGGCAGGGTCGGGAACAGCGTGGACAGAATGACCGACACGCCCGAGGTGCCGCCAAAAGCAAAGTGATTAGGGGTTTTAAACGCGACGATGGCAAAGGCCGTGAGGATCAGGCCCAAATTGAGCTCGGCAAAAAAGCGCGGAAAGCCCGGCTCCTGGCTGCGCTTGCGACCAGCGCGCTCGCCCCGCTCGATAACATCGCGATCGACCACGCGCTCCATCGGCACTACGGGAGGACGATGCACCTCCTCGGCAGCACGCGACGCCGCCTCTGCCGCAGCGGCCTCAATTGCCCATGCCTTGCTTTCTGTTTCGTGCTCGTCGGCCATTACGGCAACCCCTCGTTAACAATTTGGAAACAATGCGCCCATTAGAGTAACGCGGAACGTGGGGATTGCAACCCCTAGTTAGACGAGCGGTATGACTACATCGGGAGCGTACAAAAACGGCCGGCCACGCTTTTGCTTGCGCGGTCGGCCGTTTAACGTTTTCGCAGATA
>UQXP01000108.1 GCA_900545055.1 uncultured Collinsella sp.
CTCGGCCGTGCGCTCGACTGCAAGCCGATGCGGCTCGCGCGCTCCCTCGTATACCCGATAGACCGTCTGCATGTGTATGCCAGCCCCTTACGCTCTGGTGCAAGTTTGTTTACTGTGGGGCATTCTCGCACGAAACGTTCAACCTATTTGCCCAGAGCGCATGTTGGTTTGGTGAGCGGCTCTAGTAGTCGGTGAAAGTGAGGGGGTTAATTGAAGATTTTTAGCGCGCAAGTGTAACGGTACGATCGGGAAACTCGATGCTTGCAACCAGTTTTCCGCCGAGGCTCTCTGCGTACCTGCTCAGCGTGTCAAGCCTCATCGAACCCAATTCCCCACGCTCGAGCTCGGATACGCGTTTTTGAGAAACGCCCATCGATTGGGCGACCGACGCCTGTGTTAGATCTTTTAGCCTGCGAATCTGAGCAAGCTTATAGGCTTCGATACGATCGCGAGTCCTCTCCTGCTCGGCGGTAATGGAGTCGCGTGTTATCCCGCGAGATTCCATATACTCATGCAGTTCCATCTCGATCGAGCCTCCTTACGTGGCGACGGTATATGCTCATCAAGCCAAGGTTCAATGTAATCAAGCACGATACGGTACCGATGCAGCTGATTTGACATACCTTTCTCCTTCTATAGTAGAAGTTTTACGGTATATTGCAAGAGCAAACTTGAGCAAATGTCTATTAGTTCAGCTTAAATACGCTGCTTGGGCTCGGTGACGATGGCTCGGACGATACGGGGACGATCGGTGAGGTCGTGGACGATGCGCACGTCCGACAGACCCGCTTGGCGGCAGAGCTCGGCCGCAGCGTCGAGCGCGCCCTCGTAGAGCTCGCAGGCAAAGAGGCCGCCGGCGCGCAACATGTAGGGCGCCGCGTTGAGCAGGCGGCGGAAGATATCGAGGCCGTCGGCGCCACCCTCGAGCGCCAGATCGGGCTCAAAGTCCTTGACCTCGTGCGGCAGCGAGCGCATGACATCGGTGGGGATGTAGGGCGGGTTGGAGACGAGTACGTCAAAGGTGCCCCACTCTTCGCGGGGAATGGAGCTCACCAGGTTTGTGAGGCTGAAGGCAACCTCGTCGGACGTGAGGCCAAGCGCATCACGGTTCTTGGTAGCAAGGTCGATGGCGCGCGGCTCGATATCGGTAGCAGTGCAGGTAACGTGGCCGCGGCGCTCCCAGGCAAGGGAGAGCGAAATGCAGCCCGTGCCGCAGCCGACCTCGAGAACGCGGGCAGTGCGGGGCTCAGCTGGGGCAGATACGTTGGCCTCGGCGGCATCTTGCGCGGGAGTCGCCTGTTGGTCGTTGTCCTCAATGGCGATGCCGTATTCGTCGAGCTCGGGCTCGGGGGTTTCCATGGCCTCTGCTTCTGCCGCTTCGGCTTCTGCCGCCTGCGCGGCGGCTTCCTCGGCCTCGCGATCGGCCAGTTCCTCGGCATAAGCGCGACTGCCCAGCACATCGCCGCCTAGCGCCGCCTCGTCGGCAGCTGTGAGGTTGGCGGCACGGCGCTCGGCCGTCGCTCGCTCGTCGGCCAATGCGGCCTCGGCCTTGCGTGCCTCCTCGACCTCATCGTTCCAAGGCAGCTCAACACGCTGACGGGCAGCGGCCTCGGGGCTCAGTACCTCGGCATCCAGATAATTGAGGACTTCCTCGACGAGCATCTCGGTCTCGGGGCGCGGAATGAGCACACCGGGGGCGCACGCGACGTCGATCATGCGAAACTGCGTGCTGCCCGTGATGTATTGCAGCGGCTCGCCCTTAGCGCGGCGGACAACGGCCGCATGCATGGTCTCGAGCTGGGCCGCGTTAAGCGTCTCGTCCATACGCATATATAGGTCAATGCGCGCCAGGCCCGTGGCGGCGCACAGCAGCCACTCGGCAGAAAGACGGGGATGCTCCTCGCCGCGCTCGGCCAGGTACTCCTTGGTCCACTCGAGACAACGCTTGATGGTCCAGATCTCGTTTGCCATGGGGCCCTCCCCTCTTAAGCGCCGGGCGGCGCGCGAATGTCGGAGCAGATTGTAAGCGAGGCCAGCGCCTGGCAAGGGACGATTGAAGGCGATTATCGAGAATCAGCCCAGAATTTTGCTTGGAGTCCACCTGAAGTGTTCATTCGTCGACGTCTAAATCTGCATCCGTCAAGTTTTTGGCAAGGTTGCCCCAAAACTGACCAATATCTAACCAAGAACTTGCCAAATCACTTGACGCGCGACCCATCAAAAATCGCCCCGCGACTTCTTGGACAATTTTTCGAGCAATATTTTCGATAGCAGATATATGCCGTCAATTACCTTAAGCAGGTAAGCAGCTCAAATGACATCACAGCCGACTAAATAAAATATCAAGGCGATGTCACCAATGACTCCCTACGGATCATTTGACAACCAAGGAAACGCCGATGTTTTGGCAATGTCAGCGAGCGACGTCCAGAGCGAACAAGTTGGCATGAAAAAGGCAGGGCATAGACCTTCTGGTCATGCCTTGCCTTTTGAATGACAAATTGTCGCTCTGGGCGGCGCGCAGCGTCGA
>UQXP01000109.1 GCA_900545055.1 uncultured Collinsella sp.
AGTTCTACGAGCTGCACGGCTTTAAGCGCACGGCCACGCACCGCGCCAACCGCGAGGAACGCCGCCACGCTATGCCGCGCGAAAGCTTCCTCTACGAGCTCGACCTAACCGTCTAGGCCCAGCAGCCATACCTAGTCGTTGGGGACGTTCTTAAATGGCTAGTCGTTGGGGACGGTCTTCGTAGGTAGCGCATAAAAAGGGGATGGGCTTTCCCCGACGGCTGTCGAGAAAAGCCCATCCCATAGCTTACGACCGTTAGAACGTTCCGCCGCCGCCTCCGCCGACGCCACCACCGCCACCGCCCGAGAAGCCGCCGCCTCCGCCGCCGCCCGAGCTATCGGAACTCGAAGCCAGCTCACGGATGCTCTCGTGATACACGTCGTTAAACGAATCGAGCGGCGAATCGATGCCGTAATGATGGTAGTACCACCAGTAGCAGGGGTAATTGTCGTAGAAACCGTCGGCCTCGCGCACCTCGGGAGGCACCGCCTCGGCAAGCTGACGCAGGACTTCCTTCGAAACGCCCAGCGCCGCACCCATCACCAGCAGCTTGTTCCACAGCACCAAATCGCCCGGGACGGCTTCCTTTAGGCGCGTGAAGTCCTCGAGCCAATGCTTGAGCGCCTTGCAGCGGGCCGCCACCTCGGCACCTTCCGGCGTAAAGCGGCGGAACGTAAGGCCCACGCCAATACCCACCAGCACAATCGGCACCGAGATAACCGCGGCGATAATGTTCGCCTGTGCGCCGTCGGTAAAGAAAATGGATCCCATGGGAACAAAGGCGATCAGAATACCAAGAACCAGGCAAAACACCATTGCGACAATGCCGTCCGAGGCAACGTACTCGCTATCGGCCAACTTGCCCTTAACGGTGTTCTGATAGTCCTCGAGCTTGTCGCCCACGGGCGTAGCGTGCTGCTTGACGTAGTGCTGCAGCTCGTCAAACGTGCGCGAGCGATCGCCGTTCTCGTCGGGCTTAGCACCGGCAAAGAAGACCTTGAGTACCATGTGGTCAATGCCCTTGGCCGACTTCCAACCCGCATCACTCACCGTCACGCGATACGTCTGCTCTTCTTTTTCACGCCCCAACAGACCCTTCTTGGCCTTGGTCACGGTCGCCTGCTCCAGCTTGATCACACGGTCGTCAGTAAGCTTCATGAGCGTGGCGATATATGCCTGATCGGGCACCTCGTTCCAGCTCATGAGGGCCGAAAGCACGGCGGGATGGTCGGCCGAAGGCACATCGCGGAAATATTCGTCCTGGAAAAGCGGCTTGGGCTTGCGACGGCGCAGCTTGAGCGCAACGATTGTGCCGGTAAAGGCCACCGCCGCGACAACACTTAGCACGGCAAGTGCATTGGAAATCATGCGAGCGTGAGCGCGGCGGGCGTTAGCTTCGTCGGCCCATTCCTTCTCTTCGCTCAGGATCGTTGACATGCGCTCCCCGCTCGAGGCGGAAAGCCATGGCACCCAGTCGCTGGGGAAGGCGATGCGTGCCTCGGCGAATTCGCCCTGATGCACGCAGGGAATGGTATAGGTGACCATAGGCTCGTCCTCATCGAGTGACACGTCGCCCGTCAGCGGACCGTGACCCCATGCGCGGAAGTTATCGCCCTTGACGGCCGCCGTCCCGGCAGCGGCATTTGCGAAGTACACTTCCATCTCAACATCGTCGGAATCCGCGGACCAGCCGTCACCTACAAATTTCCAGTAGAGCTCAGCGGTATCGGCCCAGTTCATGACAGCACCGGTCATGGTGTAGCTCACGTAATAGATCACGCTATCGCCGCTCTCGTGGGGGCTGAAAACCTTGATCTTTACGCCGCCGTCGGACTGCTCGACCGTGTAGACGCCAGAGTCACCCTTGTTCGCGCTATCGACTTTGTTGAACGCGGTGTCCTCTTCCTCGACGCTCAGCACGTCGACACCCGCCGCGCCGCCCTGCTGGTTGGTGCCCGCATTGATCTCCCAAAACACGCCGTTGATGTCGTCATCGAAATCGAACTGGCGTCCCTCGACGACGGTCAGCGATCCATCGGCCTCGACCGTGGCGCCGATGTAGGTTTGGCTCATGGAATAGCCGTCGGCGTGTGCGGCGGCAGGCAGCAGCAACAACGCAAGCGCAACGAGCGCGCAGACGGAAGCGAATCGCGCGAATAGGCGGCGCTGCCGACAGGTCTTGGCAACGGGGGCGTTCATAGGCACATCCTTTGTCTGTGATACCAACAGCGCCATTGTCCCACGTTTACGGGCGCACATGACGAATATCTGGGCCAACGGAACGTCAAATGGGACAAAAGTCCCACCCGAGCCTGGCACTTAGGGACGTTCCTTATCTGCCGGCAGTTTGGGACACTCCTTGGCATGGCCTGCACCAACGATAGATACCACTTCACAGCTCCGTCACAGGTGTAGCGGCTTTGTGTGGGCGCGGCGTGCGCTGATTGAGCCGCCAGCCGAGGGGCATAAAGCAGTTGAGCGAAAACGGTTTGCCCCTTTGCCGTTCGCTCGA
>UQXP01000110.1 GCA_900545055.1 uncultured Collinsella sp.
CGCTCCAGCATCCTCTGGACCGTGTCCCGCTCGTGCCTCGTGAGCCTTCCGTAGGACCTCGGGACCGCCCTCGCGGAGCCCCTTTTCTTCTTTCCGGACATGCCGTCCTCCGATCTCCCGGGGCCGGCCGATCCGGCCCTCAGGGTATCGGGTTCCCATATTCATCCGTACATGTGCGGATGAATATGGGAGGTGTTCGGATGAAGTTGATATTCAAGGCTCCTGTGTGGTGGTTTTTCAATCTGCCAACGATATGTGAACGGATAGAAAAGTCTGCTATACTCTTTCCCGCTGTCCCCATCGTCTAGCGGCCAAGGACGCCACCCTTTCAAGGTGGATATCGCGGGTTCGAATCCCGCTGGGGGCACCAACTTTAAAATGTGCGAACCCGTGCGAGTTACCATCGCACGGGTTCGTTCTTTTTTGACATTACATGAAGAAGACTCAATGCCCTTGCGCTAGCTAAACAGCTCGCAAACTTTTCGATCAGAGCAGGCTTTACTCAACATCTTGGTAGCCGCAGAGAGCATGACAGGACTTAGCCCACGCGCGAAACGCCCGCTCGGCTGCAAGTTCAAAGAAGGTTCAAGCGACAAAAAAGAAGGGGCCTCGCACAGGCGAGACCCCTTCGCACGCAAAATCAAACGTGTCTGTTACACGTAGAACAGGATGTCGTCGTAGGTCGGGACCGGCCAGTAGTCGGCGGCCACGATCTCCTCCATGGCATCCACGGCGGCGCGCAGCGTGTCCATAGCGGGAACGACCTCGTGCGCGTATACGTTGGCCTGCTCCTGGCCATCGAGGGCCTCGGCCTTCTGATGCACGGCGTCGAGCGCCTTGATGGAGTCGTTGATGGCGGTGATACCGTTGCAGAGCTTGTTGAGCGTGTTCTGCTCGCACTGCATGGCAGCCTCAGCACCGGCGGCACGAATAGTCTCAAGGCCCTTAGCGACCTTGGTGGCATAGGCGGTAATGACCGGGCGATAGGTACGACGCGCCTCGCGAACCATCGTGGTGGCCTCGATGTTCATGAGCTTGTTGTACTTCTCGAGCTTGCAATCGTAGCGGCACTGGGCCTCGGCCTTGGTCAGGACGCCCGTCTCCTCAAAGAGCGCGATAGCCTTATCGGAAACAAAGGCGGGAAGAGCGTCGGCCGTGGTCTTGTTGTTGGCAAGGCCGCGCTTCTCGGCCTCGATGGGCCACTCGTCGGAGTAACCGTCGCCGGAGAACAGGATGCGCTGGTGATCGGTCAGCACCTTCTTGCAGTACTCGAGCGCGGCATCCTGGAACTTATCCTCGGGCGTACCCTCGAGTGCGTCGGCGAAGGACTTGAGCGACTTGGCCACGGCGGCATCGAGCACCAGGTTGGAGTCGGAGACGTTCTGCTCGGAGCCGCAGGCACGGAACTCGAACTTGTTGCCGGTGAAGGCGAACGGGGAGGTGCGGTTGCGGTCGGTGTTGTCCTGCATCAGCTTGGGCAGGGTATCGGCGCCCAGGTCAAGCACGCCGCGCGTGGCATGGACGGAAGCCTTGCCATCGATGATCTTCTCGACGACCTCGGTAAGCTGGTCGCCCAGGAAGATGGACATAATCGCCGGAGGAGCCTCATTGGCACCCAGACGATGGTCGTTGCCGGCCGAGGCAACGGAGGCACGCAGGAGCTCCTGATAGTTATCGACAGCCTCGATCACCGCGGTGAGGAAGACGATGAACTGCAGGTTGTCGAGCGGGGTGTCGCCCGGGTCGAGCAGGTTCTCGGACTCGGTGCCAAGCGACCAGTTGTTGTGCTTGCCCGAACCGTTGATGCCCTCGAAGGGCTTCTCGTGCAGCAGGCAGACCAAGTCGTGACGGGAGGCGATGAGCTTCATCTTCTCCATCATGACCAGGTTCTGGTCGATGGCCTCGTTGACCTCGCCATAGACAGGGGCGAGCTCATGCTGGCAGGGAGCGACCTCGTTGTGCTTGGTCTTGGCGGGAATGCCAAGCGCCCACAGTTCATCGTCCAGGTCCTTCATATAGGCCGAGACGGTAGGGCGGATAGCGCCAAAGTAGTGCTCCTCGAGCTCCTGGCCCTTGCAGGGGGCAGCGCCAAAGAGGGTGCGGCCGGTGATGACCAGGTCCCTGCGCTTGCGGTAAGCGTCCTTCTTGATCAGGAAGTACTCCTGCTCATCGCCCACGGAAGGAACGACCTTCTTGGGGGTCTTACCAAACAGCGCCAAAACGCGCTTGGACTCACGCGAGAGCGCGGTCATGGAGCGCAGCAGCGGGGTCTTCTTGTCCAGGGCCTCGCCCGTGTAGGAGCAGAAGGCCGTGGGGATGCACAGGACATCGTCCTTAATGAAGGCGGGGCTGGTAGGATCCCAAGCGGTGTAGCCACGGGCCTCGAAGGTGGCGCGCAGGCCGCCGTTGGGGAAGCTGGAGGCATCCGGCTCGCCCTGGATGAGGTTCTTGCCCGTAAACTTGGTAATGGCGGTGCCGTCGTGGTTGGGCTCGAGGAAGC
>UQXP01000111.1 GCA_900545055.1 uncultured Collinsella sp.
ACCCCGGCCCCGCCCCGGCAATGTAATTTTGACTGACCAAAGGAAGACGCGCAGCCCCATGGCCGCAACAGCGAAACCTAGCATTCACCTGCGGCATTGCCTGTCACAGGTGTTCCACATTCAGTCTCTGCAAATTGATAAACGTGTTTAGTCGTGTTTAGTAAGCTCGAGAACGCTGTCCTTAACGATAAGCACCGGCTCCAGAACGACCTCTTCGGCACGTCTACCGCCCCTACCGGCAAGACGCTTGGACATGCAGCCAAAAGCATGCTCCGCGAGGACACCAGGATCCTGCTCAATCGCGGTCAGCGCCGGCTCAAAGAGAACGTCGGCCGCGGAGTTGTCGTAGCTCACGACCGAGATATCGCCCGGGATGCTCTTCCCCATCTCGTGCAAGCGCTTAAGCAAGCCCAGCGCGATGTTATCGGAACTTGCGAACACTGCGGTGGCGTCGGTCGCCAGCACCGCCTCCGATGCCTCGTAGGCACTCGGAATGTAATACTCGCTCTCGAACTCCAAGCGCGCGTCGATGGGCAGGCCCACTTCGCGCAGGGCGCGCTCATAGCCGGCAAGACGCTTACGGCCCGTATTGGAACGGCGTGCGTTAACGAGGCAGGCAATGCGGCGATGGCCCTGTTCAATCAGATAGCGCGTGGCCATATAGCCACCCATCTCGTGATCGAACATCACCTTGTCGCACTCGAGCCCCTCAATGGCGCGGTCGACCATTACGGCCGGAATGGGCAGGTGACTAACCTCTTCGCGCAGGGCACGGTCATCGGAAAACTCGTCGCCCACGACCAGGAACACACCATCGACGCCGCGCGTCACCAACTGACGCAGCAGCTCAAGATCGTCCTCGGCACTTCCACCCGAGCTGGTAATAAAGAGCGCGTAGCCGTCCTCGCGGCAGCGCTTTTCCAAGCTGCCGGCGAGCGAGGCAAAAAAGCGGCTCTCGATGTTAGGGACGATAAGGCCCAGTGTGCGCGACTCGCGCATGACCAGGCTGCGCGCGATCTGGTTAGGAACATAATGGTTGCGCGCCGCAACCTCCTTGATGAGCTTGCGGTTTTCTTCCGAGATGCGACAAGGCCGATTGTTAAGGACAAGCGAGACCGACGAGGGGGAAAGCCCCACCTCCTGGGCAATCTGCTTGAGAGTAACTTTGTTGCCCATCTCGCTCCTTCCGAGTATTCGCGCAATCTCTTGAAAGTATAGCGACCGTCCCTCTACCTCGATGATAAACACTTTACCAATCCGGTAAACGGCTGTTTTATCGCCGCGATTGGTGCAAAGTAACCTGACCCTTTTCACCATGTGATGCATTGGGGTCAGGTTACTTTGCACCAAATCCATCCGGGTGGGGTATATTGCATTCGATTGATGAAAACGACCACCATAAGGCGGATATTCGTATGCACGAGAATGACTTTTTTAATGAGGACCTGCTCTGCGCGCTCGCCGGTGTTGCCGGCGAGGACAACGTGCTCATGAGCGAGCCCATGCGCGAGCACACCACGTTTAAGATCGGCGGCCCGGCCGATGTCTTTGTCACGCCCGATACCGAGCAGGGCCTCGTCGCCACGCTTGACACCTGCTACCGCTGCGATCTGCCGCTCACCATCGTGGGCAACGGCTCCGACTTACTCGTCGGTGACAAGGGCATCCGCGGTGTCGTCGTGGCACTGGGCGAAGGCCTCTCTAACATCACCGTCGACGGCACGCATGTTACGGCAGCAGCCGGCGCCCTGCTTTCCGATGTCGCCGCGGCTGCCGCCGAAGCCCACCTCACCGGCATGGAGCCCCTCTCGGGCATCCCCGGCTCGGTCGGCGGCGCCTGCTATATGAACGCCGGTGCCTACGGCGCCTGCATGGCCGATGTTTTGGAGTCTGTGCGCGTCTATAAGCCCGCCCGCGCGCTCGACGACGGCACCCGCGGCAGCGGCAACATCATTGAGTTCGATGTCGACGAGCTTAATCTGGGCTATCGCAAGAGTCGCATCGCCGACGACGGCTTTATCGTGCTCTCCGCCACCTTTAACCTCGCCCCGGGCAACGCCGCGATGATCAAGGCCGACATGGACGACTACCGCCAGCGCCGCGAGGACAAGCAGCCGCTCGACATGCCGAGTGCCGGCTCCACCTTCAAGCGCCCCGAGGGTCACTTTGCCGGCAAGCTCATCATGGACGCCGGCCTGCGCGGCCACGCCATCGGCGGCGCACAGGTAAGCGAAAAGCACTGCGGCTTCATCGTCAACGCCGACCACGCCACCGCCGCCGACGTCGACGAACTCATCCGCCACATCCAATCCGAGGTAAAGCAGCAGTTCGACGTAGACCTAGAACCCGAAGTCCACCGAGTCGGAGAATTCCTCTAATAAATAAGAAGGCCCCGGAAGGGAGAGGTGAACTGCGCCCCGAAACTTGGACTGAATAAATAGCGACTACGCCGCAAGGGCC
>UQXP01000112.1 GCA_900545055.1 uncultured Collinsella sp.
CCAAGAGCATTAAGCTTGCCGTCGAACGCATGAACGGCAACTGCCAGTTCCGCATTAACGGCGATCGGTTTGAGCTGCGCGCTGTGATGTAGAAGTGCGGCGCCGATCTCGCGGCGTGTCTTGCCCGCCAGGCAATCGCTCACCGGCGCCAATCCGCTACAGCGGAGCGGCCGCCGGGGTCAGCTGCTTGATGTATGCCCACATGCGCTGCTTGGCGGCTTTGTCAGTGAGCGCCGCCTCAAAACCGTCGAGCGCGAGCACGCGGCGACCCTGCACATGGGCGACCAAGCCGGGCTTGAGCATGGCGGTGTCGAAGTCATCGATTGCCACGAGCATATCGGCGTAGGTCTCGCGCATGGCGTCAGCCGCGTTGTTGTCGAGCAGTAGCACCGCCTCGGGGTCCAAAGCCTCAAGCGCCTCACGGAACAGCTCGCACGGCAGAGTCTCGCCCACCGCGACCGCTCCGTCACCCACGCCGGCGACGCTTGCCAGCACGCAAAAATCCTCGGGCGCGTAGCCGATGGCCCCAAGCGCCTTGCGCAACGCCGCGCCATCCGGGCCGGCGGCAAGCTCGCCACCCGAACGCTCGGCCTCGTCCAAATCGCCTTTGACCAGCACGATCGGCGAGCACGCGTTGCCCGCGATACGCACGCCACGACCCGCGAGCGATGCGAGCTCCTGCTCGGTCGCCTGGGCGATGGCTTCTTTTTTCTGGCTTTGTGACGTGGGCATGCGCTCTCCAATCGTTTGCGTGCCCACCATTATATAAAAGAGCTGCCCGCGAGTGGTTGCTTTGCGGGCCACTGGGTATAAGCACGGTCGTACTGAGTTTTACGCGGCTGAGCCGCGTCGCATTATGGAGGTCACCATGGCTGACATTAAGCAGATTACCCCCGAGAACTTCGATTCCATCGTTAACGACGGCCTGCCCGTGCTAGTCGATTTTTGGGCGCCCTGGTGCGGGCCCTGCCGATCGCTCTCGCCCATCGTTGACGAGGTGGCAGACGAGCTGGCTGGCAAACTTGCCGTTGCCAAGTGCAACGTCGACGACAACCAGGACCTGGCCATGAAGTATGGCGTCATGAGCATCCCCACGCTGATTGTGTTTAAGAACGGCGAGGAGATTGACCGCTCGGTTGGCGCTCTACCCAAGGCGAGGCTGCAGGCGCTGCTGGAGAAGCATCTGTAATACGCTTGTTACTTGCCCGCCGTCCATGAGCGGTTTTGCACCGCTCGCCGGACTGCCGGGTGCGGCGCGTGCGACCACGGATAGTATGGTAGTTACAAACAGCCCCCAGTGAACGGGTGCGGGTCAGACGGACTCGCACCCGTTTTCTTCATTGCTTATTTGTTGCCACAAGATTTGTTATGGATTTAAAAATTCTGAGCCGATAGCGCGTTCGTAAGACTGGATCGTTTCGGCATTTGCCCTCTCGATATCATTAAGCGGTGATGTCATCGCATCAAATTCCTCAGGCGAGTATATGCCTTCATACCAATCCTTATTGTCGAAATACTCTTGAATCTTCTCATTCTTGAACTTGCGACCATGGCGTGCATATATTTCGTTTCTTGCCAAGCAAAGCTCCCATGTGCTCATGCCCATTGCTCGGATTTCCGCCTCGGCATAACGCCGCGAGTCGCTTTCAGAAAGTAAGTATCCGTCTACTGTCGAACTCTTCGCATCACAGTAATAGGAAAAGCTATCCATAACCTTATGTGATTGATCATCAATATATGACACGACAACCGTACGGCTATCGCCCGAATCGCTACCGAGCGTCGACCGATATGCGAGTTTGCAAACCCCGTCCGAGTCAACCACAACGCTCCGAGGGATGATCGAAGCCTGGCCACCGCTCACCCCTGTTTCTTTAACGACCCAATTCTCTGGATTTGATAGCATCCCTTTTGAAGATCCCGTTACCTTAACATTCACCATCATCTCGGGAAAGGCGGCTGAATTACTAGACATCACCGTCAATTCTGCCTCGCCTTCACCGCCAGCCGCATCTTCTTCATATGAATTTTCCGGCTCGGCTTCATCGGCATCCGTTTCATATATCGAGCTTTGATGGCTTTGAGCTGATTCCGATGAAAGATGACTGCTCCCGGATCGACTCCAGACGAAATAGCCGCCAACGACGATGACGGCCACCAGGCCAATTATCACTATTTTATTTGAATCGAATCCGCCAATTAACCCAATTGCCCTTTTACCGAGCTCGTTGCCGGAATCCTCTGCCCCTGCTCTCCCCTTCGCATTTTCTTGGACATCGAATGACATCCGCTCATTCTCTGCGGTCGGCCGATCCGCATCAGAAGATACTTTCGCAGCACAGACGATATGAGCAGGACATAAAAACATTGAGAGCCCCTGCTGCATGAAAGACCGCGGATTAGGCCGACAATGGTGAGTGTCTAATCCAACCGTGGCGGCCACGC
>UQXP01000113.1 GCA_900545055.1 uncultured Collinsella sp.
GCATGGCCACCGGACCCATCGAAACACATCTCCACCGTTCCTTCAACTGGGAAAATGCCGCCCCCGGGGCCCGGGAGGGGCCTCGGGGGCGTTCGGCTAACTGCGGGAACGGCCTATCCGCTCAATGTGTTCGGCTGAGATCGGAAATCAACCCACCACACAGGAGTGGGTTTCTATTCCGATTTTAAAATATCTCAATCTGTAACATCTGGGCGGGCAAACCGGCTTTATCTGTTACAGATCGAGACAGACGGCGGGCGTCGGGATGAACATCTCAATCTGTAACAGTAAGACGACTTTCAACGGCCTAGATGTTACAGATCGAGACAAACAAACGTGGCAGGCCAAAACCACCACAAAGGCGCCTGTCCCCGTTGTGGTGGCTAGGGGAGGAGCTTCATGGCGGCGTCGTGGGCGGCGTGCTCGTAGGTGTCGTCGAGGGGTTTGAGCGGCAGCAGGGCTGTGGCCTGCGCATCGCCGCGCCGCTCGAGGGCGTGCGCGATCAGCCAGTCGGCGAGTTCGGGGTTCTTGGGCAGTGCCGGTCCGTGCAGGTACGTGCCGATGACACCCTTGTAGATGAGACCCTCAAAGCCATCATCGCCGTTGTTGCCGGTGCCCGTGACGACGGACGTTCCGAGCGGCGTGGCATCGGCGTCCAAAAGCGTGCGGCCGCCATGGTTCTCGAATCCCACAAAGGGCTCAGGTGCCAGGTCGGTTTTGACGGCGACGTTGCCGATCAGGCGGTCGGAGCCGCGCACAGTCTCGGCGGCAATGACGCCCAGACCCTCAATGCGATCGTCGCCCATATAGTACGAACGGCCGAGCAGCTGATAGCTGCCACAGATGGCAAGCAGCGAGCCGCCATCCTCAACATAGGCCGCGACCTTGTCTTTTTGGGCGAGCAGCTCGTATGCCACGGCTAGCTGGTCGCGGTCGGAGCCGCCACCCATCATGACGATATCGGCATCGGTCAAATCAAGCGTTTCGCCCATACGGACCTCGTCTACACGCACGGGAATGCCACGCCAGGCGCAGCGGCGTTCAAGGGCGATGACGTTGCCGCCGTCGCCGTAGAGGTTAAGGGCATCGGGGTACAGATAGACGATGCGCAGCGGGCGCGAAAGCTCGACCGGCGCGATGCCGACAGGAAGAGCGCTGCCGTCGGCACGGGCTACGGCGCGCCCGGCAACAGCGTCGGCGGTGGTGCCCTTCAGCTCGTCGAGTTCTTTGACCAGCGGCGGGAAGGCCGTGTAGTTGGCGACGGCGTAGAAGGTGTCATCGGCGGCCTCGTCTGCCACGGCGCCGATCGCCTGCGCGACGTCCGAGATAATCGCGGCATCGATGCCGGCGTACTTGAGGCGTACCTGCATGTCGTGCGCACGCGTGCCTCCGGCAAAGGCGACAAGACCCGGCGTGTCGGCGATGCGCTCGAAGTCGACATCGTAGATCCACGAGACATCGTGGCCGTCGGCATCGTTATCGTTTAGGAAGAAGGCGCAGAGCCTGCCACCTGCCGTTTTAATGGACTGGATCTGGCGATCGAAGCCCACGGGATTCTTGGCCAGGTTGGCCTCGACGGTGCGGCCGGCAATATCCCAGCGGCCCATGCGTCCGCCAGCGGGCACGTAGGCATTAAGCGTGGGCTGCAGGTGCGCCACGTCCACGCCCAGCTCGTGCGCCGCAAAGAAGGCGGCGGCGACGTTATAGACCATGTACAGGCCGTTGTAGCGCGTGGCGATGTGCACGGCAGGCGTGCTGGAATCAGATCCAAACACCAGGTCAAAGCCGTAACCGTCGCAGCCGAGCTCCACGCTCGTCACGCGACGGACAAGCGCAGGACGGGCCCAACCGCACGAGGGGCAACGGTAGGCGCCGAGCTGGCCGTATTGCACGTAGTCATACTCCAGCGGCGCGTTGCACTGCGAGCAAAAGCGCGAGTCGCTAATGCGGTCAGACTCGGTGTTGGTGGCGCCGTCGATGCCAAAGGCAATACTCGCGTTGGGAACGCGCGCGGCGATCGCGGCACACAGCGGATCGTCGGCGTTATAGATAAGCGTCGTTGTCGGCGAGAGCTCCAACGCGTGGGCGATGACCTCCTGGGTGTGATCGATCTCGCCGTAGCGGTCTAGCTGGTCGCGGAACAGGTTGAGCAGCACGAAGTACGTCGGCTTGAGCTTGGGCAGGACGCGCACGGTGTAGAGCTCATCGCATTCAAAAACGCCCACGCGCTTGCCACCGCCGGCTCGCTTGAGGCCGCTGCGCGCCTCGAGCAGTGCGCCCACCACGCCCGGCTCCATGTTGTTGCCGGCGCGGTTGCATACCACGGGGGCGCCGCTGGCGGCAACGGCGTCGGCGATGAGGTTCGAAGTGGTGGTCTTACCGTTGGTGCCGGTGATCACCACGCTGCGGTCGACAAGGCCGGCGAGGTCGCTCAGCAGCTCGG
>UQXP01000114.1 GCA_900545055.1 uncultured Collinsella sp.
TATAACCATGCAACGGAAAAGAGCCGCCCTTTCGGACGACTCAAACTGTAATGGGGCTAAAAGACTGGTATCAAACGTTTCAGACCAGTCTTTTAGCCCTGTCCCATTTTAGCTACTCTACATCAACCCGCCGAGCGCAATGTCGACGGCCTCGTTGAGGTCGTCAGTAATGTGTACCAGATCCGGATCGAGCGGGCCGATCATACCGGCGCTCATCACCGGACCGTTAAGCCAGTCGAATAGGCCCTGCCAGTACTCGCTGCCCACCAGCACGAGCGGCATGCGCTTGACCTTGTGCGTCTGCACCAGCGTGAGCACCTCGAACATCTCGTCGAGCGTGCCAAAGCCGCCGGGAAACACGATGGCGCCCGAACTGTATTTGACGAACATGGTCTTGCGCACAAAGAAGTAACGGAAGTCCATGCCGAGGTTCACGTATTTATTGAGCCCATGCTCGTGCGGCAATTCAATGCCCAGGCCAACTGACTTGCCGTTGACACTCGCCGCTCCCCTGTTGGCCGCTTCCATGACGCCAGGGCCGCCACCGGTGATAACCGCCACGCCGCGCTGGGCAATCTTGCGACCGACCGTGCGCGCCGCCTTGTAGAGCGGATCGGTCTTGGGCGTGCGGGCGCTACCGAAGATGGTCACCGCAGGCCCGAGCTCGGCAAGTGCGCCAAAGCCATCGACAAACTCGGCCTGGATGCGCAGTACGCGCCATGGATCGGCATGCAGCCAGTCGGTCGACTCCTCGGGCGCCAGCAGGTTGGCGTAGGTGTTGTCCTTAGGAATCATGGGGCCGCGCATAACCACGGGGCCGCGGCGGTACGTCTCGTCGTAGGCGGGCTCGCCCTCGACGTTCTCGTTCTTAATCATGGGTACTCCTATCGAGAAAAAGAAAAGCGGGCGGGGTCGACGCCATGCGCCAAACACCCGCCCGAACATCAACTATTCGGTATGGTACCCACGTTGCATCACGCGCTTGCAAGCTATCGGTCAGCGGTCGCGCAGCCGGCATCAGCGAATGTGACGAGCGGCTGCCGCTCAGCCTTTGCCGTTGCCCACGCTCTGCAAGCGTGTCTGTCGCCCTTAGTAATCCACCGCGGCAGGGCTGTTCATCCAGTCGCTCACGAACGCGCCGTAACGGCCCTCGATAATGGCCTGGCGGGCACGCTGCATAAGGTTGAGCAGGTAGTAGATGTTGTGCATCGACAGCAAAATGCCGCCGAGCATCTCCTTCTGCGTGACCATGTGGCGGATGAGTGCGCGGCTGTAGCCGCCCGTGCACACCGGGCAGGTGCAGGTGGGATCGATGGGGCCATCGTCGTGCGCAAAGCGAGCGTTGCGGAAGTTGAGGCGACCCTCGCTGGAGAACGCCGTACCCATGCGGCCCGTGCGCGTCGGCAGCACGCAGTCGAACATGTCGATACCCACGCCCACACCGCGCACGAGGGTGGTGGGGTTGCCGACGCCCATCAGGTAGCGCGGCTTGTGCTTGGGCATGTACTCGCTTACGAGCGGTGCCAGGGTCTCGAACATGGTCTCGTGGTCCTCGCCCACCGAGTAGCCGCCAATGCCGTAACCGGGGAAGTCGCCGCACTCCTCCAGATGGCGCAGCGAGCGCAGGCGCAGATCTAGGTGCATGCCGCCCTGAACAATGCCAAAGAGCGCCTGGTCGTCGCGGGTATGCGCCTTATAGCAGCGCTCAGCCCACATGCTCGACAGCTCAACGGCGCGCTCAACGTAGGCGCGCGTGGCGGGATAGCCAGGGCACTGGTCGAGCTGCATGCAGATGTCGGAACCGAGCTTCATGGCGATTTCCATGTTGTCCTCGGGCGTCCAGAACACATGGCGGCCGTCATAGTCGTTGACGATAAAGCGCACGCCCTCGTCGGTGAGCTTGACCGCGTCGTTGTGGCTGAAGACCTGGAAACCGCCCGAGTCGGTGAGGATAGGGCCGTGCCAGTTCATAAACTTGTGCAGGCCGCCCAGCTCGGCGATGGTATCCTCGCCGGGACGCATGGACAGGTGATAGGTGTTGGCAAGCACGATCTGGGCGCCGAGCTGTTTGACGGTCTCGGTAGGAATGCCCTTGACGTTTGCCTTGGTGCCCACGGGCATAAAGATTGGCGTCTCGATGTCGCCGTGCGGGGTGTGCAGCACGCCGGCGCGCGCGTGCGTCGTCGGATCCTCGGCGATCAGGTCGAATTTAAAAAGGCTCTGGTCCATAAACTGGAACTCCTTGGTTGCGGTTCATACGCAAACCATTATACGGGCAACCCGCAAGAAGCACCGACTCGACAGAAACTGGTGCAAAGGAAACCTGCCCCTTGCGACAACGGATCATTTCCGACAGCCACAGCAACGCCGATGTTATGACACCGACAGACACTATGACCCAATCCGAGGGCACTAAAAAGATAGGAGCCCCCGCTCGT
>UQXP01000115.1 GCA_900545055.1 uncultured Collinsella sp.
CGGAGTCGCCGCCCGTGGTGATGCGCTTGTACGAGTTGACCGTGGGGTTGGTGATAGCGCTGATCTCGCGGGCATGCGCCAGGATGCCGGCCATATAGTGCTTGGCGACGTCGGAGAGATGGTACTTCTCGTCGTCCTCGCCCCAAAAGACGTTGTTGCCGTCATGGTCGAACAGCGACTGGCACAGGAACATAGCACTGCCGTCCTCGCCCGCCAACGGCTTGGGCATAAAGGAGGCGTGGCAACCGCTCTCGTAGGCCTGCTGCTTAATGATGAGCTTGGCCGTGGTGATGGCGTCGGACATGCTTAGGGCCTCGGCGTGGCGCAGGCTCATGCCGTGCTGCGAGCGACCGGCGGCGTGGAAGGTGTACTCCACGGGCACGGACATCTTCTCGAGCGTGAGGACCGTGTTGCGGCGCAGGTCGCGAGCGGCATCGCTCACCGAAAGATCGAAGTAGCCCACGTTGTCGAGCGGCTCGGGGGTGTGCTCGTCGGGGAAGTAATAGTACTCCAGCTCGGCGCCCACATTGAGCAGGTAGCCAGCCTTCTCGGCCTTGCGGAACATGCGGCGCAGGGCATCGCGCGGGTCGCCGGCAAACGGCTTGCGATCGGGAGTGCACACGTCGCAGAACACGCGGGCGACGCCGTTGTGGCTCGGGCGCCACGGCAGGATCTGGAAGGTCGAAGCATCGGGGAATGCGAGCATGTCGGCTTCCTCGGGCGTGGCAAAGCCCTCGATGGCGGAGCCGTCAAAGCCAATACCCTCCTCAAAAGCGACCTCGAGGTCCTCGGGGCTAATGGCAAAGTTCTTGAGGCGACCGAGAATGTCGACAAACCACAGACGCACAAAGCGGATGTCACGCTGCTCTACAGAGCGGAGTACGTAATCGATGTTCTGCTGGTTCATGTCGCTCCCCTTTCTTTCGGGCGGGTTTCGACTGTTCTATATCGCAGATACTATCGCAGAAAAATGTTTCCGCAGGGTTAAAGCGTGTCAGGCGTTCAAAAAACGTGCGAGGGCGGGTGACTATGGCAAGTAACTAACGCTCGGATTCGGAGACAATTTGCCTACAGGCTCGTTCCAGTGCGGGAAACTCCATCGTCACTGCATCCCAAACAACTGAGCGGTCGACATTGCCGTAATCATGCGCAAGATAATTTCTCATGCCGATAATTCCACGCCACTCAATTTCGGGATGAAGACGCTGCGAGCGCTCCGACAGCTTGCCCGCTTCTTCCGTCACCCTAAGCGCACACATCAAAAGGGAGTCCGCCAACGCCCTCGTCCGCACATCATTCGCATGCAGAAACTGGTCCTCGGTGATATCAAAAGCCTTGATGCGCTCGTTCGTTTCGAAGATAGCCTCCAAGACCTCTTGCGCGCGAAGGCTGTCTGACTTACGCGCGATCATAAACGATCACTCCTTCGCGCTCGATTGCCGCGGCAAGATCGCCATCAAGATGGTCGCTCGAGACAAGGTCAACCTGCCTTCCAGTTTCTTTGCGCACCGCCTCACCAAAAGCCGACAACGCGAAAAGACCAAAACCATGCTCGCGATCGACCTCGAGACGCAAATCGATATCGCTATCGACACGCGCTTCGCCACGGGCATACGAGCCAAAAAGGACCACGGTTTTGATGGCGGGAATCGGGCCGGCCGCCTCGCGGACGGCGGACTCAATCTGAGCAATATCCAAAATGTCTGCGGCGACGTTTTCGCTTGCAGAGTCATTACCAAGTGAAGGAACAAACGGCAGCGAGCGCTCGCGCAGCATCTGCCTCATAAACATATTGACCGCAACAGACGAAGTCATGCCGAGTTCTTCGCATAGCTCGGCAAATGAATCTTTAATTGACGAGTCCACTCGTACACTCAGTACAGACGCAGCCATGGATACCTCCTGTATGACATTGTCTATATAGTATCACACAGACTAGCGCGAAGTGGAGGCTCGGGACTCGATGTGGCCGGGGATCTCGATGTGCTTGGGCGCGAGCCTTGCGGCCTCGCCTACCGTGGTGGTGACGACGTCGATGCGCTCGGACAGACGCTCAACGACGCGCTCGGCAATGGCAGGGGTGTCCTGCGCGGCCGTGGTGACGCCGCCAAAGAGCACATGGTTCCAAGGGTAGTCGTCAAACGTCGCGATCTTGAGCCCCGCCGGCAGCGAGGGACCAAGCTGCGCCAGCGCCTCGGTCAGACGCAGGAAGACCAGGCCGTTGACGGCAATGAGGCCGAGCTTTTTGCCTGCATAGCCGCGGATGGTCTCGTCCAAGCGACCAACGCCCGTGACACCGCCATCGGCCAAGGTGACAACCTCGCCGGCAAGGCCGCGTCGCGACAGCTCGTCGGTAAAGGCCTCGGCACGCTCGCGACGCACGGGGCTGTCGTCGCTTGCCTCGGTGAGCAGGCACAGGCGCTCGCT
>UQXP01000116.1 GCA_900545055.1 uncultured Collinsella sp.
AGGTCGCCGGTGCGCACGGTGAAGGCATTGCCCTCGACCGAGACCTTGCACTGTGAAGTAATGTCTGTCCACCCTTTAGCCGGCGTCGAGTTGGCGTTGCCGCCCTCACATGCGACGACGTCGAAGCCGCCGTCCGCGCCCGCCGCCACGTACACGCGCACGCTCGCGGCCACCTTGGAGGGGTCGAGCCCCGCACTCATGGTGTCGACGAACTGTACCGTATAGGTGTCGTACGCCGTGAGCCCCGCCGGGACCGTGGCCGAGAGGCGCCAGTACAGGTCGTCGGCAACCGTGGCGTCGGCGGCCTTCTGCCAGGCGGCGGTGCTGTCCTCCAGCACGTGTTTTTGGACCTTGGGGGTCGCCGCCTTGGGCTTGACGGTAACGGCGCTGCCGCCGACCAGGGTCATGATCGGCGCGGTGCCGGCCTCGCCCTGGGCGATGGCGTCGCCGTCGGCGACGATGAGCCAGTAGCCGCAGGGCAGCTCGGCCGCCGTGCCCGCGTTAAGGGCCACGGAAGTTGCGTCGGCATTGCAAATCGCGCGGGCAAGCTTTGCCGTCAGCGCGGTCGTCATATGCCCGTCGGCATTCATCCACTCGGCAGTCTCTTGCGCCGCCGATGCCGAGCCATCAAGCCCCGCATCATGAAGCACGGGAAGAACGGCTTGACGAACCGCGCCATTCGCCCACGTTACATCAGTTGCAATTTTATGGCCAGCATCGTCATCATCGATAACTGTCGCCGAAAAGAGCTGGTACGCGTCATACCGCGTCGCGACTGTACCGTCCACCGTAATGGCACCGGTGTCGGCAGCACGAGCCGTCCTGGGCAGCATCGCAAAAGAGAACATAGCGACCGTAGCTATCGTTGCGACGGCCAACAAGCGGCACCAAAGCCTACTCACGGCGACCACCTCGATCTTGATCGCGATGGCGGTGAGCATGCATCCATGTCGCGGCAAAGCACAGCAGCGAAGCGCCAGCCAGATACGTCATAGTCAAGCCGGCACCGCCTGCCTCGGGAAGCGTGGTCGAGTATCTGTTGGTAAAAGTCGGCGGGGTCGAAGAGCCATTGTCATAGGTGACGGTGGCGACGAGATTCCTCTCACCGTTGTCCACCTTAACCGTAACCTTGTGCTGGGTCCTGTCGTAGGTGATGTGGTCCTTGACGTTGTTCTCGGCGCCCTCGGGGACGACCTCAGAGATGGTATAAGTATAGGTATCGGCCTTGTTGTAGTCGACGTTGAAGGAGACGTTGCCCATGGCATCGTTGGTCACCGTTTGGAGCACCCTGTCCTTGTCATCCTTGAGCGCGAACGAGAACTGACCTTCCTTGAACGTTCCGCCTGCGAGCACCTTCTCTGCGTTAATAACCGCCTTGCCCGTCATGCGGTTGTCGTAGACCCAGATCTCGTCCTTCTTTGTATCGCCGATGATCTCCGCACCGTCGACGATGTCCTTTGCCTTAGTTAGCGCAGCCTGATAATCCTTGTCGCTCGCGCTGCCCTTGAGCATGATCCACGTGGGATCGGCCTTGGCATAGCCAACAGGCGCCTTGGTCTCCACGAGCTGATAGAGCACGCAATTACTCATCTTCTTGTCGCTTGTGCCGAACGAGATTTTGCCGTTGGCGTCGGTGGGGACGTCGATCGCGGCCTCGTCAAACGGCGTTCTGGCGTTCTCTACATTTCCGTCATCCGCAACCTGGCCCATATCCACGCTGTAGAGTGTGAACTTCGCCCCCTCGAGCGTCGCGCCGACCTGCTGGGCGTCGTACTTGGTCATCGTGATGCTGTAGCCGTTGCCGCCCGCGCTGGCGGACGCATTTTGAATCTTCCATTTTTGCTCGTCGATCGCCGAACCCTCCGTCACCCCCGCAAGCTCGGCGGTGTTGGAAAGGGACACCTCTTCGCCGGGGTTTCCGGTCGGGATAACCTCATACTCGACCTTGAGGTATTTCCCGTCGGGCACCTCAAGAGTCAACTTCGTACGCGAGCCAGATTCATCCTTGACTTGCTCCATCTTCGACGAATAGTCCTTATCAGCCAGCGGTGACCAGGCACCATTCACCTGCTCATAGACCTTAAGCGTCGACGGCACCAGCGCGCACTTGGCATCCATGGTATCGACGAGCTCAAGGAAGTCGGTGCCATTTTTAAGGGCAACGGCAGACTCGTTAACAAGAATGGTGTATTTGATGCGATTGCTATTGGCAACCTGCTCGCCGGACTTTTTGATGACGTTGTTCTTAATGATGACGTCACCTTTACCGGAATCGAACTGTTTAACTCCTGACCCCGCGCTGGCCTTGTTGGTGAACTTCACCTCGTTTGTGGAGGTATCGAGCTCACCGCGCTTGACCGCCGTCTTGTACGTGAGCTTTGCGTAGCCGGCATAG
>UQXP01000117.1 GCA_900545055.1 uncultured Collinsella sp.
CGCTGGATGAGCCGCGAGTACGTTGCAACGCTTTCCGAGTGCCTGCGCCTGTTCTTGCCACCGGGTGGAAGCCCGCGCGTGGTCAAGGGCGATGACGGCGTGTGGACCGTTGAGCGCCCCGCCGTCAAACCCATCCAAAACCGCTGGGTTATGCTCACGCCCGAGGGTTTCGACTACACGCCGCCCAAGACCGCGGTCCGTCAGCGTCAGCTCATCGAGGCGCTCCAATGCGGTCCGGTCACGACGCGCGACCTCAACCTGCTCTACAACAGCATGTCGGCGACCATCAAGGCGCTCGAAAAACGCGGCGTCGTGGTTGTGGAGGAGCGCCGCGCCTGGCGTGGATGCAGCGAGCAGACCACGCTGTCCTCGGCAAGCGGCAAGGCGCCGGTCGCACTTACCAAGGGCCAGCAGCAGGCGCTCGCGCAGATTGAACGCGCCCGTCTTGACGCCCACGGAGACGTGGTGCTCGTGGACGGTGTCACGGGCTCCGGCAAAACCGAGGTTTACCTTTCGGCGATTGAGCGCGTGCTGGCGGCCGGCCGTTCGGCCTGCGTGCTGGTGCCAGAGATCTCGCTGACGGCCCAGACTGTCGGCCGCTTCCGCTCGCGTTTTGGTGAGACGGTCGCGGTCTTCCACTCGCGCCTTTCGGCCGGCGAGCGCCTGGACCAGTGGGATATGGTCGCCAGCGGTGCCGCGCGCGTGGTCGTCGGCGCCCGCTCGGCGCTTTTTTGCCCGCTCAGCGACCTTGGTCTCATCATCATCGATGAGGAGCATGAGACCAGCTACAAGCAGGGTTCCAGCCCGCGTTACCACGCACGTGAGGTGGCTGCCGAGATGGCGCGCCGCTACCGCTGCCCGCTCGTGTTGGGTTCCGCCACGCCTTCTGCCGAGGCCCTCGACCGCTGCCGCCGTGGCACGTATAATGGTGCCACCTGGACGCGCGTCGAGATGCCCGAGCGCCCCGGACGCGCGGTCTTGCCCACAGTCCGCATCGCCGACCTGCGTCGCGAGTTCTCGCACGGCAGCCGATCCATGTTCTCAAAACCGCTGATGGAAGGCTTGGAGCGCGTTGTCGAACGACGCGAGAAGGCCGTGCTGCTCCATAATCGTCGCGGCTTTGCGCCCTTCTTGATGTGCCGCGAGTGCGGCTGCGTCCCCACCTGCAACCATTGCTCCACCGCGCTCACGTACCATGAACGCACGCATACGCTGCAGTGCCACACCTGCGGATCGTCATGGCGTGTGCAGCCGTACCCAGCGCCCACGAGTCGCTGCCCCAAGTGCGGCAGCCGCTATCTAGCCAAGATGGGCCTGGGCACGCAGCAGATCGAGGACGCGCTGCACCAGATGCTTCCCGAGGACGTCGCCATCATTCGCATGGACGCCGATTCCACGCGCGGCAAGGACGCGCATAAAAAGCTACTGGAGCAGTTCGATGCCGCCGATTGCGCCGTGCTGTTGGGCACCCAGATGATCGCCAAGGGCCTCGACTTTCCCGAGGTCACACTCGTGGGCGTGGTCAATGCCGACTTTGCTCTCAAGCTGCCCGATTTTAGGGCAGGGGAGCGCGCCTACGATCTGCTGGAACAGGTGGCGGGCCGCGCCGGCCGCGGTGACCGCCCCGGTGAGGTCATCATCCAGACCTACCTGCCCGAGGACCCGGTCATTCGCGCCGTCGCCGAGCACGACCGTTCGATCTTTACCGATTACGACCTGGACCAGCGTCGCGACGCGCTCTATCCGCCGTTTGTTCGCCTGGTCAACATTTTGGTGTGGTCGGCGAACCGAGACGACGCGCAGGACTACATCGGGCGCATCGCGAAGCTTCTCAAACGCCGCTGGCATGCCGCCGCGCCCGACTTTTTGCGGGCGGGGAGCGCTGTGCCACAGGTGCTGGGCCCGGCTTCGTGTGTAATCGAGAGAGCCAAGGACCGTTACCGCTTCCATCTGCTTGTGAAGTCGCCTGTGGGGTACCATGTCTCTGATGATATCGACGCCTGCCTCAAAGAGGCGGGCTCCATGCGCGGCGTGAGCGTGAGCGTTGACGTCGATGCCTATGATTTGATGTAACAACCCGAAAGGATGGCCATGGAAGCCAATGGAATCGTACTGTCGCCCGACCCTCGTTTGCGTCAGGAGTGCGCCGTCATCGAGGAGATCACCCCGGCGATCGAGGCGCTTGCCGAGAAGATGAAGAAGATGATGTTCGAGAACGGCGGTTGCGGCCTGGCTGCCCCGCAGATCGGCGAGCTCATTCAGCTTGTCACCATCGACTGCGACTACAGCGACAAGAACGACTACGACCCGTACG
>UQXP01000118.1 GCA_900545055.1 uncultured Collinsella sp.
GGTATACGAGGGAGCGCGCGAGCCGCATCGGCTTGCAGTCGAGCGCACGGCCGAGCTGCTCGGTTGCGGCGGCCTGGCGCTTATTCCAACTGAGACGGTCTACGGTGTCGCCGTGGCGGTCAACGCCTTCTCGGATGCCGTTCCACAAGATACAAGTGAACCTCTGCCGTGGCCGCGCGATCCGCAGGCCACCGTCAACGGCGCCGCGGTCCCCGCGCTCGGTACCGGCTATCGTCGCATCTTTACCCTCAAGCAGCGCGAGCTCACCCAAACGGTTGCCTGGCTGGTCGATGATGCCGAGGCACTCGACCGCTATGGCGTGGATATCCCTAATGAGGCCCGCGTGCTCGCCCGACGATGCTGGCCGGGCGCCCTGACTATTGTGGTCAAGGCGGCCCCCTGCGTGCCGACCTTTATGCGCGCCGCCGACAACACGGTGGCACTTCGCGCTTCGGCCTCGCCCGTGGTGCAAGCGCTCATCCGCGCCTGCGGCAGCCCTCTTGCCTGTACCAGCGCCAACACGCATGGCGCGCCCGCGCCGGCAAGTTTTGTCACGGTGGAGGAGCGTATCCTGGAGGGGGTCGATGTGGCCGTCGACGCAGGTGAGACCACGTGTCGCGACGCCTCAACCATCGTGTCGTTTCAGCGCGGTGAGCTCCAGATCCTGCGCCAAGGCGCGCTCCCCGCATCAGAGATCGAGCGGGTCCTGTCCGACCCGATGCAATAGAAAGGTGTAAGCGATGTCGTTGAATCTAGGTAGCCTGGGTATGGAAGACGCCTCGTTTAGCTTTGGCGGTTCCTACATCATGGCGCTCGACTGCGGCACCACCTCGGTACTTGCGACCATCGTCGACGAGTACGGCTGCATCGTCGCCCAGGCGCGCCGTAGCGTCAAAACCAGCTTCCCGCGCCCCGGCTGGGTGGAGCAGGATCCCACGGAGGTGCTTGCCAGCCAGATCGGCGTGATGATGGAGGTCCAGTTTAAGAGCGGCATCCATTCTGACCGCATTGCCGCCATCGGTATCTCCAACCAGCGCGAGACCACGGTGGTGTGGGACCGCATAAGCGGCCAACCCATCTATAACGCCATCGTGTGGCAATGCCGTCGCACCGCACCTCTGATCGACGAGCTGGTCGAGCAGGGCGCAGAAGAGCTGGTGCGCTCCCGCACGGGACTCACGCTCGATCCGTATTTCTCGGCTTCCAAGGTGCAGTGGATCCTCGACAACGTCGATGGTGCGCGTGAGAGCGCGGCGGCGGGCGACCTCATGTTCGGCACCATCGACACCTGGCTCATCTACAACCTCACCGGCGGTCAGGTCTTTGCCACCGACTACACCAATGCCAGCCGCACCGCGCTCTTTAATATCCATACGCTCGATTGGGACGACGATCTGCTGGCGCTTTTCGACGTCCCGCGTTCCATGATGCCCGAGGTTCGTTGGAGCTCGGGCGACTACGGCCGCGTCGCGAGCGACATCATGACCAACATGCCACCCATCATGGGCGTGGCGGGCGACCAGCAGGCGTCGCTGTTCGGTCACTGCTGCTTCCATCCCGGCCAGACCAAAAATACCTACGGCACGGGCTGCTTTATGCTCATGAACACAGGCGACGAGATCGTCGAATCCAAGAACGGTTTGGTCTCCACGATCGGTATCGCCGCGGACGGCAAGATCAGCTATGCGCTCGAGGGTTCTATCTTTGCCGCCGGCTCAACCATGAACTGGCTGCGCAACAACATGGGCATCATCTCGAGCGTGAGCGAGTCCGCGCAACTCGCCACTTCGATTAACGACAACGAGGGCTGCTACTTCGTTCCCGCCTTCGCAGGCCTGGGCGCTCCCTGGTGGGACCCGCATGCTCGCGGTATCGTGTGCGGCCTGACCGGCGCCTCGAGTCGCGCGACCATTGTGCGTGCGGCTTGCGAGTCCATGGCCTACCAGAGCTATGACGTGCTGCGCGCCATGGAGCAGGACGTGGGACTTTCGATTGAGCGCCTGTCCGTCGATGGCGGTGCCTCGCGCAACGAGTTCATCATGCAATTCCAGGCCGATCTGCTGGATATCCCCGTGCTGCAGTGCGAGACGGTGGAGACCACGGCGATCGGCGCCGCGTACTTGGCGGGCCTTGCCGTCGGCTATTGGGAGGATTTGGAGGAGCTGGAGCAAAACGCTCAGATCGTCAAAGTCTTCCATCCTCACATGTCCGCCGAGCGCCGTGAGAGCAACCTCGCTGGTTGGCGTGATGCCGTCAAGCGTTCGCTCAACACCGCTCAGTAGGGTT
>UQXP01000119.1 GCA_900545055.1 uncultured Collinsella sp.
TCGGCAAACTCAACGTAGGCCTCGTCGACCATGACCATGCCGGGGCACGCATCGCACAGGGCCGCGACAAAGTCGAGCGGCGCCACATCACCCGTGGGATTGTTGGGCGAGGTCACGATTGCCAGGTTGCACTCGGGCGCCGCCGCAAGCACGGCTGCCTGGTCGAGCTCAAAGGTCGCCGGGTCGCGCCACACGTCGCGTACCTCGGTCTGGCAGAGCGACGCAAAGAACGCGTACTCGCTAAAGCACGGCGGGCAGTTGAGCAGGGTCCGTCCCGCGCCGCCAAACGCCAACAGGTAGTTATAGAGCAGCTCGTCGCCGCCGTTGCCCACGCAGATGTTCTCGCGCGTCACGCCATGCCAGGCAGCAAGCTCGTCGCGCAGGTCGTTGGACATGGGATCGGGATAGCGGTTGAGCGGCGTGGCAGCCAGGGCGGCGTCGACCGCCTCGCGCACGCCGGCCGGCACGGGATACGTGTTCTCGTTGGCCGAAAGGTTGATGCGCGTGGGCGTAAAGTTGGGATCGTAGGGCTCAATGCCGGCCAAGTAGGGCTGGACGAGCTCCTTCATGCGGGGCGTCAGCTCGGCCATATTAGGCCTCCTTGCCAGTCGCGCCAACGCCACCCGCGCCCGCAGCCGCCAGGGCAACGCCCTCGGCAACCGTCGTCACGGCGTCGCCCGGCCAGGCAACCTTGGTCAGGTCAGCCGCGGCGAGCGACTCGGCGCTCACGGCATCTTCGCCCTGCTCCAGCACACGACGACGCAGTGCGGCAGAAAGCGCGTGTGCCCACAGGCCCTCGGCCTCGGCCAGGCGCTGCGTAGCGGGAGCATCGGAGAGCAGGCCCTCGGGTGTATAGCAAATGACACTCGAGCGCTTGACGAACTCCTCCACCGAAAGCGGGTTGGAGAACATGGCCGTGCCGCCGGTCGGCAGCGTGTGATTGGGGCCGGCGACGTAATCGCCGAGCGGCTCGGAACTCCAAGCGCCCACAAAGATGGCTCCGGCGTTGCGAATGCCGCCGAGCAGGCCCATCGCATCCTTGCAGTGCAGCTCCAGGTGCTCGGGCGCCACGGTGTTCACGGCCTCGACGGCAGCCGCCATGTCGGCGGCAACCACGATGGTGCCTTCGTTGTCGAGCGAGGCACGCGTGATCTCGGCGCGCGGCGACTGCGCCACCAGGATGTCGATACCCGCCTCGACCTCACGCGCAAACTGCTCGTTGCAGGTCACCAGATAGCAGGCAGCCAGCGGATCGTGCTCGGCCTGGGCCATCAGGTCGGCCGCGACCACCATGGGCTTGGCCGTGGCGTCAGCCAGCACGCAGACCTCGGAGGGACCGGCGACCATATCGATACCCACGTCACCCGAGACAATCTGTTTGGCAGCAGCGACAAAGGCGTTGCCCGGGCCGGTGATCTTGTCGACGCGCGGAATGGTCTCGGTGCCGTACGCCAGCGCGGCCACGGCCTGGGCACCGCCCACCATATAGATCTCGTCCACGCCTCCGAGCTTGGCAGCCGCAAGCGTATACGGGCTGATCAGGCCATCTTTTTGCGGCGGAGTCACCATGACCACGCGCTTGACGCCGGCCACTTTGGCGGGAATGGCGTTCATGAGCACGGTGGAGGGATACTGCGCGCGACCGCCCGGCACGTAGATGCCGGCCGCAGCAAGCGGGGTCACTTTAACGCCGAGCATTGTGCCGTCCGGGCGCGTGGTAAACCAGCTCTGCTCGACCTCGCGCTGGTGGAACTCGCGAATCTGGCGCGCGGCCTTCTCAAGTGCGGCGACAAAGGCCGGATCGAGGCCTTCGAGCGCGGCATCGATCTGCTCCTGCGGCAGACGGAAGCTCTGCAGCTCAACGCCATCAAAACGCTGGCAGTAATCGCGCACCGCGGCATCGCCATTGGCACGCACGTTGGCTACGATATCGCGGGCAGCGTCGACGATGTCTTGCGGCAGCACGCCCCTGCGGTTGAGCTGGTTGGTAACGAGGCGCTCACCGGGAGCAAGCTTGATGGTCTTCATATCGGTATCCCTTATCGGTCGAGGTTGTGTTCGAAAAACGAGAGACCGGGCGGCGGCGCCAATCGGCCCGCAGCCCGTACGTTGGGGTGCCCGTGCGTGCTCGCGCTATTGCGCCGAGCCCGCGACGGGCTCAAAATGCTTGTCCTTCACGGCCGCGGCCAGGCGATCTGCCAGATTACGCACGCGCGGATCCAAGCGAGCGGCACCCGGATTGACGAAGAAGCGCGCCGTGCAGTCCATAATGCGACCAGT
>UQXP01000120.1 GCA_900545055.1 uncultured Collinsella sp.
TCGGTTCCATCACGCCCGTCTTCGACGTCGAGCGCTTTGGCATCAAGGTCGTGCCCTCGCCCCGTCACGCCGATGTGCTGCTGTACACCGGAGCCGTGACGCGCGCCATGCGCATGCCGGCCCTGCGCGCCTTTGAGGCCGCACCCGATCCCAAGATCGTGGTGTCCTATGGCGCGTGCGGCTGCACCGGTGGCATCTTCTACGACAACTACTGCGTCTGGGGCGGCACGGACAAGATCTTGCCGGTCGATGTCTACATCCCCGGCTGCCCGCCCAGCCCCGCGCAGACTGTCTACGGCTTTGCTATGGCACTTGGCCTGCTGGACCAAAAGCTCCATGCCGAGACTACGGTGGAGGCTGCCGGCGAGCAGGCCGATATCCTGCACCCCGGCGTGCCGTACAAGCTGCGCGTTGCCATCGAGCGCGAGGCTCGCGCCATGAGCGGCTACCGTTACGGCCGCGACCTGGCCAACGAGTTTATGGATACGCTCGAGGACGCGCCCAAGGGTGATATCCGAGGTGCCATGGCGCTGCTCATCGACAAGCAGGACGATCCGCGCCGCGTTGAGGTCTACTCGGCGCTGCAGGATCTGGTGCTGGCCGGAGGTCACTAGATGGAGCTCACGGACCGCTCTGGTTACTTTGCGGGCCCCGGTATGCTCGGCGGCTCCTTTGGCGATGCCTCGCGCGCAAGCGACGAGGCCGCCGAGGGCGTCGCCGACCCCTGCCTGGGCCATGCGCCCGACCAGGTGGTCTTCTATGAGCTCACGCGTAAGTTTGTGGAGACCGAGGAAGACGTTCCCCAGGAGGCCTGCGACGTGCTGTACTACACGCTCGCCGTGGGCCACCACACCGGCGTGCTCGATTGCTTTGAGCCGCGCCTGTCGGTGCCGGTGGATGTCTTCTATTCGCTCGTCGACGCGCTGCCGGAGGGGGAGGCCAAGACCAAGTTCGAGGCCATCCGCTCCTTTGGCGAGTGCCAGCTTGACAAGGCGGCGGTGCCGTCGCTGCTCGAGGCCTGCGACACGCTGCTCGACGAGCGCGGTTTTCGCGGCTCGGCCAAGGCCGGCATCTCGGTGTTCGACGACGACTTTGGCCTGCATGCCCAGCAGGTCGCGTTTCTGATGAAGTTCCGCGATCTGGTTGAGCGCGTGCGCGATGTGTCGGGCGTGTATCTGACGGGAAGGTTGCAGTAATGGGTCGCGTTGTGGATGGTCGTGTGAACGGCGCCCCATTTGCGGGTATCGTGCTCACGGCGGGAAGCGTGCTGCGCGCCGACGATGCCGCCGGCCCCGTGCTCTCCAAAAAGATGGAGGACACGCCTATCGCCGGTTGGTACACCATCGACGGCGGTCAGACGCCCGAGGATGACATCATCGAGGTCAAGCGCGAGCGTCCGCCGCGTTTGGTTTTGGTCGATGCCGCCGACATGGCGCTGCCCGTCGGCGCCATCCGCTTGCTCGATAAGACCGACGTCGCGCGCAAATCGATGTTCACCACGCATTCGCTCCCTTTGTCGATTCTGATCGAAGAGATTGAGCAATCGTGTGATGATATCGTCTTCATAGGGATTCAGCCGGGCGACACGGAGTTCTACAACCCTATGTCCCCGGAAGTCTTTGACGCCGTCGACGCCGTGTACGACGCCGTGGCCGCCAACGACTTTTCCCACTTTGTCCGCTTGGGGCAGGAGCAATAGGAGCGCTTGTCCCTGCTGATTAGGAAAGAAGTGATTGACATGGCAGATTCCAAGGTGGAGTACCCCGCTCCCGATTGCCTGGCGCCCGCCGCGATCGAGTCCAAGACCGAGACCGCCGGCGTGACCAAGGCTAACCTGCCGGTCGCTAAGGCCTTTCTGTTGGCAATGTTCGCCGGTGCGTTTATCGCCTTCGGCGGCCTGTTCTTTACGGTGTTTTTGAGCGACAGCACGCTGGGCTGGGGTGCCCAGCGCGTCGTGGGCGGCCTGTGCTTTTGCCTAGGCCTGGTGCTGGTGCTGGTGTGCGGCGCCGAGCTGTTTACCGGCAATTCGCTTATGGTCTGCGCGCTCAAGAGCAAAAAGATCACTCTGGCCCAGATGCTCAAGGCCTGGGTCGTCGTGTGGGTCGGCAATTTTGTCGGTGCCCTGTTCATCGTCTTTTTGGTGTACATGGCCGGCATCTATAAGCTCAACGGCGAGGCGGTCGCCAACTCCATGGTGAGCGTCGCCGCCGGCAAGGTGACGATCGACTGGGTGACGATCTTCTTCCGCGGCATCCTGTGCAACATCTTTGTGTGCCT
>UQXP01000121.1 GCA_900545055.1 uncultured Collinsella sp.
AGATACAGCACGGCAAAGGCCACGGGAACGCTCCAAAACGCCGCAATCGCCAGCTGCCAGCAAAAGAACAGCGACGCCACGAACACAATGGCGCTTGCGATGATGGCACCCCAAAGCTCTCCCAGCACGTGGCTGTAGGCGTGCTCCATGGCCTGGACGTCACCCATGATGGTCTCGGTTAAATCGGCCAGATCACGACGACCAAAAAACGACAGCGGCAGTTTGCGCAAGCGCTCGGCAATCTCCATACGCTGCTTGCCGCACTCCTCGTAAAAGATGCAGTAGGTGTAGTAATACTGCTGCCAGTTAGAGGCAAAGAGCAACACGAAAAAGACCAGGAGGCCGCCCACGATCGGCAGCGCATCCGGCAGGTCGGCCCCGCTGGCGAGATGCTCGACAAAGCCGGCCATGACCAGGAACAAAAAGCCCATGCCGGCCATGGTAATGAGATTGGTGAGCGTGGTCCAGAAAATGCCGCGTTTTACTCCGGCGACGCCTTTATCGGATAGGAAATACTTCTTTTGGAATGAGGCGAACATTTAGGCCTCGCCTCCCTTCGTGACGGCGGCATCCGCGGTCGCTGCAGTGATTTTCCAGCTCGCGGCCTGTTCGTATTCGGCCCACATCTTGGCATACAGACCCTCTTGGGACAGCAACTCGGCATGGGTACCCGACTCCTGCACGCTACCCTGGTTGAGCACCACGATTTGGTCTGCGCCCACTACAGTCGAAAGCCGGTGCGCAATCATAATGACCGTACGACCCGCCGCCAGCTTGCTAAAGGCGCGCTGGATGAGTGCCTCGTTCTCGGGATCGGCAAACGCCGTGGCCTCATCGAGCACCACGATAGGCGCGTCTTTAAGGATCGCGCGGGCGAGTGCCACGCGCTGGACCTCGCCGCCCGAAAGATATGCCCCGCCGGCCCCGAGCATGGTATTGATGCCCTGTGGGAGCTTGGCCACAATGTCGTCGCACTGAGCTGCCGAGAGGGCCGCACGCACTTCGTCGTCAGTGGCCGTAGGCTTGGAGGCGCGCACGTTATCGGCAAGTGTTTGCCGGAACAGCTGGTTGGTCTGAAACACGAAGGCGACCTGGTCCATAAGCTCGTGTGGATCCATATCGCGAACGTCCACACCGCCTACGAGCACTCGACCCGAGGAAACATCCCAAAAACGCGGGATCAGGCTTGCGCAGGTTGACTTACCGCCACCCGAGGGACCCACCAGGGCGATGGTACTACCCGCGGAAACGCTAAAACTCGCATGGTTGACGGCAGGCGCTTCGGCGCCCTCGTAGGTAAAGCTCACATCCTCAAATCGCACGTCGCTGCCGGCAGGGTGCTTGGGTTGGGCGGGCACGGAGAGCTGCTTGGAATCCATGATGCTTCGGATGCGAGCCAGCGAATCGGCACTCATCTGAGAGGCCTCGCCCACAAACATGAGCTTGGTCATGGCCGTCGGTACCACGGCCGAAAATATCGCGTAAAACGTGAAGTTTGCCATAAAATGCGCAAAGTCCGTCTCGCCCGGCGCCAACAGCAACGCCACGGGCAGCAGGAATGCCACAAGACCATTGAGCGCGGTAAGGTTGAGTACCTGCGGACCTCGGCAGAACGTGCCCGCATAGCTTTGTGCCATGTCGGCGTATTCAGCAATCGCATCGTGGAAGGCCTTGAAGGAGTAGACCGTCTGCTGAAACACCTTGACCACGGGGATGCCGCGTACGTATTCGGTGCCGGTCTTGTTCATCTTGACCAGCGCTCCCATGTAGGCCTTCATGAACTCGGCGCCTTTGCCGCTCATCATGGTAGCCATGGCGCCAAACGAAATGACCACCGAGATGAGGCATGCCGCGCCCAAACGCCAATCGAGGGCGAAAAGCAGCACGAGCAGGCCTGCGACCATGGCGGTGGCGCCAGCGATATCGGGCAGCATGTGCGCGAGCAAAGTCTCGGTGGAGGCGGCGCATCCGTCTACAATACGGCGCAGCTCACCGGTGGCGTGCGTGTCAAAGTAGCCAAGCGGCAGCTTAAGCAGGTGCTCGCTCGTAGTCTTGCGGATATTGGACGCGCAGCGAAACGCAGACAGGTGCGTGCACATGAGCCCCACGAAATAA
>UQXP01000122.1 GCA_900545055.1 uncultured Collinsella sp.
AGGTCGGAGCCGCTGGCCGTCTTGGGGAACGCCATGACGTCGCGGATGGAGTCGGAACCGGTAAGCAGCATGCACACGCGGTCCAGGCCCAGAGCAAAACCGCCCATCGGGGGCGCACCAAACTTGAGGGCCTCCATGAGGAAGCCGAACTGCGACTCGGCGCGCTCCTCGGTAAAGCCCAGGAGCTTGAGCATGGACATCTGCATCTCGGCGTTGTGGATACGCATGCCGCCGCCGCCGGCCTCAAAGCCGTCCATGACAAAGTCGTAGGTGCACGAACCGGCTGCCAACGGGTCGGCCTCGATCTTGGCGATGTCGGTCTCGGTCGGCAGGGTAAAGGGCTGGTGCTCGGCAGCATAGGCCTTGCGGTCCTCGTCCCAATGGAACAGCGGGAAGTTGACGACCCACAGGAAGTCGTGACCTTCGCGCTTGATCTCGAGCGCATTGGCCATGTGCGAACGCATGCCGCCCAGAATCTCATCGGAGAGCAGGCGCGGGCCGGCGGCGAACATCACAAGGTCGCCGGGCTCGACGTCCATGCGCTCGCGCAGAGCCGCCATCTCCTCGTCCGAGAAGAACTTGACGATGGGGCTGTTGATGGAGCCGTCCTCGCGGAAGGCGATCCAGGCCAGGCCCTTGGCGCCAAACGTGGAGGCCACGCCGGCGAGCTTATCGATCTTGGCACGTGCCCAGGCACCGGCGCCCTTGGCGTTGATGGCCTTGACGACAGAGCCCTCCTCATTTGCGGCGGTCGCAAAGACCTTGAACTTGGAGTTGGCAAAGATGTCGGTCAGGTCGACCAGGTGCATGCCATAGCGGGTATCGGGCTTGTCGGAGCCATAGGTGTCCATGGCATCCCAGTAGTCCATGCGACGCAGCGGCGTGGGCATCTCGACACCCATGCGGCCGAAGGCATCGGACAGGACTTCTTCGAGCGCGCTCATGACATCGTTCTGGTCCACGAAGGACATCTCGATATCGACCTGAGTAAACTCGGGCTGACGGTCGGCGCGCAGATCCTCGTCGCGGAAGCACTTGGCGACCTGGTAGTAGCGCTCGACGCCACCGACCATAAGCAGCTGCTTCAGAAGCTGCGGGGACTGCGGCAGGGCGTAGAAGTTGCCCGGCTGGATGCGGCTGGGGACGATGAAGTCGCGGGCGCCCTCGGGAGTGGACTTGAACAGGGAGGGCGTCTCGACCTCCATGAACTCACGGTTGTGCAGCGCCTCGCGAATGGCAAAGGTAAAGTCGGAGCGCAGCTTGAGGTTGGCCATCATCTCGGGACGACGGAGGTCCAGATAGCGATAGCGCAGACGGGTGTCCTCGCTCGTCTCGATGCCGTCCTCGATCTGGAACGGCGGGGTAACAGAAGTGTTGAGCACCTCGGCGTGGTCGGTCAGGACCTCGATCTCGCCGGTCGCGAGCTTGGCGTTGGTGGTCTCCTCGCCACGGGAGCGCACGACGCCGTGAATCTTGATGGGCCACTCGGGACGCATGGTCTCGGCGATCTTAAAGGCGTCGCCGTCGGAGTGCTCGGGGTCGAAGGTGAGCTGCGTGATGCCCTCGCGGTCACGAAGGTCGCAGAAAATAAGGCCGCCGTGGTCACGGCGACGGCTCACCCAACCGGTGAGGGTGACCTCTTCGCCCACGTTCTCGCGGCGAAGTTCGCCGCAGGTACGGGTGTGCATGGAATGCTCGTCGATGGGACGGGTCTGGCTCATACCAGTGATCCTCCTTTATGGATCTGTGCCGCCCCGTGTCGTTCCGGGCGGCGTCGTACAGATTTGCCCAGCCTGCGTAAACCGCGCAGCCAGACATGGCGTTCTATCTTATCGCACCTGTGTCGATGTGCCGCGGAAAAGTAGCTCCTGCCCAAAGACTTGACGGAGACGAAACAATTGACGCGCCGCGGCACCCGCCCGCGCTCGTCACGTGCGACAATATGCCCCAATAAAACAGCACTTGGAAAGGCCCGTCATGACTGCACGCCTCATCGTTATGGATATCGACTCCACGCTCATCAACCAGGAGGTCATCGACCTGTTGGGCGAGGAGGC
>UQXP01000123.1 GCA_900545055.1 uncultured Collinsella sp.
GGCAAGGTCATCGGCCAGCTTGGTATTGGGACGATAGCCCATGGCAAGCACCAGCGTATCGGCACCGGCGATGGTGTGGACCTCGCCGTCCTTTTCGTAGCTGATAGTGTCCTCGGTGATCTCGGTCACCTTGGCCTCGGTCAGCACGCGAACGCCCTTGGAGAGCATGCGCGTGATGAGCACCGCGCGACCGGCACCGCCCTCGTTGGCGGCAAGCGTCTTGGTCATCTCGATGACGGTGACATCGCGATTGGCCGGCGACAGGTCGTTGACCAGCGGGGCCAGGTAATCTGCCGTCTCGCAGCCAACGGTGCCGCCGCCCACAATGACGATCTTCTTGCCCGGGAAAGCCTTGCCACCCAGCAGGTCGTCAGCCGTCATAACCTGCTTAAAGCTCTGCATGAAAGCCGGAGCGATGGGCTCGGCGCCATAAGCCAGGACAACCTCGTAGCCCGCGTAGTCACGCTGAATGTCCTCGGCAGTAAGCTCGGTGCCAAATATGCACTTCACGCCCGCCTCGGCCAGACGACGGTACTGATACTTGATCACGCGGGTGAGCTCCTGCTTTGCCGGCGGAACGGCCGCGATGCGCATCTCGCCGCCCGGTTCGTCCTGCTTGTCCACGAGCACCACGTTGTGGCCGCGCTTGGCGGCAATGAACGCCGCCTCCATGCCCGCAGGACCAGCGCCCACAACCAGTATGTTCTTGGCCTCGGCGGCAGGCTCGTAACCGGCCTCGTCGCGCTCAACATCGGGGTTGACGGTGCAGGAGATGCGCTTGCCGAACATGATGCCGTTCAGGCAGCGCAGGCAGCCAATGCAGGGGCGGATATCGTCGGCGTTGCCGGCAGCGGCCTTATTGCAGAACTCGGCATCGCACAGATTGGCGCGGCCCATCATGCAGATGTCGGCAGCGCCGTCCTCGATCAGCTCCTCGGCAATCCATGCCTCGTTAATGCGGCCGACCGTGGCGACGGGAATGTTGACGTGCTTTTTGATCTCGCGCGAGCAGGCGGCGTGCGAGGCCTGCTGCGTGCCGGCAGCGGGAATCGCGGAGCCGCGCTTGATGGTGGTGCCTCCCGACACGTGGATCATGTCGACACCGGCCTTCTCCAGGCGACGCGAGACATAAATCATGTCGTTGAGGGTCAGGCCGCCGTCGGTGTACTCATCGCCCGAGATGCGGACGTCGATGATAAAGTCCTTGCCGCAGCGCTCGCGAATCTCGGCGATGACCTCGAGCAAAAAGCGCATGCGAGCATCGAGCGAGCCACCGTACTCGTCGGTACGCTTGTTGTAAAGCGGTGTCAAGAAGCCGCCGAGCATGCCGTGGGCGTGCGCCGCATGGACCTCGACGCCATCGACGCCGGCCTTCTTCATGCGCACGGCAGCGTCGCCAAACTGGTGCGTGAGCTCGTGGATCTCGTCAACCGTGATGGGACGAGGCGCCTCGCGGGCATAGGACGGGCCCACGAAGGACGGGGCGATCAGGCGCGGCGTGCCCGGGATGTTAAAGGCCATGTAGGCGGGGTGGAAGAGCTGCGGCATGATCTTGCAGCCATACTCGTGCACGGCGGCGGCGAGCTTTTCCCAACCGGGAATGAACGTGTCGTCGTAGCAGCACATGTCGCCCGGCAGGTAGGTATAGGTGGGCTCAACCGTCACGACCTCGGTAATGATCAGACCCACGCCGCCCTTGGCACGAGCGCGGTAGTGGTCGACCAGATCGTCGGTCACATAGCCGTGATCGGCCAGGTTGGTGGACACCGGCGGCATAAAGACACGGTTCTTGACCTCGGTCGTACCAACCTTGATCGGGCTAAAGAGCATCGGGTAGGCGGATGACTCCATACAGGCTTCCTTTCGTTTAAGCCGCTCGGCGGCAGTTGCTAACGTACCTATCGTATCAGCAACCGCCGTATCCGCAGTCAAACATGCCCAAACACCGGTCGGCTAATGAATACCGCGACCCAAGTCTTCGGCGATTTTGTCCACGCCCTTAAGTGCGGCGCACGTCTTTTTGTTGGAGCAATGCCC